>NZ_DUOE01000130.1 GCF_012838985.1 Corynebacterium sp. | reverse complement strand
GGCCTTCTCACCCATCGGGTAGGTGGCCTCGGCACGGCGACGCTTCAGGTCGGCGATCTTGCCGGCGGTGGTGGTGACGTCGGTCAGCTCGGACAGGTCCGTCAAAGGTGAGGAAATGGTCATGTTTTGGGAGTGTAGACCTCTTTGCGGCTAGTTTCCATAACGAAAGTGGTGTGATGCCGGTCACTTATTGTGTTTTCGCAGGTGGTTCTAGTTTTTTCCGCGAAACAACGGCGTGTCGGAAGTGGCGCGTGTGACGGGTTAGGCTGGTCCCCGTGACTTCCGCCTCCTTCTCCGCGCGTCTTCCCCGGTACGCCCAGGTCCGCTGGGTCGACACCACCGGCTCCACCAACGCCGACCTCCTCGCCGACACCACCGCCCCCGCCTTCTCCGCCCTCGTGGCCGGGGAACAGACCTCCGGCCGGGGCCGCCTCGGCCGCCCCTGGGTCTCACCCCGCGGGGCGCAGTCGATCATGTCGGTCCTCCTCCGGCCCACCGCCGCCGAGCTCGACCGCCTGGGCACCGCGCCGCTGGCCGCGGGCCTGGCCGTCCTCGACGCCGTCCGGGCCGTCGCGGGTGTGGAGGAGGGGCCGGAACTCAAGTGGCCCAACGACGTCCTGTGGGACGGACGCAAGCTGTGCGGCATCCTCGCCGAAGGCGCCGGCTTCCCCGAGGACCCCCGCATCGTCGTCGGCCTGGGCGTCAACGTGTCCCTGACGCAGGAGCAGCTCCCCGTCCCCCACGCCACCTCCCTGGCACTGGAGGGCGTCGAGGTCGGCACCGAGGACGTGACCGTCGCCGTCCTGGAGGCCCTCCACCGGCGCCTGACCCAGTGGGCCAGCGGCGACCGCACCCTCATGGACGACTACCGACGTGAATGCATCACCATAGGCAAGCCCGTGCGTGTCGAGGCCCCCACCGGTGAGCTCTTCGGCACCGTCGCCGACATCGCCTCGGACGGCCGCCTCGACCTGCTCGACACCGACGGCGACCGTCACCTCATCTCCGCCGGCGACGTCACCCACCTGCGCCGTACCGACACCGCTTACTAGAGGAGTAGGATCCGCGCCCATGGCACTGTTCCGACCGGTTGAGGGGGAGGTGGTGCGCGCCGACCTCACGTCGCCGCTGCACACCCTCACCTTCCCGACCCTGGAACTCATCCTCGTCACCGGCCTGAGCTGGATGCTCATCGGCTGGCTCGACCAGCCGGGGATGGACACGGACCCGCAGCTGCGCAACGCCGTCCTCCTTGTCTGGCTGCTGCTCGCCGTCTGGCGTTTCGTCCTGCCGCTGCTCAAGGCCCGGCGCCGCCGCTTCGTGGTCACCGACCAGCGCCTCGTGGTGCGCGCCGGGGAGTTCGGCTCCCGCACCGACTCCATCCCCTTCCAGGACATCCGCTCCGTCCAGCGGCGTCGCAACGGGATCTTCCTGGCCATCATCGGCTACGACCGGCCCCTCTACTTCCCGGACGTGCCCCGCGCGAAGCGGGTCGCGGCGATGATCGGGGAGTCCCTGCCTCCGGCACGGCACTGGTGACCGGTGTCCGGCCACACGGCCACACGGCCAGGCGCGGGCCCGCTGTTGACGGACGCACTTCTGGGAAACCCCGCCCGCTGACTATAGTTATGGCCGTGACTGAACCTGCAGGAAACCCGAATGCCCACGTCCCCGGCATGCCGGTCGTCGCCGTCATCGGCGACGGCCAGCTGGCCCGCATGATGCAGACGGAGGCGATCGAGCTCGGCCAGTCGATCCGCCTGCTCGCCGGCGCCCCCGACTCCTCCGCGGCCCAGGTCGCGGCGGACGTCGTCCTCGGGGACTACACCGACCTGGATGACCTGCGCACCGCCGTCGCGGGCGCCAGCGTCATGACCTTCGACCACGAGCACGTCCCCACCGAGCACCTGCACCAGCTCATCAGCGAGGGCGTCAACGTCCAGCCGGGCCCTGACGCCCTGGTCAACGCCCAGGACAAGCTGGTCATGCGCGAGCGGCTGCAGGAGATCGGCGCCCCGGTCCCGCCCTTCGCCGCCATCAACTCCGTCGCGGACGCCCGCGCCTTCTCCGACTCCGTCGACGGCGCTGTCTGCCTCAAGGCCCGCCGCGGCGGCTACGACGGCCACGGCGTGTGGTTCCCCGCGCCCTCCGAGCTGGAGTCCCTCGTGCAGGAGCTTCTCGACGCCGGCACCCCCCTCATGGCCGAGAAGAAGGTGGCACTCGTCCGCGAGCTGTCCGCCATGGTCGCCCGCCGCCCCTCCGGCCAGGTCCAGCCGTGGCCGGTCGTGGAATCCGTCCAGACCGACGGCATCTGCACCGAGGCCGTCGCCCCCGCCCCGGACCTGTCCCCGGAACTGGGGCAGCAGGCCCGCGACCTGGCCGTCACCATCGCGCAGGAACTCGGTGTCACGGGCGTCCTGGCCGTGGAGCTCTTCGAGTACCGCGATGAGAACGGCGAGCCGGCCATCGCCGTCAACGAGCTGGCCATGCGCCCCCACAACACCGGCCACTGGACCCAGAACGGCTGTGTGACCAGCCAGTTCGAGCAGCACCTGCGCGCCGTCCTGGACTGGCCGCTGGGGTCTGTCGAGCAGACCGCCCCGGTCACCGTCATGGCGAACGTCCTCGGCGGTCAGACCGATCCGGAGAAGCCGATGGCCGAGCGTATGCTCGACGTCCACGCCCGCTTCCCCCAGGCCAAGATCCACATGTACGGCAAGTCGTACCGCGCGGGCCGCAAGATCGGCCACGTGAACATGTCGGGTGAGGAGCTGGGACGCGTGCGTCGGGAAGCGAACCTCGCCGCCGATTACCTCGTCAACGCCCGCTGGGCTGACGGCTACACCGCTTAAAGGAGAACAATGTCCCCGCTTGTCGGCATCATCATGGGCTCGGATTCGGACTGGCCCACCATCGCCCCCGCCGCTGAGGCGCTCGCCGAGTTCGGCGTCCCCTTCGAGGTCGGCGTCATGTCCGCGCACCGCACCCCGGAGCGCATGCTCAGCTACGCCAAGTCCGCCCACGAGCGCGGCCTGAAGGCCATCATCGCGTGCGCCGGTGGCGCCGCCCACCTGCCGGGCATGGTGGCCGCCGCGACGCCGTTGCCGGTCATCGGTGTGCCGCGTGCGCTGGCCGACCTCGACGGCATGGACTCCCTGCTGTCGATCGTGCAGATGCCCGCCGGTGTGCCGGTGGCGACCGTCTCCATCGGCGGCGCCAAGAACGCCGGACTGCTGGCCGTGCGGATGCTCGGTGCGGGCGACCCGGCGCTCGTCGAGAAGATGGCGCAGTACCAGGCCACCATGGCCGCTGAGGTGGAGGCCAAGGACGAGCGCCTGCGGAAGAGCCTGCTCGAAGGGTAAAGATGGGGGCATGACGACTGTTGCCCTCCAGAACCCCAGTACCGGCGAGACCGAGGAGACGTTCCCGCGTTTCGACGACGCCGACCGCGACGCCCTCCTCACCCGCGCAGTCACCGCGCAGCGTGAGTGGCGCGCGACCCCGCTCGAGGAGCGCGCCGCCGTCCTGCGTCGTACCGCCGCCCTCTACCGCGAGCGCGCCGAGGAACTCGCCGCGCTCATCGGCCGGGAGATGGGCAAGCTGCGCCGCCAGGGGCTCGGTGAGCTGCGGCTCGTCGCCGACATCTACGACTGGTACGCCGAGAACGCCCACGCGCTGCTCGCGGATCAGGAACTGCCCGCCCAGGGTGCGCTGCGGACCTTCGTGCGGAAGGACCCGCTCGGTGTCGTCCTCGGCATCATGCCGTGGAACTTCCCGTACTACCAGGTCGCGCGCTGGGCGGCGCCGAACCTGCTGCTCGGCAACGCACTCGTGCTCAAGCACGCGTCGATCTGCCCCCTGTCCTCGCAGGCCTGTGAGGACGTGCTTCTCGACGCCGGCCTCCCCGCCGGTGTCTTCCACAACGTCCGGGCCTCCGGCTCGCAGATGGCGGGTTTCATCGCGGACCCGCGTATCGCCGCGGTCTCGCTGACGGGTTCGGAGGAGGCGGGGGCGGCCGTCGCGGAGCAGGCGGGCGCACACCACAAGAAGACCGTCCTCGAACTCGGCGGCAACGACCCCTTCATCGTCCTCGACGACCACAACCTGGAGAAGGTGCTCGGCCGCTACGTCAGCGCCCGCATGGCGAATGCCGGGCAGGCGTGCAACGCGCCGAAGCGCCTCATCGTGCTCGAGCCCTTCTACGAGCGGGCCCTGGAGTTCCTCCGGGAGCGCATCGGCGGCCTGCCGGTCGGGGAGTGGGACGACCCGGACGCGAAGGTGGGGCCGCTCTCCTCGCTCGAGGCGCGCGACGAGATCGTGGCACGCCTCGCGGACGGCGGCGCCACCGTGGCCGTCGGCGGTCGGCCGATCGACCGCCCCGGTGCCTTCCTCGAGCCGACCCTGCTCACCGACGTCGACCCCGCCTCCGACCTGGGCTGCAACGAGATCTTCGGGCCGGTGGCCATCCTCTACCGCGCGGCCGACGTGGATGAGGCGGTCGCCCTGGCCAACGACACCGCCTACGGACTGGGCAGCTACGTCTTCGGCTCGGACCTCGGGCAGGCGCAGGAGGTGGCCTCCCGCCTGGAGGCCGGCATGACCTACGTCAACGAGACCGG
>NZ_DUOE01000129.1 GCF_012838985.1 Corynebacterium sp. | reverse complement strand
TGCGGCGCCGCCGGGGGCAGGGGCCGGGCCGGCGGCACGGGGGCCGCGGCCTGTGCCGGGCGGATCGTCGTGGGGTGCGTCACCGCGCCGAGCATCCGGGTGGCCTCGGTCGGGGAGGGCTCGTGCGCGACCTCCGTCAGTGCCGCGGACTGCGGCTGCGGGGGACGCTTGCCCAGGCGGACGGCGGAGACGGCCAGGGCCATCTCGTTGCCGTCGGCGAAGCGCTGCCCCGGGTCCTTGCGCAGGGCGATGCCGATGAGTTCGCGGGTCTCGGCGGAGACGGTCGTCGACAGGGCCGGCGGGGCCTGGCTGATGTGCGCCAGCGCGACGGACACCGAGGAGTCGCCGGTGAAGGGACGTCGGCCGGCGAGCATCTCGTAGCCGACCACGCCGAGGGAGTACACGTCGGAGGCGGCGGTGACCTCCTGCCCCTGCGCCTGCTCCGGGGAGACGTACTGGGCGGTGCCCACCACCATGCCGGTGCGGGTGAGCGGGACCGCGGCGGCCGCCTTGGCGATGCCGAAGTCCGTGATCTTCACCTGCCCGTTCTGCGTGATGAGCAGGTTGCCCGGCTTGATGTCCCGGTGCACCAGGTCCATGCGGTGGATGATGGACAGGCCGTGGGCGGCCTGCTCGAGGACGTCGAGGACCAGCGCCTCGTCGAGGTGGCGTTCCCGCGCCAGGAGGTCCGCGAGGGACTCGCCGCGGACGTACTCCATGGCGATGAAGCAGAAGGTGTGGCCCGCGGGGTCGGGGATCTCGCGGTAGTCGTAGGTGCGCACGACGTTGTCGGAGTCGATGAGCTCCGCGGTCTCCGCCTCGTTGCGGAAGCGGACGAGGAACTCCTGGTTGTCCGAGAACTCCGGGCGCAGGATCTTCAGCGCGACCTCGCGGTCGTGCACGGTGTCGTCGGCGAGCCAGACCGTCGACATGCCGCCGTGGCCGATGATCCACTGCAGGCGGTAGTCGTCGCCGATGAGGCTCTGGAGCCGTTCGCGGCCGTCCGTGTCGGTCATCAGGCACCTCCCGCCGCGTCGAGGATGGCCCGTCCGATGGGCGAGGCCACCTGTCCGCCGGTCGCGCCGGTGCCGAGGCCGCCGCCGTTCTTCACGACGACGCCCACCGCCACATCCTGGTCCGGCAGGTACGCGACGTACCACGTGTGCGGCGGGGTGCCCTCGCCACCGTGCTCCGCGGTACCCGTCTTCGAGGCGATGCCCGCCCGCCCGCCGGCGGTGTTGCGCTCGGAGGCGAGCATGAGCTCCTCGAGCTGTGCGGCGATCTCCGGGGTCACCGCCTGGGTGATCTCCCTGGGCTGCGTGGTCTGCAGCTCCTTGAGGTCCGCACCGGTGATCCGCTTCACGACGTGCGGTTCCATCCGCTTCCCGTCATTGGCCACCGTCGCGGCCATCACCGCCGCCTGCAGCGCCGACATGGTGACGTCGCGCTGACCGATGGCGGTCTGTCCGAGCGCGGCGTCGTCGGGAAGCTCACCGAGGGAGCCACCCGACACGGGCAGACCGAGGTCGTATTTCTCACCCACGCCGAAGGCGTCGGCGGCGGAACGCACGGCGTCGGGGCCGACGTCGATGGCCAGCTGCACGAAGGCGGTGTTGCACGACAGGGAGAACGCCGTCTCCAGGGTGACGTCGCCGCCCCCGGCGCACGCCTGGCCACCGTAGTTGGTCAGCGTCGTCGTGGTGCCCGGCAGGGTGATCTCCGGGGCGCCGGTGAGCGTGCTGCCGGCGGAGTAGTCGTTGGCCAGGCCGGCGGCGGTGGTGATGATCTTGAAGATGGAGCCCGGCGGCAGCGTGTCCTGCGTCGCGTGGTTGATCAGCGGGTTGCCCGGCCGGGAGGTCACGTCCGCCCAGGCCGCGGAGGCGGTGGACGGGTCGACGATGCCGTTCGGGTCATAGCCCGGGGACGACGCCATCGCCAGCACCTCACCCGTCGAGGGACGCAGCGCCGCGGCCGCGCCCTCGTAGTTGTTGCCCGTGAGCATGTCGTGGGCGACCTGCTGCATCCCCGGGTCGAGGGTGAGCTCCAGGTTCGCGCCCGCGGTCTCCTTGCCGGTGAGCGTGTCCATCCAGCGCGCGGTGAACAGTCCCGGGTCCGTGCCGTTGAGCACGGCGTTGTAGGAGGACTCCAGGCCCGAGGCACCGTACTGGTCCGAGAGGTAACCCGTCACCGGGGCGAAGGCCGCCGGCGAGTCCGAGGGGTAGGAACGCTGGTAGAAGCCGTTGGCGTCCTGCTCGGAGGAGGCCAGCACGACCCCGCCCGTGGAGATCTGCCCGCGGGGGATCGACTTCATCTCGTAGAAACCACGCCGGTTGAGCGGGTTGTTGGCGTAGTCCTCCTCCTTGAAGGCCTGGATCCACGTGAGGTTGGCCAGCAGGATGAGGATGAGCACCAGGGCGAAGGCGGCGGCGAGACGGATGGAACGATTCATCGCCCACCACCCTGCACGTCCGGTGCGTCCTGGGCGGCGAAGAGGTTGGTGCCGGCGGGGAGCGGGGCGGCGTCGGCAAGCGGGGCGGGAGCACCCGCGGCGACCTCGACGGGGCGTCGCGCGGAATGGGAGATCCGCAGCAGCAGACCGATGAGGATGTAGTTCGCCATGAGCGAGGAACCACCCGCCGACATGAACGGCGTGGTCAGACCCGTCATGGGCAGCAGCGTCGAGATGCCGCCGGTGACCACGAACACCTGGATGACGATCGTCAGCGCCAGACCACCCGCGACGAGCTTGCCGTAGGTGTCACGCACCTGCAGCGCCGTGCGGAAACCGCGCGTGATGAGCAGCGCGAAGAGCATGAGCACCGCGGCGATGCCGACGAGGCCCAGCTCCTCGGCGACGGCCGCGAGGATGTAGTCCGAGTGCGCGACGGGCACGATCTCCGGGTGGCCCTGCCCCAGGCCGGTGCCCGTGACACCACCCCAGGACATGCCGAACAGCGCCTGGGAGGGCTGGTAGCCGGTGATGTCGTAGTTGGCGATCGGGTCGCGGAAGTTGGCCACGCGGTTCTGGATCTTCTCCGACACCTGGTACACCGCCGTGCCGCCGGCGGCGACGAGCGCGACACCGATGAGCAGCCACGACGTGCGGCCGGTGGCCAGGAACATCATGCCCAGCACGGTGGAGAAGAGCAGCAGCGCCGGACCGAAGTCATTGGACACCGCCATGAGCAGCAGCGCCACGGCCCACACCAGCAGGATCGGGGCGAGGTCACGCAGACGCGGGAACTCCAGCCCCAGGAAACGGCGGCCCGCGATGTTGAACAGGGCACGCTTCGAGGCCAGCAGCTGCGCGAAGAACAGCAGCAGCAGGATCTTCGAGAACTCACCCGGCTGCACCGAGAACGGGCCGATGGTGATCCAGATGCGGGCGTCCGCGAAGTCCGGATTCGGCTGCGGCCACACCAGCGGCAGGGCCAGCAGGACCAGGCCCAGCAGCCCGAGCAGGTAGGAGTACTTCGACAGCTGCTTGTGGTCGCGGACGACCGCCAGCACACCGATGAGCAGCACGATGCCGACCAGCGTCCACATCACCTGCCGCCCGGCCATCGACGTGCCGGAGGCCAGGTCGAGGCGGTGGATGACCACCAGCCCGATGCCGTTGAGCAGCGCCACCACCGGCAGGATGAGCTGGTCGGCCTTCGGCGCCGCGAAGCACAGGGCGACGTGCGCGATGGTGAACACCGCGATGAAACCGCCGATGAGCTGCAGCATGTCGGTCGTCAGGGCGTTGCCCTGCGAGAGCTCCAGGCTGGCGAGCATGACGGTGAGCACGACCGCCGCGAGGATGAGCATGATCATCTCCGTGCGGCGGGAGAGGAGGCGCGACATCTACTTCACCTCCCGGCAGTTGACCCCGGGGCGGGACAGGTCGCCGGCGGCCTCCGCCTCGGCGTCACCCTCGGAGGGGGCGCTCTCCCGGTCGATGCACACCGGCAGCGCCTGGTCCGCGAGGCGCCGCAGCTGCTGCGTCACCTCGTCGTAGGAGCCGGTCTCCAGGCCGGCGACCTGGGTGCGTACCGACGCCGGCAGATCCAGCAGCCGGAACGGGGAACAGTCCTCGGTGGAGCCGACGTCCACGAGCCGGAGATCACCTTCCTTGGTGAGGCACGCCTCCTGGTACGGGGTGTGCAGGTCCCGTCCGAAGACGGAGAAGTCCACGCCGTGCTGGATGACCAGGTGGTCCTCCGCACTGGTGGTGATGAAGTACGAGTTGTCGATGGTGCTCTTCACCCACCAGCCGCCGGCGGCCAGACCGATGAGCACGAGCAGCGAGAGAATCAGCGCGGGGAGGCGAAACCTGCCCCGGCGGCCGGAATCACCTGCCGGAACGGCAGCCACCTCCTGCGCGCCCGACGGTGCCGGACGGGCACCCGTGAGCGGCTGTGGGGTGATCTCCCCGTCGGGGGAGATCGTCTGCGGGCGGCGCGAGAGCAGCGCGGCCCGTCCGGCGGAGGTGTCCGGGTGGGTCGGCTCCTCCTGTTCGCCCAGCAGGGCGCCCGCGGTGACGGCGGTGGTGGGGAGGGCGGCCCGGGCGGCGTCGTCAAGCTCATCCGTCTCGACGACGTCGGCGATGACCACCGTGATGTTGTCCGGACCACCGGAACGCAGAGCCAGTTCGATGAGGCGGCGGGCGGCGTCGGCCGGCGCCCCCTCGGAGAGTGCCTGCTCGATGGTCGTGGCGGTCACCGGATCGGAGAGACCGTCGGTGCACAGGAGGATGCGGTCGCCCGCGCGGGCGTCGAGGTCCGTGAGCGTCGGCTCCACCGGGCGGCCCGTGTAGGCCTTGAGGATCAGCGACTTCTGCGGATGCGAGGACACGTCACCCGGATCGAGCTTTCCTTCATTGACCAGCGACTGGACGAAGGTGTCGTCGACGGTGATCTGCTCCAGGCGGCCGTCACGCAGGCGGTAGCCGCGGGAGTCACCGACGTGGATGAGACCGAAGGACCGGCCGTTGAACATCAGCGCGGTGAGCGTGGTGCCCATGCCGTCGGTCTCCGGGTTCTCCCGGATGGCCTCGGCGATCTCCCGGTTCGCGTCATCCGCGACGCCACCGAGCAGGGCGAGCATGTCGTTGTCGGCCGGGTCGGCGTCGAGACGCTCCAGATGCGTCACCATGAGCTGACTGGCGACCTCACCGGCCGCGTGCCCGCCCATGCCGTCGGCGATGGCCAGCAGATGCGGACCCGCGTAGGCGGAGTCCTCGTTGTTGCCGCGCACCAGACCACGGTCGGAGACGACGGCGAAATTCAGCTGCAGACTCACGGGACCAACCTCACTGTCGTCCGGCCGACCTTGATGTCGGTGCCTGTGCCCACGCGCTCGGGCTGATCGATGCGGTACCCGGCGACGAACGTCCCGTTGCGCGAGTCCAGGTCCTCCACGAACCAGTCCGACCCGCGCCGGAACAGGCGGGCGTGCCGGGCCGAGGCGAAGTCATCGCCCAGCTGGAACGTGCAGTCCGGGCTGCGGCCCATGACCACCTCCTCCAACGTGGACACCGCCATGTGGGAGCCTTTGAGTGGTCCCTCGACGACGGTCAGCTGCTTCGCCGCTTCCCGACGCCCCGTCACCTTCGGCAGCTTCCCCCCGCGGGGTACCGCGGGGAGCATGCCGCCGGCGACGGTGCCGTCAGCGAGGCGCACGTCCTTGAGCATCGCGCGGACCGCCACGAAGATGAACGCCCACAGCAGGACGAGCAGGACGACCTTGAAGATCAGCAGTACGAGGGAATCCACCTGTCACCTCCGGACAGACTGTGCGGAGGACCGGGCGGGATCGACGATCCGCACCTCGATGTGGGAATGCCCCATGGTGATGACGTCGCCGTCGGCGAGCAGCCAGTTCTCCACCGGGGTGTCGTTGACCGTGGTGCCGTTCGTGGACTCCAGGTCCACCAGCACCGCGTCATGGCCGTCCCAGGTGATCTCCGCGTGCTGCCGCGACACACCCGTGTCCGGCAGACGGAAGTCCGCGTCATTCGAACGGCCGATGATGTTGGACCCCTCATTGATGAGGAACGTCCGGCTGGACCCGTCCTGCAGCAGCAGCGTCACCACCGGATTCTGCGGCATCTCCGTCAGTTCGGTGGGCACGTCCTGCTGATTCATGGTCTCCTCCTGGGATTCAGTGCTGTCCGTGGTGATGGCCTCAAAACCACTGCTTTCCGACGGGTAGTCGTCCCGGTAGGACGACACCCGCAGCTGTCCGGTGTGCAGACCCGACTCCTCAGCCAGGCGCACCACCATCGGGCCCTCGGTGCTCCAGCCCCGGTTACGGCAGTAGCGCGTCATCTGATCGGCGAAGCCCGACGGCAGATCAGAGTTGCCCTGCGAGAGGTTCTCCAGATCCTTCGACGACACTCCCACCACGAAGACGTTCGGTGACAGCACCACGCCGTCATCGACGACGAGGTTGTCCTCCGCCTCCTGCTTCAGCAGCTCCTCGATCTCGGCCGGGACGACCTTTCCGCCGAAGATGAGCGCCAGACCGTTATCGAGACCGCGCTGCAGAGCACTGTCCAGCTTGGCGATACGGGCCATGATCGACATGATGCGCGGCCTCCTTTCCGGGGGTCTTTCCGTGATTGTGCGAGGTCAGGGGCATGGCGCCGACTGACCGGGTAATCAGTAAATGGCGCGTGGGGGCTCCCCCGCGCGCACGATAGGCACCAGTATAGGGGGCGGATCGCCCGTTAACGTACCCGAAGTGACCGGGTACCGGGCACCAGGTGAGTCGTGACGAACCTCATTTACATGCTCTGACCTGGCGATTTGGTCATCAGTACCTGGTTCATGTTATCTTGTACTAGTCCACACGGCGGGTAACCCGCTGGACCACCACCCGGCCCGGGTGGCGGAATTGGCAGACGCGCTGGCTTCAGGTGCCAGTGTTCGCAAGAACGTGGGGGTTCAAGTCCCCCCCCGGGCACAGTGTGATGTCTCGGGACATACTTCCGGTATGTCCCGAGACATCGTTCCTTTCAGGGCCTCCCACCGTTGATGGTGGGAGGCCCTGAAATTTTTCGTTGGTAGGCCTTGGTGGGGTCGATCCGGAAGTAGGCCAGGATGGTGCCGGTGTCTTTTTCCACGACGGTGACTTCCGGTCCCAGGCATACCGCCAGTACTGCCAGCCCATTGTGACGACGTCCGATGTAGAGCTTGCGTAGCTGTCCTTCGTAGCGCAGCGTGATTTTGCCGCTGTTGACTTTGTCGACTCGGATGCGGTCGTGTCGGCTGGGTTGGTCGCCCAACAGGGTGGCTCTGGGCTGGTTCAGGTAGCGGGTGGCTGGTGGTTGTCGGCCCACCGACCGGTGGGGGCGGTGGTGGCAGCCGAGTGCGCGGGCCGCGGCGGCCACGGTACTGCCGTCGGTGAGTAGTTCACGCAGCCGGGCCTGGTCATCATCGGTCAGGGAATGAAACGGGCCTGTCGTGGTCATCGGGCAACCTCTCGGTGGGGAAAGTGTTGCAACGACTACTTGAACTCACGCCGAGGTCAGGGCGCCTCCATCGTGGGGTTGCCGTGCTCGTCGTAGTAGCCGCACACGGCTGCGGGTCCGACGCACCCGTCCGCGCGGGGAGCTTCACCGGTGTAGTCCTGCGCTGCAGGGGAGGGCGCGCAGTTTACCGTGTCGGTGACGATGGAACCGTCCGACATCACTGCCGCGTTGCTCTCCCAGCATTCAACAAACCTGGGCGGGCCGTAGGGGTCGAAGTCCTCGGGGTTCATGAACGGGGGAGCTTCCGGTGCGACCCGGGGCTGCCCGGTTGCAGGTGGGTTTCCGGCCGTCCCCTGCGGAGCAGGTTCCTCGACAACTGTCTGTGCTGTCGTCGTGGTGTCGCTCGCCGTGGTCGTCGTCGACACGGGTGAAGCCGTACTGGTGATGACACTGGTGATGGTTGCCGGCCCTGCGGATTCGTCGCCCGTGCAGCTGGCGAGCCCCAGGGTCAGAAGTGCTCCTGCCAGTGCAGCCGTTGTCTTCCTCATGTGTTTTCTCCGATTTCTCGCCTGCTGGACAGAATCCTGCCATCAGTGGTGGGGAAAGGGGAGGGATGACAGAACACCGGGGCCCTGAAACGATCGTTTCAGGGCCCCGGTGTTCTGTCAGATACTCACACTAGAAGTAGATGCCGTGGTTGCCGAACCACGGGACCGGATCAACCGGGCCGGAACCGGCCGGGTGGATCTCGAAGTGCAGGTGGGAACCGGTGGAGAAGCCGCGGTTGCCCATGCCGGCGATGTGCTGACCGGCGGAGACGCGCTGGCCGACGCTGACGTTGAGGGTCTCCATGTGACCGTAGACGGTGACGGAGCCGTCGTCGTGGCGGATGCGGATCCACTGGCCGTAGCCGGAGGCCGGGCCGGAGTCGATGACGGTGCCGGCCATGACGGCGTAGATCGGGGTGCCGATGGAGTTGGCGATGTCGATGCCGTTGTGCATGGTGCCCCAGCGCGGGCCGTAGCCGGAGGTGAAGGTGCCGGTGGTCGGGCGGACGACGGAGGGTGCCGGGGCGATGGCCTCGGCGATCTGCGTGACCTGGACGGCCTGGGCGGCCTGGGTGACCGCGCCGGTGGCGGCGGAGGACATGCCTGCGAAGTCCGGGGCGGCCTCAGTGGCGGCGGCGGTGGACACGGAGGACATGCCCGCGGTGGTGACGGTGCCGGCTACCAGCGCCCCGATCGCCAGGCGACGCTGGATCTTCGAGGTGGTGCTGGGCTTGCGGTGGCGGCCGATGTAGCTCATGGTTCGGGTTAATCCTCACGGTGTTCGATTGGTGACGGCTTTGTAACCGTCCCGTTATCAAGTTGTGACCACCCTAGGGCCCGTGAAGATTGTTGTCCAGTCACGCCTGTGACCTGCGCGCCTCCGGGCGTGGCATCTCGAAACGGCTTTCCCCGGAAATCGTGAAGTAGGTCGCCGGACCGCCGCCGCGACTGACGGGGTCGGCGAGGGCGGTCTGGTAGATGCCGTCGACAAGCAGTTCCCTGTCGATGTGCACCCCCACCACCTCGCCGAACACCATCCGCGTCTCCGTCGGGGCGCCGGCCGCGTCCTCCAGGCGGATGATCTGCGTGGCGCGGCACTCGAAGACGACGCGCGCCTCGGCGACGTGCGGGACGTCGATGATCCGCGACGGCGCGGGGGTCAGCCCGGCGAGTGCGAACTCGTCCACCTGCTTGTCGACGATCCGCGCCGACTCATTCATCGCCTCCGCCAGGTCCCGCGTGGCGAGGTTCCAGCAGAACTCACCGGTCTCGCGGATGTTGGTGACGGAGTCCTTCTCGCCGATGCTCGCGAAGCCGATGAGCGGCGGCGTGTACGAGAACGCGTTGAAGAAGCTGTACGGCGCGAGGTTGAGCACGCCGTCGGCGGAGCGGGACGAGATCCACCCGATCGGCCGCGGCGCGATGATCGAGTTGAAGGGGGAGTGCGGCAGGCCGTGGCCGGCGGACGGCTCGTAGAAGTGGGTGTTGTCGGGAGTGGGCATGTGCTCAATCTACGCGCGGGTGGCTCACCAGTTCTGATGGCGCCGTCGGGGTGGATCGGGAGCGCGGAACGAATAACCTCCCAGGCCGTCCGGAAGAACTCTCCGGCCTGGGAGGTGAGATTCAGGGGATCGTCATCTGCGGAGAAGCAGCTCGATCCGGCGGAACTCGTCGTAGAGAGCGCGTTCCCTGCGTGAGAGGAGACCGAGGGTGGCCAGGTCGCGGACGTCATTCATCGTCAGGGGGACACCTCCAGTCATGGCGTAGCCGATGTTCCGGAGATCCTGCTCCAGCTCCTTCCTGCGGGCAGCAAGCCGGGAATTATTGGTGCGTGTGATCTTCAGGTTCACGGCTAACTCCTCTGCTCTGGTCGCCTCATCAGGCTAGCTGGGCCGCTGCTCCGTGCCGTCCGGGAACCGTGCGAAGCGGCCGGCGTCGCGGGGGAAGACCTCCTCGGTGGTGGGCCAGGGCCAGCCGCCGAAGCGGGTGCGGTGGTACTCGTTGAAGGCCTCCTGCAGTTCGGAGGGGGAGTTGGCCACGAAGGGGCCGTGCTGGTGGACCGGGGCGCCGATCGGCACGCCCTGCAGGACGAGGGCACGCACGGGTGCGTCACCGGCGGTGATCTCCGTGGACTCCCGGCCGGTCTGCTGCAGGCCCCAGCCCTCGGCGACGGCGAGGCCCTCGATGACGGCGTCGCCGGAGAAGACGTAGAGGGTGCGGCGGGTCTCGTCGGTGTGCGCGGCGGGGAGGGTGAGGGACTGGTGCGGGGCGACGTCGACAAGCCAGACGGCGACGTCGTTGGCGGGGTCGGCGGCCCAGGAGCTGGTGGGCGGGGCGAGCGGGGTGACGTCGTCGAGGGGGCCGGCGATGATGCGCACGGAGCCGGCGTCGGTGGTGTGGACGGGGATGTCCTCGTCCCACTGGATGGTGAACTCGGGGGCGGCGGTCTTCGACTCCGGGGGCAGGTTGAGCCAGATCTGGAAGAGTTCGAGGGGGTTGGGGGAGTCCTCGTTGAGCAGGGGGAACATCTCGGAGTGGGTGACGCCTGCGCCGGTGGTCAGCCACTGGGCGTCGCCCTGGCCGTAGCGTGCGGCGGCGCCGAGGGAGTCGGTGTGGTCGACGTGGCCGGAGTTGACGAGGGTGATGGTCTCGAAGCCGCGGTGCGGGTGCGCCGGGAAGCCGGGGACCTTCTCCCCGTGGTACATCTTCCAGCCCTCGGGACGCGCGTCGCCGGGACCCATGTCGGGGTCGCCGGCGGGGTAGGCGTCGTCGTGGAACACGGCGAAGAGGAAGGGGTCGGTGCCCTGCCAGGGCGTGGTCAGCCGGAAGGGGGTTGAGGTAGTCATGTACATGTCAACAACATGGGTGGGGGGCTATTCCTTTCTCATCACGGTGGGGTCCTCACGGACCTCGGCCGGGGACGGGGACTGGGTGGTCTCTGCGCGTTCGTCGTGGGCGCCGGTGTGTGCTTCACGACGCATCCGCCCGACCATGTACGGGTAGTGCAGCTCGAAGGCCGGGCGCTCGGAGCGGATGCGCGGCAGGGAGGCGAAGTTGTGGCGCGGCGGCGGGCACGAGGTCGCCCACTCCAGGGAGTTGCCGTAGCCCCACGGGTCGTCGACGGTGACGATCTCGCCGAAGTGCCACGATTTCAGTGCGTTCCAGAAGAAGGGCAGCAGCGAGGTGCCGAGGACGAAGGCGGAGACGGTGGAGATCTGGTTGAACAGGGTGAACCCGTCGGAGTCCAGGTAGTCGGCGTAGCGACGCGGCATGCCCATGTTGCCCAGCCAGTGCTGGATGAAGAACGTGCCGTGGAAGCCGAGGAAGGTCAGCCAGAAGTGGATCTTCCCCAGGCGTTCGTCGAGCATGCGGCCGGTCGCCTTGGGGAACCAGAAGTAGATGCCGGCGAACGTCGCGAAGACCACGGTGCCGAAGACGGTGTAGTGGAAGTGCGCGATGAGGAAGTAGCTGTCCGCCAGCTGGAAGTCCAGCGGCGGGGAGGCCAGCATGATGCCGGTCATGCCGCCGAAGAGGAACGTCGCCATGAAGCCGACGGCGAAGATCATCGGCGTCTCCCAGGTGATGTGGCCCTTCCACATGGTGCCGACCCAGTTGAAGAACTTCACGCCGGTGGGCACGGCGATGAGGAAGGTCATGAAGGAGAAGAACGGCAGCAGCACCGCGCCGGTGACGAACATGTGGTGCGCCCACACGGTCATGGAGAGGAGGGCGATGGCGAGCGTCGCGAAGATCAGTCCGATGTAGCCGAAGATCGGCTTACGGGAGAACACCGGGATGACCTCGGAGACGATGCCGAAGAACGGCAGCGCGATGACGTAGACCTCCGGGTGGCCGAAGAACCAGAACAGGTGCTGCCAGAGGATGGCGCCGCCGTTGGCGGAGTCGAAGATGTGGCCGCCGAGGAGGCGGTCGTAGAGCACGCCCAGGGCGGCGGCGGTGAGCACCGGGAACACCATCAGGGAGATGACGGCCGTGACCAGGATGTTCCAGGTGAAGATCGACATGCGGAACATGGTCATGCCGGGCGCGCGCATGGTGAGGATCGTGGTGAGCATGTTGATCGCCGAGACGATCGTGCCCATGCCCAGCATGCCGACGCCCATGATCCACAGGTTGGCGCCGACGCCGGGGGTGTGGGTGGCGTCGGAGAGCGGCGAGTACATGGTCCAGCCGAAGTCGGCGGCGCCGCCCGGGGTGAGGAACCCCGCGAGGATGACGAGGCCGCCCGTCAGCGTGATCCACAGGCCGAAGGCGTTGAGGCGGGGGAAGGCGACGTCCGGCGCGCCGATGTGCAGCGGCAGGACGTAGTTGGCGAAACCCCAGACGATTGGGGTGGCGAAGGCGAGCAGCATCAGCGTGCCGTGGATGGTGAACAGCTGGTTGAACTGCTCGTTCGAGAGGAACTGCAGACCCGGCGCGAACAGCTCCGCGCGGATGAGCAGCGCCATCAGCCCGGCGAGCACGAAGAAAGCCAGGGACATGATGACGTAGAGGATGCCGATCTTCTTGTGATCGGTCGTGGTGAGGATCTCCCAGGCGTGGGAGCCGGAGCGCCGGGGTCCGGAGGGGTCCGGACGGGCCGGTGGGGCATGGCCGGGGGAGAGGGGGGCGATGGCAGTCATGGTGTCCTCCTGACTACGGAATGAGCCCTATTTGATACGGCCAAAAGGGGTTATTTTTGAGCCTAGACATCAGACGTCTGATGAGCCATGCCCCTCATGGGCTTATCGACGTCCCCTTTCCGCCGACAACCCCCGTCACCTGCGGAGATATCGGGGGAGAGCCACATCACAATGTGGTATCGCCGTACCCTGGACGGCATGGAGATCCGCGGTGTCGACGTCGATGGGCAGGGGCGGTGCGCCCACTACCGCAGCGAGCGGGACGTGGTGGCCAACCGCTGCGCCAACTGCGACGCCTACTGGGCCTGCCACGCCTGCCACGCGGCACTCGCCGACCACCCCTTCGGGCGGATGGCGGTGACGGCGGCGGCCCCGGTGCTGTGTGGCGCGTGCGGCCACCGCATGGACCACCCGACCTACTCGGCCGCGGCGTCCTGTCCCGGGTGCGGGCACCCCTTCAACCCGGGCTGCGAGGTGCACGCGCCGCTGTACTTCGAGGTGTGACTGCGGTTCTTCACAGCACCGCCCGGACCGCCTCCGCCATCGCCTGCTGACCGGCCGGGGTGGGGTGCATCGGGTAGGCGTCGGTGAGCTCACCCGTCACGTCCGTCCAGCGCTGCTCCGGCTCCGCGCACACGGAGTGCGATCCCGCCTCCGCCGGCAGCACGAACTCCGCGCCGTGGCGCTCCGCCGCCTCCCGCACCACGGTGTTGATCTCCGCGGTGACGTCGACCGCCCAGGCCCGCTGCTCCTCCGGGACGGTCGCCAGCTCCGGGCACTCACCCGCGGACACCAGCGGGAGATAACCGGTGGCGATGACCCGCGCGCCGGGACTGCGCTGCCCGATCAGGTCGTACACGCCGTCGAGTTCGGCGGGGAGGGCGGTGAGGAGCTCGTGGACGGGGACGTCGAGAAGTGCCGGGCAGTCGACGGGTTCGTTGAGCGCGCGGAGGAAGCAGCCGGCGATGTCACCGAAGCGGATGTCGTTGCCGCCGATCGAGAGCGTGACCAGGTCCGTGTCCGGGGTGAGGGCCGCGGCCTGCGCCGGGATGTCGGCGGTGACGGCGCTGGAGCAGGAGGCGTCCTCGCCGGCGGGGATGAGAGGGTCGGCGAGCAGCAACGAGGGATAGTTGTCGGCGGAGCGGTAGCAGTGCTCCGGACCGGAGGTCGGGGCGCTGCGGCTGCCCATCGCGGCGTAGGAGTCGCCGAGTGCGACGTAGTGGGTGGCCGGTGCCGGCTCCGGAGGGGCGGACGGGACGGACGGGGCGGGTTCCGGGGTGGTGCCGCACGCGGTGAGCAGGGCGGCGGCGAGGAGCGGAAGCAGGCGGCGTGGCATGGCTCCAATGTAATGTCGGAAGTCACACAACCGGAAGGTGCCCCATGCGGCGCACAGCCCTAGTCCTGTCCACCCTCGCCCTCGGCGCCGCGCTGCTCAGCCCCGTCGCCGCTGCGCAGGACCTCTTCGACGGCGGCCGCCTCAGCGGCGGCTCCACCCAGATCCTCCCGGACGACCTCACCCTGCCGGGCGGCCAGCTCCCCGAGACCGACGGTGCCGTCGACCTCGGACGCTTCGCCGGCACGTGGTACCAGGTCGCCGCGCTCCCGCAGCCCTACTCACTGCAGTGCGCGCACAACACCACCGCCGAGTACGGCGTCATCGACGACTCCACCATCTCCGTCCGCAACTCCTGCGGCACGCTGTTCGGCGGCCGCTCCGGCATCGAGGGCACCGCCACCGTGCGTTCCGACGCCTCCCTGCGCGTCAACTTCCCCGGCGTCCCCTTCCAGAATCCGGACGGCCCGGTCAACTACCGCGTGACCCACCTCGAGGAGGACTACTCCCTCGCGGTCGTCGGTGACCCGAACCGCCTCTCCGGTTTCGTGCTCTCCCGCACCCCGGATCTGAGCCCGGAGCAGTGGTCCCGGGTGCGCGGCATCGTCGAGTCCCGCGGCTGGAACTCCTGCCTCTTCCTCACCGTCCCGATGGAGGGTGGCCGCGGCGATGTGACACCATTGTGCACACAATAATTTAAGGTGGGCGGCATGCTGCAAGTCGCTTCCCGACGCCGCGTCCTCACCGCCCTCATGATCGCCCAGGTCATGGCCGGACTGGCGCACGGCGTGACCTTCTCCATGGGCGCCATCCTCTCCGCCGACATGGCGGGCCCGGCCTGGGGTGGGGCCGCCTCCACGGTGACCACCGTCGGTGCGGCGCTGTGGGCGATGCCGCTGGCGGCCATCGTCAACCGCCGTGGCCGCCGCGCCTCACTGAGCACGGGCCTGGCGCTCGGCTCCGTCGGCGCGCTGTCGGCCCTGTTCGCCGCCCAGAGCGGGCTCTACCCCTTCCTGCTCATCGGGTTCTTCTTCCTCGGCGCCGCCGTGGCGATGAACCTGCAGGCCCGCTTCGCGGCGGCCGACGTCGCCGATGACCGCCACAAGGGCCGCGACATCTCCCTGGTCGTCTGGTCCACGACCATCGGCGCCATCCTCGGCCCCAACCTCTTCGAACCCACCGAGCGGCTCGGCGCGACCCTCGGCCTGGCCAGCTACTCGGGCGCCTACCTGCTGTGCATCGCCGCGCAGTGGGTGGCCATCCTCGTCCTGCAGCTCATGCTCCGCCCCGAGCCCGCCCCGGTGGCGGCGTCAGGCCCGAAGCCGAAGGTCCACCTGCGGGAGCACCCGGTGGTCGCGGCGGCGATCATCACCAACGCGTTCAGCCACTTCGCGATGATCGCCATCATGTCCATGACCGCCGTCCACATGCACGGCCACGGCGCCTCGATGACGCTCATCGGCATCACCATCTCCTTCCACGTCGGCGGCATGTACGGCCTGGCGCCGCTGTTCGGCTGGCTCGCCGACAAGTGGGGCGCCCACCCGACGATGCTGCTCGGCCTGGCCGGCACCTTCGTCGCCGCGGCCCTGCTCATCCCCTGGTCGGGGAACGAGACCATCGTCGTCGCCGCCCTCCTGCTCCTCGGCCTCGGCTGGTCCTCCACCCTGGTGGGCTCCTCCGCGGTCGTCGCCTCCTCCGCCCCGCCGCAGGCCCGGGCCGGTCTGCAGGGCCGCTCGGACCTGACGATGAACCTCACCGGCGCGCTCGGCGGCGTCATCGCCGGCCCGGTCGTCTCCGTGTTCGGCATGCCGGCGATGGCGGTGCTCGTGATCACCCTCATGGTCGTGGTGCTGGCCGGGACGGCCGCTCTCCGACGCCGGAGCCCGGTCCTCTAACTCCGGTACCCCAGCGGCCCGTCGACACGGATCGTCACCGGATCACCGACCTCCGGGCGTCCCCCGCGCACCGTCGCGCGGAACACGGTGCCCAGGGCGTCGAGGGTGAGGGACCAGTCGCCGGCGTCGTAGAGCACCGACCTGACCTGCGCCGGAATGCCCCCGGACCCGGCGGGCAGCACCGACACCATCGACGGCAGGACCGCCAGCGTCAGCGTCCCCCCGCTGCCGATGACCTCGGAGGGTGCGACGGGCAGCACGGTGGCGTCGAGAAGCGTGGCGTCGGCGATGAACGCGGCGACCTCGGCGGTGGCCGGGCGGGAGACCAGCTCCTGCGGCGTCGCCACCTGCCGGATGCGCCCCTCGCCGAGCACGACGATGCGGTCGGCGATGGACAGCGCCTCGGTGCGGTCGTGCGTGACGTGGACGGTGGTCAGGCCGCGGCGGCGAGTGAGGGTCACCAGCTCGCGGCGCAGACTGTCGCGGAGGGGCTCGTCGAGGGCGGAGAGGGCTTCGTCGAGAAGCAGGACGGTGGGGTCGGCGACGATGGCGCGCGCCAGGGCGACGCGCTGCCGCTGTCCACCGGACAGGGAATCCGGCCGCCGGCGCGCGAAACCACCCAGGCCCACCAGCTCCAGGGCCTCCTCGACGCGGCGGTGACGCTCCCGCTTGTCGACGCCCGCCCGACGCAGCGGGTACTCCACGTTGCGGGCGACGGACATGTGCGGCCACACGGCGTGCTGCTGGAAGACCATGCCCATGCGGCGCTTCTCCGGCGGCACATGGGTGACGTCGCGGCCGCCGATCGCGATGCGCCCGGCACTCGGGCTGAGGAAACCCGCGATCGTGCGCAGCAGCGTCGTCTTGCCCGAGCCGGAGGCCCCGATGAGCACGAGGAACTCCTCCGGCTGGACGGCGAGATCAATGTCGGCCAGGCCGACGGTGCCGTCGGGGAAGGTGACGGTGAGGTCGTGGATGTCGATGGCGGACACGTCAGCTCCTGACTCTCGGGGAACGCACCGTCAACGCGAGCGTGACGATGCCGACCAACGCGAACATCAGCGACAACGCGGAGGCCTGGTTGTAGTTGCCGGCCTGCTGCAGGTTGAACACCTGCACACCGAGGGTCGTCGTGCCCGGGGCGATGAGCAGGATGGACACCGTCAGCTCGCGCACCGCCGTCACCGCCACGAGCACCGCCCCGGAGAAGGCCGCCGGGACGGCCATCGCCCCGGTGGTGCTCAGCAACGCCCGCAGGCGACCCGCACCCGAGACACGGGCGGCCTCCTCGACCGCCAGCGGCGTGCCCTGCAACGGGGCGCGGACCGCCTGCAGCACCAGGGCCGTGAAGGCGCAGACGTACGCGCCGAGGATCACCCAGCGGGTGTTGTAGATGCCGGTGTAGCGGCCCAGGATGAGCCAGCCGACACCGATGATCAGGCCCGGCAGGGCGGTGGGCAGCAGCACGGTGAGGGTGAGCGCGGTGTTGCCGAGGAAGCGCGTGCGGGTGACCAGCAGGCCGATGAGCCAGCCGAGGACACCGCAGATCAGCGCCGCCGCCAGCGCCAGCGTGACGGAGTTGGAGAAGCCCTCGATGACCCGCGGATTGGCCAGCGAGCGGCGGAAGTTCTCCAGCGTGACGGTGTCCCGGGTCAGCGGGATACCCGGGGCGGGCAGCAGCGCGCGGTGCGCCAGACCGAGGATCGGACCGAGCGTGACCGCCAGACCGACGGCCCAGGCGAGGAGGGTGACCGGCCAGCGGGCGGCACCGAGATCGAAACGCAGGGCCTGCCCCGTGTCCTGCAGCTTCGACCCCGCCCACTGAGAGACGAGGTAATCCGCGGTGACCGACGCGACACCCAGGAACAGCAGGACGACACCGACCGTGGAGACCGTCTGCAGCGGATTCGCCACCGTCCCGGACTCCATGAATCGGTAGATCATGGTGGCCAGGGTCTCGAAACGCGCCGGGGACCCCAGCAGCGCCGGGATGCCGAAGTCCGCCAGATTGGCCACCGCCGTGAGCGTGAACGCCGAGAGCAGCGCCGGGAGCAGCAGCGGCAGGGTGACGGTGCGCAGGACGGTGGCGGTGCCTGCCCCGGCCACCCGGGCCGCCTGCTCCAGATCACCCGGAATGGCACGCAGCCCGGCCGCGACGATGACGTACACGATCGGGTACGAGTGCAGGATGAGCAGGAACGTCACGCCGTCGGCGCCGTAGATGTTCCACACCTGCGTGCCGAAGAAGCGGTTGATCCCCTGGTTCGGGCCGAAGAGCTGCAGCCACGCAATCGCACCGATGAAGGGTGGGATGAGCAGCGGGGAGAGCAGGAGAAGGCGTAGAAGGGCTGACCCGCGGGCGTTGGTGCGGTCGAGCAGCAGCGCGAGGGCGGTGCCCACGACGGTGGCACCGAGTGCGGAGAGCACCGTGGTGTACGTGGAGTTCCACACCGCGGTGCCCAGTCCCTGGTCCAGCAGGGTCGGGATCTGGTTCCCACCCGCGGCCAGGGCGACGACGAGCGCCAGGGGTGTGACGAACAGTCCGAGGACGATCAGCCACACCCCGACGCGCATCAGGGGAAGAGCCGGCATGCTGAGAAAACTACTGCATGGCGTTCTGGAACAGCGTGACGGCTGCGTCCTTGTCGTCGGTGACGACCTGCAGGTCCGGGGTCATCAGCGCGATCTCGTTGAGCGGCGGGGTGCCCTCCGGGGTGCCGACATCCTCCCGCACCGGCAGGTAGGCCTGCTCGACCGCGATCTTCTGGCCCTCCGCGGAGAGCAGGAAGCTGATGTAGCGCTCGGCCGCCTCCTGCTTGCCGGAGGAGGCGAAGACACCCGCCGGCTCGGTGATGTACGGCGCACCCTCGGTCGGGTAGACGGCGGCGATGGGGGAACCCGCGGCGGCGAGGTCACGGACCAGGTAGTCGACGACGACGCCGACCGGGTGGCCACCGGCCGCGATCTCCTGGGAGGTCGGGCCGTTGGACTGGGCGATCATCGGGGTGTTCTCACCGAGGGCGGTGATCCACTCCTCACCGAGCTGGGGGTCGTTCTTCCACACCGAGGCGTTGAAGGCGGCCGCCCCGGAGACGGCCGGGTCCGGCATGACCAGGCGGTCGGCGTACTGCGGGTCGACCAGGTCGGCCCAGGACTGCGGGGCGTCGGCCGCGTCGATGACGTCGGTGTTGTAGGCGATGACGGTCGGGATGATGCGGGTGCCGACGTAGCGGTTGTCGGCGTCCAGCGCCTCCGCGATGATGTCGGTGGTGTCTACGTCCTGCAACTCGGCGAGGTCACCGGCGGCCTTGTAGGACTCGAAGGTGGCGGCGTCGGCGGCCCACAGCACGTCCGCCCCGACGGAGCCGGACTCCTTCTCCGCGGCGATGCGCGCGTTGAGGTCGCCGGTGCCGGCGCGGTAGACCTCGACCCTGATGTCGGGGTTCGCAGCCTCGAAGGCGGCGTTGATCTCGTCGACCTTCTCCTCCGGCTCGGAGGTGTAGACGGTGATGGTGGTGGCCTCGGCGATGGCTGTGGTGGCGGCGGTGGGGTCGGTCGACTCACCCGGCTCGGAGCAGGCGACCAGCAGCGCAGCGGAGGCTCCGACGGCGGTGACGGCCAGAGCGGAACGGCGGGAGAACAGGCGTGGGAACATGCCCACATAATTCCACGGACATGCCCCGCCCGCTTGCCGACGGGGCAGCTACACCCCGCAGAAACGACGCACGAGGGAGCGGTACGCCTTGACGGTGAGGTCGACGTCCTCGAGCTCGATGTACTCGTCGTGGTGGTGGAGCAGGTGGAAGACGTCACCGAGGGTGCGCTCACGGGCGTGGAGCGCGAAGCCGTAGCCGTTGCCTCCCATGCGACGGCCGAAGCGCAGGTCGGAGCCACCGGCGGCGATCGTCGGGATGACGGGCACGCCGGGGAAGAACTCGTCGAAGGTGTCCACGATCGCGTGGTACAGGGGGCTGTCCGTGGAGGAGACGGTGGCGGGCTCGGAGATGAGGCGCTCGATGCGGACCTCGTGGAACATGTCGCCGAGGGCCTCGGCGAGGATCGCGTCGACGTCGTCCTGGGTGGTGCCGGGCAGGGGGCGGATGTCCAGGTCGAGGGTCGCGGAGGAGGGCAGCACGTTGATGGCGGTGCCCGCGCGGAGGATCGTCTGGGAGAAGGTGAGGCGCGACAGTGCGTGGGCGTAGCGCTTGAGATCGCCGAAGTGCTCGAAGGCGGTGTCGTCGGTGCCTTCGAGGAGGGCGGTCTCGATCCCGGGGGAGAAGCGGAAGGCTCGGACGAAGCCCTGCCAGAGGGGGTCCTGGGAGACGGGGACGTCGATGAGCGAGATGCGGCGGGCGACCTCGCCGATCTTCACGACCGCCGACTCCCGGCCGTAGGGGTTGGAGCCGTGGCCGGCGTCGCCGGTGACGTGGAGGCGGCGCTGGGCGGCGCCCTTCTCACCGACGACGACCACGAGGGCGTCGGAACCGTCGGCGATGGGCAGGTGCGAACCGCCGGTCTCGGAGACGGTGTTGCGCCAGGAGAAGGCCTCTGGGTGCTCCTCGGAGAGCCACTTCGCGCCGAGGGTGCCGCGGGACTCCTCGTCGGCGACGCCCACGAAGGTCAGGGTGCCGGTGGGGCGGCCGGTGCGGGCGGCGTCGCGGAGGACGGCGGCCTGGGCGGCGGTGATGAAGAGCATGTCCATGGCGCCGCGGCCGTAGAGGCGGCCGTCGTGGATCTCCGCGCCGAAGGGGTCGTAGGTCCAGCGGTCGACGTCGACGGGGACGACGTCGGTGTGGCCGAGGAAGGTGAGCGGCTCGGCGGACGGGTCGGTGCCCTCCAGGGTGACGACGATGCTCACGCGCCCCGGCGCCGACTCATAACGCTTGACCGTGATGTTCGGGGTGTCGGCGAAGAAGCGTTCCAGCGTGTCGGCGTTCCGCACCTCCTGGCCGGAGGCGGGGGTGTAGTCGTTGACGCAGGCGTTGCGGATCATCTCGCGGAGGAGGGCGAGGGTGTCGTCGTAGAGCGGCGAAAGTGAAGACATGCCTGAAGAGCCTAGTCAGTGACCTTCTGTGCCCCCGGACAGGCGGGTCGGGGCAGGAAAATGGGAAACAGGGCACGATTGAGGTCATAAGTGACCTGTTGCACATAAAAATCCGTCACCGTCCCGAGAAATTAAGTAGGCTGGAACTATGAATACTCGCAATATCATCACTGACTCAGATCCCATCCATGCTGATGATCTCCGCGAACTGGCCACCATGGTCGGGCCCACGGTCTCCATCGTGATCCCGACGCACCGTGGCGGCGCAGAGACCCTCACCGACTCGCAGCGACTGCGTCCGCTGATGGAGCAGGCCCGCAAGGAACTGGCCGAGCGCTACCCGGACGTCGACGCCGACTCCCTCCTGGCCCCCATCCAGTCCCTGGCGGACTCGCGCCGCTTCTGGCAGAACCAGGTCGACGGCCTGGCCGTCTACGCCTCCCAGGGTGGCGGCCGCTACTTCCGCACGGACCGTGACTTCACCCCGGGTGTCACCGTCGGCGACCACCCGAACCTGCGGCCCATCCTGCCGCTGGCGGTCGATGACCTGCAGTTCCTGCTGCTGGCCGTGAGCCGTGGCAAGGTGCGCCTCTTCGAGGCCGACCGCGCCACCATCACCGAGCTGCCGCTGGGCAACATCCCCGGCTCCGACGAGGACGCCGAGGGCGTGTCCACCCGTGAACCGCAGCTGCAGCATCAGGCGTCGCAGAACGCCGGCGCGCACGGCCACGGCCCGCGTGACTACAACGTGCTGGAGGGCTTCCTCAGGCAGGTCTCCAAGGCCGTCGAGGCCCGCTTCAGCGGCGACGGCCGCCCGCTCATCCTCGCCGCCGTCGAGGAGTACCGCGGTGCCATCGCCGAGCACCTGGACAACGTGGTCATGCTCGACCAGATCGTCCCCGGCAGCCCTGAGAAGCTCGGACCGGTGGAGCTGCACGGCAAGGCCTGGCCGATCGCGGAGGCGGAGGCTGCCCGACGCCACGACGACACCCTCGAGCGTCTCGGCGAGGCCGTGGGCACCGGTCGTGCCACCCACGACACCGGCATGATCGGCCGTGAGGCCGAGGTCGGCCGCGTGTCCGTGCTGGCCCTGGCCCAGCGTGCCCTCACCGCTGATGAGCGCGCCCCGGAGCTCGACGCGGCGATCGCCCACACCCTGGCCAACCGCGGCACCGTCGACGTGGTCCCGGAGCTGCCGGGCAACCACGCCAGCGGCGCGGTGTTCAGGTACTAGTCTCCTGGAAAGAAGCCGCCTGTCACGCTGCAGCGTGACAGGCGGCTTCTGTGTTTCCGGGGGTGCCGCGGGCCCCTTCCGCGAGTTCCCTGAACACTGTTCAGGTCTTCGGCTATGCTCCAGTGAACACTGTTCAACGACCAAGGAGTTACCCCGTGACCGACATCCTCGCCCGCGCCCGTGACGTCGCCCTCGAGAAGGGCGAAGGCCTCACCGAGCCCGAGCTCCTCCAGATCCTCGAGCTTGACGACGAGCGCCTGCCCGAGCTCCTCGACCTCGCCCACCAGGTCCGCCTGCGCTGGTGCGGTGAAGAGGTGGAGATCGAGGGCATCATCTCCCTCAAGACGGGCGGCTGCCCCGAGGACTGCCACTTCTGCTCCCAGTCCGGCCTGTTCGAGTCCCCGGTCCGCGGTGTCCAGCTCGACATCGCCGAGCTCGTCGAGGCCGCCAAGAAGACCCAGAAGACCGGCGCCACCGAGTTCTGCATCGTCGCCGCGGTGAAGGGTCCGGACGAGCGCCTCATGGTCCAGCTCGAGGAGGCCATCGCCGCCATCCTCGCCGAGGTGGACATCCACGTGTCCGTCTCCGTCGGCATCCTCACCCAGGAGCAGGTCAACCGACTCAAGGCCGCCGGCGTCAACCGCTACAACCACAACCTCGAGTCCGCCCGCTCCTTCTTCCCGCGCGTGGCCACCACCCACTCCTGGGACGACCGCCACCGCACCCTCGAGATGATCCGCGAGGCCGGCATCGAGGTCTGCTCCGGCGGCATCCTCGGCATGGGCGAGTCCCTCGCCCAGCGCGCCGAGTTCGCCGTCCAGCTCGCCGCCTTCGCACCGGAGGAGGTCCCGATCAACTTCCTCGACCCGCGCCCGGGCACCCCGATGGCCAACCGCCCGCTCATCGACCCCACCGAGGCACTCAAGGCCACCGCGATGCTGCGCCTGGCCATGCCGAAGGCCACCCTCCGCTTCGGCGGCGGCCGCGAGCTCACCCTCGGTGACCTCGGCGTCGAGCAGGGCCTCAAGGGCGGCGCCAACGCCCTCATCGTGGGCAACTACCTGACCACCCTGGGCCGCCCGATGGAGAAGGACCTCGACATGCTCGACGGCCTGCGCATCCCGATCAAGGCCGTCGGCCAGGTCATCTAGCATGACCGGACACCTGGGCGAGTTCGCGGCCGCCTGCGTCGCCGGCGAGGCACCCGTGTTCCACCCGAACACCGGCGCCGAACTCAGCTCCGGCGAACAGCGCCCGCTGTCCGTCGGCGCCGCCGCCGGCCTGGAGCCGCCGCGCTACTGCCAGATCTGCGGCCGCCGCATGAAGGTGCAGGTCCGGCCCGACGGCTGGCTGGCCGAGTGCTCCCGCCACGGGGAGCTGGACTCGGTGCTGTTCGACCGCTGAGGGCGTAGTCTGGGGTCCTGGATCCACCTGAAGAGGAGATACCCATGGCAACCCTGCTGGTCTTCGAGTTCCCGTCCGCCGGCCCCTACGGCGCTGAGGCGACCGCGGCCTACGCCGACCTGGCGGCCGACATCGCCACCGAGGAGAACCTCGTGTGGAAGGTGTGGACCGAGGACGCGGCGCGAGGGGTGGCCGGCGGCGTCTACCTCTTCCGGGATGCGGAGGGGGCAGCGGCGTACGTCGAGAAGCACACCGCCCGTCTCACCGGCTTCGGCATCACCGACATCACCGCGACCACCTACGACGTCAATGAGGAACTCTCGGCGATCGACCACGCCACGCTGCGGCGGTAACCATCCCATAACAAGCCGCCTATATGGTGGTCCGGGTCACGAGGGCGGCGCTACCGTCGGGGACATGAGCATCTTCGACAAGGCAAAGAACAAGGCTGATGAATTCCTGAAGTCGGAGGAGGGCGAACGCCGCTCCGATGAGTTCCTGGACAAGGCGGCGCAGCACGCCACCGACCGTTTCGGGGAGGACAAGGCGGAGCACATCCGCAAGGTCCGTGACGCGGTGGATGAGCGGATCGGCACCGACCAGCCGACCCCCGGGCAGCAGGCGGACCCGGGTGATCTGGCGGATCCGAACCAACCCAGCCCCGACACCCCGCCGGCGAGGTAGTCATGGAGAGCAACGGAGAGAACATCAACGCCTTCCGGATGAACCCGCCGGAAGACTCCGCCGAGCACCTCGATGAGGTGGTCGAGGAGGCGGTCGACAAGGCCGACACCGAGCAGGATCCCGCCGGGGAGACCCCGCGCGAGCCCGTGCAGGACGAACCCTGAACCCCGGCACCCGGCACAGCTAACGCAGGAAACGCTTCCCCAGCCGCAGCGCCGTGGTGAGCGTCTTCGCGTAACCCTGACGGGACAGGTCCGTCGGGCCGCTGATGGGCACGAGGCGCTGCACGGCGACGGTGCGGGACTCGGTGAACTTGAGCAGTCCCTCGTCCGCGTGCCGACGTCCCACGCCCGACTGCTTCCAGCCGCCCATCGGGGCGTCGACGGATCCCCAGGCGGCGGCGAAGCCCTCGTTGATGTTGACGGTGCCGGACTCCAGCCGGGAGGCGACGGTACGGGCCTCCCG
>NZ_DUOE01000128.1 GCF_012838985.1 Corynebacterium sp. | reverse complement strand
GTGGAGGGCGTGAACCCCGTCTCCCCGAAACTGACCACCGCCCGTTACCTCGGCAGACTGCCGTGGCTGATCCTGCCCCTCCTCATCTTCGTGGGCCTGGCCTGGTGGGTGAGCCCGTGGTTCTGGATCGGCGCCGGTGCCGCCCTGGCGCTCCTGGCGTGGCAGGTGTGGCTCATCCCGGCGCAGGTGAAACTGCTGGGGTGGCAGGAGACGGACGATGAGCTGCTCATCACGAAGGGGCGGCTGTGGCACACGTTCACGGTCGTGCCCTATGGGCGCATCCAGTTCGTCGACGTCACCGCCGGGCCCGTCGAACGCGCCCTGGGGATGAAGACCCTCAAACTGCACACGGCCTCGGCCACCTCGGACTCCGTCGTCGAGGGCCTGCCCGCCGACACCGCCGACGCCCTGCGCGGGCGCCTCGCCGTCAAGGCCCGGGAGAGGATGAGCGGACTGTGAGCCCGGACGCGGAGTTCCGGCACGTCCACCGGCTGACCCCGCTGCTGAAGTTCTGGACCGTGCTGCTGGCGCTGCTGGCGGTGCTGCTGGTCAACACCGGGCTCGCGGATCTGGCGCAGGCGTGGACGTGGCTGCAGGAGGGCAGGTTCCTGCTGCTGGCGGGTGCTCTCGGGGTGTTCCTCCTGGCCTGCGCGGTGGTGTGGTTCGGTTCCCACGTGTGGTGGCAGGCGATGGGTTACCGGCTGGGCGCGGAGGAGCTCGCCCTCCGGCAGGGGGTGCTGAGCAGGCAGCTGCGCACGGCCCGCTATGACCGGATCCAGGCGGTCGACGTCGTGGAGTCGGTCATCGCGCGGATCTTCCGGCTCGCCTCCGTGCGGGTGGAGACCGCCGGTGGCCGGGACTCGGTCATCGAGATCGCCTTCCTGCCGAAGGCGGAGGCGGAGGCCCTGCGCCGGGAGGTGCTGGGGCGCACCCGGGCGGACGCCCCGCAGTCCCCGCAGTCCCCGGTGGCCCCGGATCCCCCGGCCCTCATCCCCGAGATCCCCATCGCCCGTTCCCTGACGGCCGCCGCCCTGCAGCTGAGCACCCTCCTCGGTGGCCTGTTCACGGCTCTGCTGCTGCTCAGCCCGCTGGGGTGGGCGACGATCATCCCGGCATTGTTCGGCCTCCTGCCGGTGGTGTGGAACCAGATTGACCGGAGCTGGCGTTTCACGGCGCTTCTCGACGACACCCCGCAGGACCCCGTCCTCCACGTCTCCTTCGGGCTCGCCGACCGCCGGCGGCAGTCGATCCCGCTGGACCGCATCCACGGCGTCACCCTCCATCAGCCGTGGCTGTGGCGGCTGACCGGCTGGTGGTCGGTGGCGGTGTCGGTCGCCGGCTACAGCACCGGCACGAAGGGGGCGACGACGCGGATCCTGCCCGTCGGCACCCGGGAGCAGGCCGCACGCCTGCTGGCGGTGGTCAGCCCGGTCGCCGACCCGCAGGTCGTCCCCCCGACGTTCACGTCCCCCGCGCGGGCCCGCTGGGTGTCACCGGTGGACCTGCACCAGCAGTCGGTGGCGGTGCTGCCGGGGGCCGTCGTGACGCGCACCGGGCGTCTGTCCCGGCGGTGGAGCGTCATCGACCCGGGCCACATCCAGGAGCTCTCCCTGGTGCGGGGACCGTTGCAGCAGCTGCTCGGCCTGTGCACGGTGCGCCTCGACCTGGTGCCCGGGCCGGTGCGCATGGCCGGGGAGGATCTCACTCCGGAGGACGGCAACGCGCTGCTCAACCGGCTCCGTCAGCGCGAACTGCCGGCCTACACCCCGCCCGGGAAACCCAGCTGACGCCAGGCCTCGTAGGTGGCCACGGCCGCCGAGTTGGACAGGTTCATGGAGCGCCTGCCCGGGATCATGGGGATGCGCACCTCATGCTCGAGGCGTGGATGCGCCAGCACCGATGCGGGCAGGCCGGTGGTCTCCGTGCCGAAGAGCAGGGCGTCACCCTCCCGCCAGGCCACGTCGGTGTGCCACACGGTGGCGCCCGTGGTGAAGGGGAAGACACGGGAGGTGGCGGGCAGCGTCGACAAGCACTCCCCGAAGGTGGGGTGGACGGTGACCTCAGCGAGGTCGTGGTAGTCCAGGCCGGCGCGGCGCAGGTGCTTCTCGGTGAGGTCGAAACCCAGCGGCTCCACCAGGTGGAGGTGCGCCCCGGAGCCTGCGCACATGCGGATGGCGTTGCCCGTGTTCGGGGGGATGACCGGGTTATCGAAGATGACGTGCAGAATGCCCATTGGCAAGAGTCTAGGATGAGGGGCGTGACTGCGATCAAACTTGACGGACAACTCTACCGCGACGAGATCTTCGAGGACCTGGCGAAGCGCACTGCCGCCCTCAGGGAGAAGGGCATCGTGCCCGGCCTGGCGACGGTCCTGGTCGGCGACGACCCGGCCTCCCACTCCTACGTGAAGATGAAGCACCGCGACTGCGAACAGATCGGCATCAACTCGATCCGCAGGGATCTGCCGGCCGACATCTCCCAGGAGGACCTGCTCGCCGTCATCGACGAGCTGAACAACGACCCGGCCTGCACCGGCTACATCGTCCAGCTGCCGCTGCCGAAGCACCTCGACGAGAACGCCGTGCTCGCCGCCATCGACCCGGACAAGGACGCCGACGGCCTCCACCCGGTCAACCTGGGCAAGCTCGTCCTCAACGAGCCCGCCCCGCTGCCGTGCACCCCGAACGGCTCCATCCACCTGCTGCGCCGCTTCGGCGTCGAGCTCAACGGTGCGAAGGTGGTCGTCATCGGCCGCGGCGTCACCGTCGGCCGCCCCATCGGCCTCATGCTCACCCGCCGTTCCGAGAACTCCACCGTCACCCTGTGCCACACCGGCACGAAGGACCTGGCCGCGGAGACGAAGAACGCGGACGTCATCATCGCCGCCGCCGGCGTTCCGCACATGCTCACCGCCGACATGGTCAAGCCGGGTGCCGCGGTCCTCGACGTCGGTGTCTCGCGTCTCGACGGCAAGCTCGCCGGCGACGTCCACCCGGACGTCTGGGAGGTCGCCGGACACGTCTCCCCGAACCCGGGCGGCGTCGGCCCGTTGACCCGCGCCTTCCTGGTGGCCAACGTCGTCGAGAGGGCGGAACTGCTCGCAGGTGAGTAAACCCCTGGGCAGACCCCTGGACAATCCCCACGACCTCACGGTGGCGCCCTCGCGGCTGCCCCGGTGGGTGCAGTGGGGATTCGTCATGTGGTTCATGCTCGGAGTGGTCGTGGCCAGCGTCTTCGCGCTCACCGAACACTGGCGCCGCGCCACCTTCGTCCTCGGTGTCTCGCTCCTGTGGCTGGCCGTGGTGCGCTACACGTGCGACTCCCGCATCGTCGGGGTGTTCGCGGTGCGCTCCCGGCGTTTCGACGCCGCCTTCTGCACCGTCGTCGGGGGGTCGATGGCGTTTCTGTCGGCGTCGGTGGACGCGCTGGGGTCCTAGAGCGGGGCTGCCCCGCGAAACGTACCGCGAAGGGGCCTCCACCGGGTTGGTGGAGGCCCCTTCGCGGTACGTTCCGGTTGCCTAGATGAGGTAGCCGTCGTCCTCGTGGGCGTCATCGTCGAGCACGCTGAGCACGAAGAAGCGGCGGATGATGCGGTCCATCTGCCGGAACTCGGCCAGGAAGGCGTCATGGCCGACGGGGGAGGAGATCCGGGCGATGCCCATGAGCTCCGGGAGGTTGCGGGACAGATGCTCCTGCTGGTGGTACGGGTAGAGGATGTCCGTGTCCACGCCGACGATCATCGTCGGCACCGTGCAGGCACCCAGCGCCTTGTTCAGCCCGCCGCGGCCCCGGCCGATGTTGTGCCGGTTGAGGGACTCGGTGAGGGTGACGTAGCTGCCGGCATCGAAACGCTCGACCAGTTTGCGGCCGTGGTACTGCAGGTAGCTCTCCACGGCGAAGCGCTGGTGGGGGTCGCGGAAGGTGCCCAGCGGGTCCTCCCCGTCCTGGCGGCCGGCACCGAAACGCTCGTCGAGCTCCTGCTCACCGCGGTAGGTGAGGTGGGCGATGCGGCGGGCGGCGGCGAGACCGCCGTCGGGGGAGCGGCCGGTGTCGTAGTAGTCGCCGCCCTGCCAGTCGGGGTCACGTTCGATGGCGGAGATCTGGGCGGATTGGATGCCGATCTGCCAGGCGCTGGCCCGGGCGGAGACGGCGATGACGCACACGGCGTTGACCTTGTCCGGGTACATCAGCGCCCACTCCAGGGTGCGGGCGCCACCCATGGAACCGCCGAGGACGGCGTGGATCCGGGAGACGCCGAGGGCGTCGAGGAACTGCTTCTCCGCGGTGACCTGGTCGCGGATGGAGATCGCCGGGAAACGGGATCCCCAGCGGCCGCCGTCGGGGTGCTCGGAGGCGGGGCCGGTCGACCCCTGGCAGCCGCCGATGACGTTGGTGCACACGATGCACCACGCGTCGGTGTCGAGCGCGCGGCCGGGGCCCAGCAGGTCACACCACCAGTCGGCGACGTTGGTGTCGCCGGTCAGGGCGTGTTCGATGAGCACGAGGTTGTTCATCCCGTCCGGGTCACCGCGGAACTCACCCCAGCGGCGGTAGGCGATGGTGACGTCGTCGATGACGCCACCGGCCTCCGTGTGGAGGTCACCGATGCGCACCTGCGCGAGTTCGCCCTGGGGAGCCAGGTTGAGGGAAGGGATGGGACTCACCGTCCTGAGATCTGCCGGGGGACACACTTTTCAACGAGAGTAGATTCGCCCGTCGGCATGCGCAAACAGCAGGGACGCAAAAATTCACGTCTCCGCAGGTGGGAGACGTGAATTTATGTGGACCAAGCTGTCTCTTAGACGGCGTTCAGGGCGTTGTCCAGGTCGGCGATGATGTCGGTGATCTTCTCGATGCCCACCGACAGACGGATCGTCCGCTGCGTGACCTGCGCCCGGGCCAGACCCTCCGCATCGGACTGGGAGTGGGTCGTCGTCGCCGGGTGGACCACCAGGGAGCGGACGTCGCCGACGTTGGCCAGGTTGGAGTGCAGCTGCAGCGCGTCGATGAGGGCCCACGCGTTGGCGCGGTCCTGCTCCTCGGAATCCGCCGGTGCGAGCTCGAAGGTGAGCACCGAACCGGTGTGGGTCAGGCCCAGCTTCTCCTTCACCGCGCGGTAGGGGGAGTCCTCCGCGCCGGCGTAGTTCACCTTCGCCACCTTCGGGTGGTTGCGCAGGAACTCGACAACCTGGGCAGCGTTCTCGTTGTGGCGCTCGATGCGCAGGGACAGGGTGTCCAGTCCCTGCAGCGTCACCCAGGCGTTGAACGGGCTTATCGACGCGCCCGTGTCCCGCAGCAGACCCACCCGCGCCTTGAGGCCGAAGGCCGCGGCACCCAGGTCGGCGTACTTGAGGCCGTGGTACGCCGGGTCCGGGGTGACGAACTGCTCGTGGACCGGCTTCCCGTCGCGCTCGACGGTCCAGTCGAACTTTCCGCCGTCGACGAGGATGCCGCCCAGAGCGGAACCGTTGCCGGTGTAGAACTTGGTCAGGGACGCCACGACGACGTCGGCACCCAGTTCCAGCGGGCGGACCAGCGCGGCGGTGGCGATGGTGTTGTCGACGATGAGCGGCACACCGTTGCGGTGCGCGACCTCGGCGACGGCCGGGATGTCGAGGATGTCGGCGGCCGGGTTGCCGAAGGTCTCACCGTAGAAGGCGCGGGTGTTCGGCTGCACGGCGGCCTGCCAGGACTCCGGGTCGGAGGGGTCCTCCACGAAGCTCACCTCGATGCCCAGGCGCTTGAGGGTGACCAGGAAGAGGGTCTCCGTGCCGCCGTAGAGGTGCGGGGAGGTGACGATGTGGTCGCCGGCGCCGGCGACGTTGAGGATCGCGGCGGTCTCCGCGGCCTGGCCGGAGGCGAAGGCCACGGCGTGGACGCCACCCTCGAGGGAGGCGAGGCGGTTCTCCAGGACCTCCACGGTGGGGTTGGTCAGGCGGGAGTAAACGGGACCGAGGTCCTCGAGGGCGAAACGCTGCTTCGCGTGCTCGGCCGAGTTGAAGACGTAGGAGGTCGTCAGGTGGATGGGCTGGTTACGGGAGCCGGTGCCCGGGTCCGGGTTCTGGCCGGCGTGGATGGAACGGGTCTCGAAGTCCCACTGGTCTGCTGCGGAGTTGTCGTATTTAGTCATGGGAGAAGATTACGGCGTACCGCATCCGGTTTTAAACCGAGCTGTCTGTCACGGGCAGGTCTGCGCAGTTCAAGGCGTGTGAATAAAAATAAACAGCCGCTAGACCAAGTGGTCCGTCCGCCGCGGAAAAGGAACGCCGCCCTGCCCCGGGAGGGGCAGGGCGGCGTCGGCAAGCGTCAGAAGAGTGTTACTTCTTCAGGCCGTCGATGATCTCGTTGAACTTGGAGGACGGACGCATGACGGCGGAGGTCTTCTCATCGGACGGGGCGTAGTAGCCACCCAGGTCCACGGCGGAACCCTGGTTGTCGATGAGCTCCTGGTCGATGGTCGCGGCGTCGGCGTTCAGGGCCTCGGCGACCGGCTGGAAGGTCTCGGCCAGCGCGGCGTCGTCGGACTGCTCGGCCAGGGCCTCGGCCCAGTAGGTGGCCAGGTAGAAGTGGGAGCCACGGTTGTCGATCTCGCCGACCTTGCGGGACGGGGACTTGCCCTCGGCCAGCAGCTTCTCGGTGGCCTTGTCCAGGGCGTCGGCGAGCACCGCGGCCTGCTTGTTGTCCTGGGTGCGGCCGATGTGGCGCAGGGACTCGGACAGGGCGAGGAACTCACCGAGGGAGTCCCAGCGGAGGTGGTTCTCCTCGACGACCTGCTGGACGTGCTTCGGGGCGGAGCCGCCGGCACCGGTCTCGAACAGTCCACCGCCGGCCATGAGCGGCACGACGGAGAGCATCTTGGCGGAGGTGCCCAGCTCGAGGATCGGGAACAGGTCGGTGTTGTAGTCACGCAGGACGTTACCGGTCACGGAGATGGTGTCCTCGCCGCGACGGATGCGGTCGACGGACAGCTGGGTCGCCTCGACCGGGGAGAGGATGCGGATGTCCAGGCCCTCGGTGTCGTGGTCCTGCAGGTACTTCTCCACCAGGGTGGTGAGGTTGCGGTCGTGGGCGCGCTCCGGGTCCAGCCAGAAGACGGCCGGCATGCCGGAGATGCGGGCACGGTCGACGGCCAGCTTGACCCAGTCCTGGATCGGGGCGTCCTTGGCCTGGCAGGCGCGCCAGATGTCGCCCTCGGAGACCTCGTGCTCGAGCAGGACCTCGCCCGCTGCGTTGCGGACCTCGACCTTGCCGTCCGCCTCGATGCGGAAGGTCTTGTCGTGGGAGCCGTACTCCTCGGCCTTCTGGGCCATGAGGCCGACGTTCGGGACGGTGCCCATGGTGGTCGGGTCGAAGGCGCCGTTGGCCTTGCAGTCCTCGATGACGGTCTGGAAGACACCGGCGTAGGAGGAGTCCGGGATGACGGCCAGGGTGTCCTGGGTCTTGTCGTCCTTGTTCCACATCTGGCCGGAGGTGCGGATCATGGCCGGCATGGAGGCGTCGACGATGACGTCGGACGGGACGTGCAGGTTGGTGATGCCCTTGTCGGAGTTGACCATGGCCAGGTCCGGGCCGTTCGCGAGGGCCTCGTCGAAGGCCTGGCGGATCTCCGCGCCGTTCTCCAGCTCCTCGAGGCCGGAGAAGATGGCGCCGAGGCCGTTCTCACCGTCGAGGCCGGCGGCCAGCAGCTGCTCGCCGTACTTGTCGTAGACGTCGGCGAAGAAGGCGCGGACGACGTAGCCGAAGATGATCGGGTCGGAGACCTTCATCATGGTGGCCTTGAGGTGGACGGAGAACAGGATGCCCTCGTCCTTGGCGCGCTTGACCTGCTCGGCCAGGAAGGACTCCAGTGCGGCGGCACGCAGGACGGTGCCGTCGACGACCTCGCCCTCGAGGACCTTGAGGTCCTCGCGCAGCTTGGTCTCGGTGCCGTCGGCGGCGACGTGGACGAAGGAGAGGGTGTCCTCGGACGGGAGGACGACGGACTGCTCGTTGTGACGGAAGTCGTCGGAGTCCATGGTGGCGACGTTGGTCTTGGAGTCAGCGGACCACTCGCCCATGCGGTGCGGGTTCTTCTTGACGAAGTTCTTCACGGCCTCCGGGGCACGACGGTCGGAGTTGCCCTCACGGAGTACCGGGTTCACAGCGGAACCCTTCACTACGTCATAGCGCTTGCGGGCGTCCTTCTCCTCGTCGGTCTCCGGGGAGTCGACGTAGTCGGGAAGATCGTAACCCTGCTCCTGCAGCTCCTTGATGGCGGCCTTGAGCTGCGGGACGGACGCCGAGATGTTCGGGAGCTTGATGATGTTGGCTTCCGGGGTCTTGGCCAGCTCACCGAGCTCGGTCAGGGCGTCGTCGATCCGCTGCTCCTCGGTCAGACGGTCCGGGAACTGGGCCAGGATGCGTCCGGCCAGGGAGATGTCCCGGGTTTCGACATCAATACCCGCGGTGGCGGCGAATGCCTCAACAACAGGCTTGAACGAATAGGTCGCGAGCAGCGGGGCCTCGTCAGTGCGGGTCCAGATGATCTTTGCCATGTAACTCCCTAACGCTTTCTTCAATCTCGGCAGTGTCAACGGCTAAGGATACCCGTGACGACAGTGGCCCTGCCACCAACGGCGATATGGTGGTTCCTATGAGTCTGACCATCACCTCCGTCAACGTCAATGGAATCCGCGCCGCCGTCAAGCAGCGCAACGAGGACAATCCGGGCATGCTCGCCTGGCTGGAGCAGTCCCCGACCGACGTGGTGCTTCTGCAGGAGGTGCGCGCGACCGTCGAGGAGTCCGTCAAGGCGTTGCAGCCCGCCCTCGACGCCGGCTGGCACTACGTCGGCGCCCCGGCGGCGGCCCGGGGTCGCGCGGGGGTGGGCATCCTCTCCCGCGCCCCGCTTGACGACGTCCGCGTCGGGATGGGTTCCTTCCTTGATTCCGGCCGCTGGATCGAGGGCACCTACGAGGGCGTGCGCGTCGCCTCCCTGTACCTGCCCTCCGGTTCGGCGGGCTCGGAGAAGCAGGACGAGAAGTACCGCTTCCTCGACGAGTTCGGCCCCTACCTCGACAGCCTGGCCGCGGACCACCCGGACATGGTCATCGGCGGCGACTGGAACATCTGCCACCGCCGCGAGGACCTGAAGAACTGGAAGGGCAACATGAAGAAGTCCGGCTTCCTCGCAGATGAGCGGGCTTTCATGGACTCCGTGTTCGGTTCCTTCCCGGATGAGTCCCCGCAGGAGAAGCCCGGGCTGGGGGAGTACTTCGGGGTGGTCGACTACGACGGGCGTACCATCTGGGGTGCAGCCACCGAACCGCGGTGGTTCGACGTGGCCCGTCGACTCCAGCCGGAGGGCGACGGCCCCTACACCTGGTGGACCTACCGTGGGCAGGCGTTCAACAACAACGCCGGCTGGCGCATCGACTACCAGGCGGCGACGAAGAGCATGCTCGACCGAGCCGAGCGCAGCTGGGTCGACCGCGCACCCACCGTGGAGACCCGCTGGTCCGATCACTCCCCCCTGAATGTGACGTACTCATAGATCATGGATGCTGTCGATACCGCCCATCTGCTCGTCATCACCTTCGTCATCGGCATCACCGCTGAGGCGATCACCGCTGCCCTGGCCGCCGGTAAACAGCGGATGGACCTGTTCGGCGTCGTGGCCCTGGCCGCGCTCACCGCTCTCGGCGGCGGCACGATCCGCGACATGGTGCTGGACACCTACCCCCTGACGTGGGTGGAGCAACCGGTCTATCTGGTCATCGTGGTCGTCACCGCGTTGGTGACGGTGTCGTTGTCCTTCCTCATGCACTACTTCCGGAAGGTGTTCCTGCTTGCCGACGCCGTCGGCCTCGCCACCTTCTCGGTCATCGGCACCCAGATGGCGCTGGACCTGGGCTACGGCTTCGTCATCGCGTGCGTGGCCTCGGTGGTCAACGGCGTGTCCGGCGGCATCCTGCGTGACCTTATGAGTGACCGGGTGCCGCTGGTGTTCTCCAAGGAGCTCTACGCGACGATCTCCCTCTTCGCGACCTCCATCTACATGGGCCTGCTGGCCATGGGGGTGGGGGAGAACTGGACGATCGTCATCACGCTCGTCGCGGCCTTCGTCATCCGCGTCATCGCCATGTACTTCGGTCTCAGCCTGCCGGTGTTCGAGTACCAGACGGAGGGGGAGTCGAAGAACCCCCGCTCCTCCCTGCACTACCAGTCCACCCGCCGCAGCCTGCTGCGTTCCCGCAACCGCGTCTCCTTCGACACCTCCCGGTACTCGCTGCTCAGCAAGCTGCCGGGGCGCAAGGGCAAGGCGCAGAAGAAGCAGCGGTGGGTCCTCCCGGAGGATGACCCCGAGACCGATCACGAGGACAGCCCCAGTTAGATCCCCCGGGTGCTAAAGTGTTGCACGACTGTCGAACTAAAAGAGAAGTGGAATACAACATGAGCGCTCTCATCTACCTGGTCCTTGGTGCCGCCCTCATCGCCGGTGGCGTGTTCTGGTACATGGCCGTCGGCTTCTCCGTGATGGCCGTTGTCGCAGCACTGGTCATGGGTGCCGGCGGTGCCCTCGTCGCCGCGGGCATCGCGGTCCTGCTGGACAAGCACAGCCCGACCTCCCGCAAGCTCTAGCAGCTCCGGGCGGAAGGCGGCGTCGATAAGCAGGTCATCGACGCCGCCTTCTGTATTGCGGGCTACACTCAACAGCCATGAACGAGCAGAACCCGTCGACCGAATCCCGCCAGCGCGTCCTCTCCGGCATCCAGCCGACCGCCGACTCCTACCACCTGGGCAACTACCTGGGTGCACTGAAGCAGTGGATTGAGCTGCAGGACAACTACGACGCGTTCTACTTCATCCCCGACCTGCACGCGATCACCGTGGACCAGGACCCGGAGGAGCTGCGTCACCGCACCGTCGCAGGTGCCGCCCAGCTCATCGCCCTGGGCATCGACCCGGCGAAGTCCACCCTGTTCGTCCAGTCGCATGTGCCGCAGCACGCGGAGCTGACCTGGGTGTTCAACTGTCTCACCGGCTTCGGCGAGGCCTCGCGCATGACCCAGTTCAAGGACAAGTCGCAGAAGCAGGGCACCGACCGCGCCACCGTCGGCCTGTTCACCTACCCGGTGCTCATGGCGGCGGACATCCTGCTGTACAAGCCGCAGTACGTGCCGGTCGGTGAGGACCAGCGCCAGCACCTCGAGCTGACCCGCACCCTCGCCGAGCGCTTCAACTCCCGCTACGGCGAGACCTTCGTCGTGCCGGAGGGCTTCATCCCGGAGGGTGCCGCCAAGATCCAGGACCTGCAGAACCCGACCGCCAAGATGTCCAAGTCCGCGGACAACCCCAAGGGCTGCATCAACCTCCTCGACAACCCGAAGACCTCCGCCAAGCGCATCCGCTCGGCCGTCACCGACAACGACGGTGTCATCGCCTTTGACAAGGAGAACAAGCCGGGCGTGTCCAACCTGCTGGTCATCCAGTCGGCGCTGACGGGTAAGTCCATCGACGACCTCGTCGCCGGCTACGAGGGCCAGGGCTACGGCGCGCTCAAGGTCGACACCGCCGACGCCCTCGAGGCGTTCACCACCCCGCTCAAGGCGCGCTACGAGGAACTCATGGACGACCGCGGCGAGCTCGAGCGCATCCTCGCCGCCGGCGCGGAGCGGGCCCGGGAGGTCTCCGAGCCGCTGCTCCAGGAGGTCTACGACAAGGTCGGTTTCCTGCGTCCGCTGCGCTGACGGGGAGCCGGCCCCGCACCGGTGTAACGGTTCAGTCGCAGCGGGTGCGCGGCGCCCTGTTCTTACCTACCGTTGAAGTCATATCAACACATTCACAGATGCGACTTGCAACGAGGAGTTCCCGTGGCCACCAGCACACACCCCGACAGCCGTTACACCGACGAGTTCGGCATTGAACGGGTCCGCGACGATGAACCCGGTGCCGTCGACAAGGTCCGGGAGAAATCCGAGATGGTCGACCATCTCATGCGGATGCAGGACCGCTACTCATCCATGGGCGGCAACCAGTACTCGGCGGGCATCACCTATTTCTCTGTGCTGGCGATCTTCCCGCTCCTCATGCTGCTGGTGGCGGGTATCGCCACCTTCCTGGCCAGTCGGCCGGAGGTGCTCGGGGAGGTGCAGGCCCGGATCTCCGGTGCCGTTGAGGGCGAGGTGGGGGCCCTCATCAACGACATCCTCGACACCGCCATCGAGCAGCGCGGTGCCGTCGCCGGCATCGGTGCGCTGACCGCCCTGTGGTCCGGACTCGGCTGGATGAACAACCTGCGTTACGGCGTGTCCAAGATGTGGAAGGTCGACCCGACGGCGGTGGGCAACTTCTTCAAGAACAAGCTCTCTGACCTCCTCGGACTCCTCGGCCTGGGACTGGCACTGGCGCTCGCCTTCGCGGTCACCGCGATCGGCAGTTCGGGTCTGACGGAGTACGCACTCGACTTCGTCGGCCTCGGGCACATCCCGGGTATCCGGGTGATCACCTTCCTGGTGGCGGTGGTCATCGGTGTCCTGGCCAACTTCCTGGTCATGGCCTGGTTCGTGTTCTACCTGCCGCGCACGAAGGTGCCGCGCCGCTCCGGGCTGCAGGCCGCGCTCATCGGCGCCGTCGCCTTCGAGCTGATCAAGCAGCTCGGTTCGCTGTTCGCCTCCAACGCCCTGTCCAACCCGGCGGGCGCGACCTTCGGACCGATCATCGGTCTCATGGTCCTGCTCTACCTGGTGTGGCGCCTGGTCATGTACGTCTCCGCCTGGGCCGCGACCACGGAGGAGTCCATGCAGCTGGCCCAGATGCCGGCCCCGGAGCCGGCCGTCATCCGCGTCCGCCAGGAGATCCGTCGGGGCCCCGGTGCCGGCACCGCCGCCGGCCTGGGTGCGGCGGCCGCCGCCGTCGGCGCGGGCGTCATCGCGCTGCTCCGCCGGAAATAGGGGTCGGTATCAGGGCACCTCCCGATGTGGGAGGCGGCAGGGTCTCCTAACCTGGAGTCACAAGAACAACAGAAAAGGTGACTGACATGACTTCCCCGATGCCCGACCTCTACGACATGCTCTCCCTCAACCGCTCCGCCTCCGCCGAGGACCTCGGCCGGGAGATCGCCGGCCGCGACCTCGTCCTCGAGCAGCAGATGATCCTGGACACCGATCCGCGTCGTCGGCAGCTGCAGACGGCGTTCTCGGTGCTCTCGGACGAGAGGCGCCGCGCCACCTACGACGAGGCCCTCGCCTCCTCCCGGCCCCTGGAGTGGTCCGACCTGGAGTACCTGGGCAACTTCGGTTCCTTCCCGGACCCGCTGTTCCTCCCGCAGCAGCCCCAGCCCGCCCCGCAGCCGCCCTCGAATCCCTACAACTACCCGGTCGGCAGCCCGGCGGCGCCCGACCCGCTGAGCAACCCCTTCGCCCAGGCCGCGGGCTACACCGCACCCACTCCGGCCCCGCTGCCGGAACTCCACGCTGACCGCCCTTCGGCGGGGCTGCGCCTGGGCATGATGCTTCTCGACGGCCTGACGTTCTCCATGGTCTCCGGCCTCCTCATGGTGAGTGTGGACTCCGACAACGTCATCGCCGGCCTGCTGGTGGGGCTCGTCGGCCTGGCCTGGTTCCTCGGCTTCGAGGTGCTCACGGGCGCCTCCCCGGTCAAGCACCTCTTCGGTTATGAGGTCCGTGACTCCACCACCCGCGAGAAGCTGAGCTGGGAGCAGTCGGCGAAGCGTCAGTGGTGGCGGGTGGCCAGCATCGTTCCCGGGATCGGCTGGCTCATCAGCTTCGTCGGCATGATCGCCATCGGCACCTCGATCAAGCCGCAGACCGGTCACCTCGGTTCCCACGACCGCTGGGCCGGCGCCGAGGTGGTCCGGAAGTCCGGACGCTGATCACCGCCGCCACCAGCGCGAGCAGTCCCACGACAGTCACCGCGATGATCCCCGGTTCCGCCCAGGGCCGGGGATCGTCCGTGTCATGGACGCCCGGCACCTCGACGGGCGGGGCCTCCGGGGTGGGTGTCGGCGCCGGCGTCTCCTCCGGTGCCGTCACGAGCGGTTCCAGCAGACCGACACCCTGCCCTGCGGTGGTGCGGAAGGCTGCGTCGAGAAGCAGCTGCGCCTGCTGCCAGGCACGCGCCTTCTCGACGGTGGTGTCGAGCACCACCGCGAACAGCCGGCGTCCCCCGTGCTCCTTCGCCCCGACAAAGGTGTGGTTCGCGTCGTCGGTGTACCCGGTCTTGCCGCCGAGACCCTCAGGGTCGTTGAGGAAGAGACCGTTGTCGTTCCAGACCTCGTAGCCCTCGCGGTCGTCGTAGCCGGGGAAGGGGATGTGCTCGGTGTTCATCACCGCCAGCAGCTCCGGGTTGCGGTACGCGGTGCGGTAGACCAGGCCCATGTCGAAGGCGGAGGTGGACATCCCGGGGGCGTCGAGCCCGGAGTAGCTGGCCGCGACGGTGCCGGTGGTGCCGAGTTCACGGGCCAGGTCGTTGATCTTCCGCAGCGTGACCTCATCACCGCCGAGTTCCTGCGCGAGGGCGTGCGCGGCGTCGTTGCCGGAGGCGAGCAGCAGACCGTGGAGGAGCTGGTCGACGGTGTACGTCCCGCCTTCGCCGATGCCGACCGCGGAGCCGATCTGCTCCGCCGACTCCCGGCTGACGAGCACCTCCGTGGAGCGGTCCAGCTCCTCCACGACGACCATCGCCAGCAGCATCTTGATGATGCTCGCCGGCCGGTAACGCCCGTGCGGGTCCTTCGCGGCGATGATCTCGCCGGAGTCGATGTCCGCGACCAGCCACGCGCTGGCGTGGACCTCCTCGGGAACCTCGAAACCCCGCGGCGCGGACACCCCGCACGGCGTCCCGGCGGCCGGGGCGACGACCGGCAGGGGAGTGGGTTCCTCCCCGGGCACGGGCACCTCCGAGGTGCTGCGTGGCTCCGGTGGGCGCAGTGCGTTGGGGCAGTCGTCGGTGACGGGGGCGTGTTCGCGGGTGGACGGGGCCTCCGCCGTCGGTCCGGTGGTGACGGTCGGGGGTACGCCCAGCGCGGCGACGAGCGCGAGGGAGGCGAGGATCTTCATGGTGAGGGTCATCGTAGGCCGCGGTTAGGATGGTCCCCATGAATGACATCTCGGCAGTTGTCGCCGATCTGCCCAAGGTCCTCCTCCACGAGTATCTCGAGGGCGAGCCCGCCCAGACCCCCGACACCCTCACCGCGCAGGTCCGCGGGCATCTCGAGCGCCTCGCCGCCGAGCATGTCGTCTACGTGGAGCTGCGCCTCACCCCGGAACTGCACACCGCCGGTGGGCTCACTCCCCAGGAGGTCATCGACTGCGCCGTCGCAGGACTCGACGTCCCGCGTATCGACGCCCGCCTCATCCCCACCGCCCTCCCCGACGGGGACGTCGCGGCCGTCGCCGAGCTGGCGGTGCGTAACCGGGGGCCGCACGTCGTCGGTGTCGCCGCGGTCGCCGGGGGAGCCGGGTCCCTGGCCCGCCATTCGGACGCCTTCCGCCTGCTGCGCGAGAACTACGTGCCCTTCACCGTGGAGGCCGGCCTGCACGGCGGCATCGGGGAGATCGGGGAGGCCCTGCAGCTGGGCGCCGTCCGCCTCTGCCACTCCGTCAACCTGGTCGATGACTTCCACATCGACACCGAGGGCTTCGAGGGTGTCCTGCCGGGCCGGGTCTCCGGCTGGGTGCGTGACCGCCACCTCACCGTCGACCTCGCGCCGACCCTCGAGGTCGCCGTCGAGGCAGTCCCTGACCTCGCCGAGCATCCGCTGACCCTCCTGCAGCAGCTCGGCTTCACGTGCACCGTCAACACGGGTCGTTCCTCCGTCGCCGGTTCGCTGAGCGAGGAGTTCGCCCGCCTCGCCGAGATCCACGGTTACGGGCTGGAGGAGTTCTTCGACCTCACCGTCAACGCCGTCAAGGGCGCCTTCATCAGCGAGGTTGAGCGCCAGGACCTGCTCGAGCGCATCATCCTGCCGGCCTACGAGGCACAGGACCTGGAGGCCGGGCTCGACGAGTTCGGGGACCTCGGGGAGGGCGTCGAGTAGCTCCCTAGAACTTGGAGAAGCGCTTGACCAGCATCTCCTCGAGGTCCTTCCAGGAGTTCGCGTGGTCGGTGTACGGCTTGGACGGCACATAACCGGCCGTCTCCGTGGAACCGAGCATGTAGGACAGGTAGTCCTGCGTGCGCGGGTTGGCCAGCAGGTAGGAGTTGAGCGAGTCGTCGGCGGCCCAGTCGGCGGCGTCGGCGAACAGCTCGTAGCCGCGGGACATCTGCGCGGTGTCCACGGCCTCCGGGCCGGCGTTGATGTCCGCGACCAGCCCCTGGTAGGAGTACTGGTTGTCCGGGTGGACGATGACGTCGAGCTCACCGGCGTTGGCGTGGGTCATGACGGTCTCCCAGGTCGGGAGGGCGGCCATGTCGTGCTCGTCGTTCTCGACGAGCCAGCGCGCCAGCTGACGGGTGGTGGGGAAGGTGAAGATCTCGCCGTACCTGCCCAGGAACACCGGGCGGCCGTCCATGTAGCAGCGCAGCGTGTAGACGGACTTGCCGTCGAGGGTGATCTTGATCGGGTCGATGCCGGCCACACCCCAGACGGAGGAGTCGTACGGGTCGGCCTTCTCCTCGGCCTCCTTGGCGGCGGCCTCGGCGGCGGCGCGGGCCTCGGCGGTGGCGATACGGGCCTCGTCGATGAGCTTCTGCGCGGCGGCGGTCTCCTCCTCGGAGACGTCGATGACGCGGACCTGCCCGTCGAGTCCCGCGACGACCGTCGGCCAGTTGTCCAGGACGGTGCGGCCGACGGCGGACCACTCGCCGAGACCGTGCTCACCCGAGTAGTGGTCGGCGCCGCGCTGGACGTTGCCGAGCACGGAGTGGGACGCGAAGAAGAGGATGACGTCGTCGATGCCGAGGACCTCGGCCAGGGACTTCGTCATCTGGAAGGAACGGGCGACAGCGGCGACGTTCTCGTAGGACGGGCGCCCGGCCAGGAACGCCGGGGTGCCGATGATGTCGAAGGTCTCCTTCTTGTCCGGCACGATCATGTCGGCCGGCAGGGTGTCGAAGTGGCCCCACTTCGGGTGGGAGAGCAGATCGTGGCGCTTCCCGGACTGCAGGAAGGCGTAGAGCTTCGCCGGGGAGGTGAAGAGGTACAGCCCGGAGTCGTCGCCGAGGAAGGCCTGCCACTCGGCTCCGTGCTCCTTCCAGTTCGGTGCCCAGAGGGTGTAGAAGTCGCCCTCGGTCAGAGACAGTTTCACGGGAATGATCGCACGGGAGGTCATGGGGCGGAATTCTACCGGAGACCTACCCCGTCGGTCGCCAGAAGCCCTTGAACGCCATTCCGACATTGCTGGTCCGCAGCGGGTTGAGTGAGACGGGGTCCCCCGCCTCGATGAGCTGGCCGTCGCCCGCGTACATCGCGACGTGCCCGTCCCACACCGCCAGGTCCCCGGGCTGCAGCTGGTCCGCGCCCACCTGGACACCGACGTTCTGCTCCTGCGCCAGCCGCGGCAGCTCCACCCCGGCCTGCCGGTACGCCCACTGGGTGAAACCGCTGCAGTCGAACCCGGCCAGAGTCGTGCCTCCCCACAGGTAGGGGGTTCCCAGGGCACTCTTCGCGGCGGCCACCGCCGCCTCACCCACCGACGACTGCTTGTCGACGTCCCCCGGCCCCACCTCCGCGGGCATCTCCGGGGGAGCCTCCTCCGCCGGGGCCGGCAGCGCGGCGGCGTGGTCCGTGGCGGCGACCCGGTCGAGGTCGTCGGCGAGCGGGGCGAGCAGCCCCTCGAGGTCGGTGACCCGGCTGGTGGCCTCGGAGACGAAGATCTGTCCCAGGTGCTGCAGTTCGAGCAGCGCCCCGGTCTGCGCGCCGGGCGCCGGGGACAGCAGGCGGGGCAGGATCCCGGCCGCCCGGCGGAGGAGTTCGTGGCCCAGGTGGGTGAGCTCGGCGCGGGTGGTCTCCACGTGGGCGGCGGCGCGGTCGCTGAGTTCCGCGACCAGGGCACGGTCCCCGCTCAGGGCGCGGGCGGCCTCGACCAGGGCGGTCCCGCCGGTGCCGCCCTGCGTGAGCATCTCCGCGAGGGGGACCGCCGCCTGGAAATCCGGGAGAGCCGGCAGCCGGACCGGGGACAGGTGGGCGGGGTGCAGCCCGAGGATGTGCTGCAGCGCAGCGACGATGTCCCTCATGCGAGCCTCCCCAGGTCCGTGGCGAGGAGGTGGTCGGTGTCTGCGGCAGCCGCGATCACCCGGTGCGAACTCTCACCGAGCACGCGGGCCCGGTCGTGGACGTGGCGGGTCTGGGTGTCGAGGTGCAGGAGAGCGTCGAGAAGTGAGGCCGCGAAGCGGCCCTCCCCGGAGACGGTGACGGGGGTGGCGGGTGGATGGACTGCGGCGTCGAGAAGCTCGGAGGACAGGAGACGGGCATGGGCCGGATCGAGATACAGGGTGCTCATGCCTTAATTGGACTGCGGAAACAGCCGAAAGGTTCCCGCGACCTCAGGAGACCGTGAGCCCCGAGGCGACGGCCACCGTCTGCGCCGCCACCAGCAGGGAGAACACCGCGAGCAGCAGCCGGTCGGCGGGCCCGGACGCCGAGATGCGGAAAGGCTTCGGCAGGCGGAACTTCCACCAGCGGCGACGCCCCAACGGGACCAGCGGCGCCAGCAGGGGAATGCCGTTCTTCGTGATGGAGTCACCCGCCAGATGGGTGAGCACCCCCACCGTCACCGCGGACCCCAGCACGACCGCCGAGGCCGTCGTCGGGACATACACCCAGGCCCCCGCCGCCAGCAGCGCCGAGACGGCCGTGACCGCCAGCCAGTCCTTCTTCTTCGACCACTCCGGGAGCAGACCCCGGATCGCCAGCCCGAGGAACACGAACAACAGGCCGATCGCCGCGGGCTTCTCAAACGTGCCGATGAGGAAGGACGCCACCACCCCGGCCAGCAGGGCGAACCAGAGGGTGTGCGTGGCCGTCCGGTGCCCGTGACGGCACCGCCGGTCGCGGGAACCACGGGTGAGATTCACGAAGGCCTGCGCGGTGTTCTCGATGACATGCGACAACCCGAGCGAGAAGGGACCGAAGGAGCGGGAGACGGTGGCCTGCGGGGAATCGAGATCCGGGAGGAGCGCCGCGCCCGCGGCGATCCCCGCGTAGACGAACGCCTCCTCCGGCGAGGTGACCCCGCCCCAGGAGGCGGGGAGTACCTGGGCGACGGCGAGACCGACGGCGGCGCCGCTCATCGAATGAGTGGGGCCCATGACCATGGTGGTGGTCCTTTCTCCCGGGGAAAACAACAGACCCCTCCGGGAAGGGGCCGAGATTTTGATGCTACCAACCTGGGGTCTGTGGATGGGGTGGGCTGGCGGGGTCAGCCGATCTGGACCTTGGTGACGCAGTCGATCTTGGCGTACCTCTGCCCCTTCTTGTCGATGTTGGTCATCGCGTAGTTGCCGCCGTAGGCGCGGCAGCCGGTGTAATTGTCTCCACCACCGCCGGACGGGGCAGAAGGCCGGGATGCTGCGGGGGCGGGCGGGGTGGCGGCCCGGGCGGCACGTTCCTGTTCACGGCGCTGAGCCTCCGCCGCTTCCGCCGCTTCCGC
>NZ_DUOE01000127.1 GCF_012838985.1 Corynebacterium sp. | reverse complement strand
GGACGGCCATGACGCCGGCGACGATGAAGGCGGTGTGGGAACCGTCGGCCGTCGCCTGCGCCAGGTCCGCTCCCCCGGCGGCCGCAGCCTGGGTACCGAAGGACAGGGCGGCGATGAGGATCGCCGTTCCTGCGGCACCGGCCAGCTGCTGCAGGGTGTTGAGGATCGCCGAGCCGTGGCCGTAGAGGTGCTTGGGCAGTGATCCCAGTGCCGTGGTCATCAGCGGGGTCATCATGAGTGCCAGTCCGAGGGAGAACACGATGTGCATCGTGATCACCTCGGTGGTGGTGGACGCGATACCCAGGCGGGTCATCGCCCACACGGCGCCGACCAGCAGCAGCGCCCCCGGGATGACCAGCGGGCGGGGGCCGACGCGGTCGTAGAGACGTCCGATGAAGGGTGCCAGGAGGCCGGAGGCGAGACCGCCGGGCATGAGCAGCAGGCCGGTGACCAGCGCGGTGACACCCAGGGCGGTCTGCAGGTAGATCGGCAGGACCATGACCACGCCGAGCAGCGTGCCCATGAGCAGCAGCGCCACGACCACGGACAGGGTGTAGTTGCGGATGGTGAAGGGGCGCAGATCCAGCAGCGGGGTCTCAAGCTTCAGCTGGCGCCACACGAACAGCGCCAGGGCGATGACACCGACGACCGCCAAGCCGACGGCCACCGGCAGGTCCGTGCCCAGGGTGCTCAGTGCGTAGACGAGGCCGCCGAAGCCGAGGGCGGCCAGGACCACGGACAGTGGATCGAAGGGGGCGCGGGCCGTCTCACCGATGTTGCGGATGAAGAGGGCACCGACCACCAGCGCCACGATGATCAGCGGGGCGACGAACCAGAACAGCCAGTGCCAGGTGAAGCGGTTGAGGACGAATCCCGAGACCGTCGGCCCCAGCGCCGGAGCGACGGACATCACGATCGAGATGACGCCCATGACGGACCCGCGCCGGTTGGCCCGCACGACCGTCATCGCGACGGTCATGAGCAGCGGCATGATCAGCGACGTGCCGACCGCCTGCACGATGCGACCGGCCAGCAGCACCGTGAACGTCGGGGCTGCGGCGGCCACGAGGGTGCCCACGAGGAAACTGCTCACGGCGGTGAGGAAGACCTGCTTGGTGGTGAAACGTTGGAGGATCCAGCCCGTCGCCGGGATGACGACGGCCATGGTGAGCATGAAGCCGGTCGTCAGCCACTGGGCGGTGGTGGCGGGGATCTGGAAATCCTCCATGATCGACGGCAGCGCCACCGACAGGATCGTCTCATTGAGGAACATCAGCAGCGCGGAACCGACGAGCACGGTCAGGATGACCTTCACCTCGGCGGGCAGCGCCGTGTTGTCCGCGCCGGCGGGGGAATTCTTCACGCTCATGTACAGACCTTCCTACATCCTTAAGAGATTCAGGGATCTCCGGGAAAGATGATCAGACTATCTGCTGTCAGGCGCCCGTACTAATCGACGCCACGCGGTCCCCACCCCACCTCTTCGCTGATACAGGACCCACCCCCCGGTGGAGTCTCGTATATATAGGCATTCAGCCGATGCGTTACACAACCCGGAACGGTTGCAATAAGAAACACATCTGTAACCATTCACCTGTACACGGGCTGCCAATCCGCAAAACAAGATGATTCTACTTTAAGGACCACATAACACGCCCCATCACCTCCCCTCGGGGCGTCGCTTTTCGACGGCCCCCCCTCAGAAAAGCCCCTGAACTGCGGAATTAACTTTTCTCCCTTTCGACTCTCCGGAGGCCCCAGGCACGGCAATCAACCCCGTTAGGGGTCACCCGTTCGGGCCAAGCTCAGAGATCTGACCGGCCAGAAACCTGCCATGAACAAGTCAGTTTCCCGCCAGCAACTACCTGCTAGATGGCTATTTTTCCGTTACCCGACCGTTACGGTGCCCTACATTTTCAGGGCAGGCGGCACCGCGGGAGAAGGGTGCGGAGTCTCGGAAACTGTCCTAGAGTGATGGCCAGCGACCGAGTCGCCAGGCATTGCGAAAAATATGAGCCCGGAGCTTTCCGGAATTTTTCGCGGTGGACTTTTCCAGCGCCGACCACACAGGCTCGGCCCCGGGTCTTCCAGCCCACACGATCGAATTCAGGAGTTTATCGCTCATGTTCAAGAACCGCGTCCGTACCGCCGCCCTCGCCGGCGCCATCGCCCTCGCAACCGGCCTCTCCGGCTTCTCCGCACCGGCCTTCGCCCAGGACACCCAGCAGGGTGGCTACCAGACCGAGGACGGCTCCGCCGCCCAGGACCTGGTCGCCAAGAACGTCACCGAGGACCAGCTGCGTGACCTCACCGACGAGACCGCTGACTACCTCAACAAGATCCAGCACTGGCCGACCTTCCGCACGCTGGTCAACCACTACGTGAACCTGGGCGAGCCGGGCTTCGACCCGTCCGAGGAGGCTGCTGCAGCTGCTTTCCGCGAGGCTCAGGCAGAGGCTGACGCAGAGCTGGAGAAGGCTTCCGCCAACATCCAGGAGGCTCGCGCTTCCGTGGCCTACGCCCTGGACAAGGACAAGATCGCCACCGAGGACTGGAAGTCCTACGTCTCCGCCCTCAACGCCTTCCGCGCCACCATCAACCCGCTGGTCGCTGACGCCAACGACAAGAAGTCCCACAAGGACTTCCCGGTCCTGCCGTCCATCCCGGCCGCCAACATGCACAACGCCCGTGCAGTCCACGCTAAGATCGACGAGCTGCTCGCGGAGATCGAGGACACCTACAACCGCGCCGCCGACTGGTCCGTCGACGACTGGTACAAGCAGTACATCACCCGCGAGTACATGGCTGCTCTGAAGGCTCTGCGTGAGGCTGCTCAGGCCGGCGCCCCGGCCGTCGTGGCTGCATGGGAGACCGCCAAGGAGTCCAACGTCGAGGCTCAGCTCTCCGACGTTCTGGTTCGCCAGCTCTTCCTGGAGCGCGCAACCGCTCAGCGTGACACCCTCCGCGTCTTCAAGGCCTGGATCTCCGTGTTCAAGCGCTACAACGAGCTCTACCAGGACAACGTCCTGGTCGGCGACTCCACCCTGCGTACCGAGTACCGCGAGGTCCTCGACGACATCCAGTTCGGCCTGTGGGGCAACATCGCCCAGCTGAACAAGGCTGATGCGGCCACCAAGGCGTTCTTCCTCCACTGGTGGACCGACCTCCGCAACAACAACGATGGCAACTGGGCCATCTACCGCGAGCAGGCCGACTTCGCCCTGAAGACCTACCAGAACTCCCTGATCAACGGTAAGTTCTGGCAGGAGAAGCTCGACCGCGTCGAGCTCATCGACGCCGGCCTGAAGGCCGACCGCGAGGCTGCTGCCAAGGCTGCTGCAGACCGCGAGCGCGAGCTCAAGGCCGCCGAGGAGCTGGCTGAGGCTCAGAAGGCTATCGCCGACGCTCTGGCCGAGGACAAGGTCGACGGCGGCCAGTCCACCACCAAGCCGGGCACCTCTTCCTTCAAGCTCTCCTCCTAGTAGGAAGCTGAACCCCAGCGCCTCTGGCGTTGAGGCTCACTGAAGCGAAAAGAACCCGCCTCATCCACTTCGTGTGGATGAGGCGGGTTCTTCGTTTGCGTACACACCGCTCAGGAAGAGCTCCTGAAGGCTCCTGGATGGCCTCGCGGACCGCAACCAAGGGCGAACCTGCATCCTCCCCTAAAAAGGCCCACAGCCCCGCTGTGCGCTCCCTGGATCACCGGGGAGGGTACAGCGGGGCTGTGTTTCTCTGGAGAGGGCCTACGTCAGGCGTTGCGGTGGTCGAAGAAACCGTCCTGCATGAGGCGGAGCATGAGGTCCGACTTCGTGCTCGCCGGACGGCCGACGCTCATGTACTTCCCCCGTACGCGGGCGATGTGCGTGCGGACGGTGTCCTCGGAGACTCCGAGAAGCTTGCCGACCTCCCGCTTCGACACGGAGGTCAGCCAGGTGAGCACCACCTCGAGCTCCCGTTTACTCAGGGCCGGCACCGACAGGGCCTTCTCCGGTACTGACACACATCCTCCATCGCCGGGAACAATTATTAACGTGAGGCATATTACTCATACGGTAGCCGTCCCGCAGGCCACCGGAGGCGTAGTACTCAATATTGTGACCTGCGGCGGGTGCCCCTACCCCACCGGGAGCTCCTGCCTGGCAGGGGTGGTGGGGCGCTGCCCGCGGCGTCGGGAAGCAGCCTTCGCGGCGGTGTCGGCGATCCTGTCGACGAGGTCGTGCCACACGATCTCCACCGGTCCGCGGCGGTGGAAGCGCAGCCACACGGCAGAGAGTGCGATGAGGAAGGCGGAGATGCCCAGGTAGATGCCCAGGGTGGCGGCGGTGTCCCAGGGGCCCTGGATCCGGCGGCTCATGCCCAGGCCCCAGTCGTAGAAGATGATCGAGGCGATGAGGTTCTGCAGGATGTAGTTCGTCAGGGCCATCCGCCCGACCAGGGACAGCAGGTGCCCCATGAGGCCCACGCGCTCCCGGCGGGCGTAGAAGGCCGCGACGGCGGCGAGGAGTCCGAAGGCGACGATGGTGGAGGTGCCGTAGCGGGCGACGTGGCCGGCGGTGTCGGTGAGGCGCAGTGCCCAGTCGAGGGGGAACCCGACTCCGAACCCGATGCCCATGACGATGCGGCGCAGGCGGACACCCTCCGGGAGGAAGAGACCGGCCCGGTAGAGGTGGGCGCCGACGAGGAACAGACCCAGGCCCATGAAGAACATGATGGGGATCTCCCCGCGGCCGCCGATGAAGTTCTGCACGCGGTCGGTGACCATGCCCCAGTAGGAGTCGGTGGGCAGGCCCTCCTGGATGAAGCGCATGCCCTCCTCACCCGGCGTGGCCTCCCGGACGAAGTCGCCGCCCGGGAAGGAGCCGAACAGGCGCGGCCCGCCGGCCATGAAGAACATCATCACGGCGTGGGCGGCGAGGCCCACCCCCATCCAGATCTTCTGCGCCCGGGGGCTGCGGGCCATGACGGCCGCGACGACCAGCGCCGTGAGGCCGTAGCCCATGAGCACGTCGAACTCGAAGATGAAGATGTAGTTCAGCAGGCCGTCGAGAATGAGCACGAGCGCGCGCCACGGGTAGCGGCCGGGCCAGGGCTCGCCGCGGCGCACCGCCGACTGCCGCTGGATCTCCAGGCCGATGCCGAACATGATGGTCAGCAGGCCGATGAACTTGCCGTCGGTGAAGAGGTTGAGCAGGACGTCGGCGACGGAGTTGAACGTCGCCAGCGCCCCCTCAGCCACCGCGCCCTCGGTGGTGGCGTCCATGGAGGAACGGGAGAAGATCCAGATGTTGGTCAGCAGGGTGCCGAGGATCGCGATGCCCCGGAGCACGTCGAGGGCGATGATGCGCCGTCGTGGAGTGAGTGCGTTGGTCATACGGAAAAACGTAGGAAGCACCCCTGGGAGAGCGTGCCCAGACAACAGTCCCTTGCTGGGACAACCCTGGGACGGGCACGCCAGCAGCCACCGTGAGCTGGGCTTTCGGAGGTGTTACTGGGAGGGGCCCACTATCGACGCCCGCGCCCCCAGAAAACTCCCAGCCACCGCCACCCGTGCACGGGGTCAGGGAACACCCCGAGGAACCCTGACCCGCGGTGCTACTTCTGCTCGGGCTTGACCATCGGGAACAGGACGGTCTCCCGGATGCCCAGGCCGGTCAGGGCCATGAGCAGACGGTCGACGCCCATGCCGATGCCGGAGGTCGGCGGCATGCCCTGCTCCATGGCGGCGAGGAAGTCCTCATCGAGACGCATGGCCTCATCATCGCCGTTGGCGGCCAGACGGGCCTGGTCCTCGAAGCGCTCGCGCTGGATGACCGGGTCGACCAGCTCGGAGTAGCCGGTGGCCAGCTCGAAACCGCGGACGTAGAGGTCCCACTTCTCGGTGACACCCGGCTTGGAACGGTGCTGACGGGTAAGCGGCGAGGTCTCGACCGGGAAGTTCTTCACGAAGATCGGGCCCTCGAGCTGGTCCTCGCAGAGCACCTCCCAGATCTCCTCGACGAGCTTGCCGTGGCCCCAGCCGCCCTTGGCGGGAACCTCGAGGC
>NZ_DUOE01000021.1 GCF_012838985.1 Corynebacterium sp. | reverse complement strand
GGCGGGTGCCTCGCCGGCGGGTGCCTCGCTGGTGGGTGCCTCGCTGGTGGGGGCGGGGTCGACCGTGGTGACCGTGTCCATGACCATCTCCCTACTGAACTGTTCTGTCTATTCCATTCACGTGCCGACGGCGGTTATCTGCCGCGGCAGCGCCCTGTCGAGGCGTCTGCAGGCGATTACAACAGACAGATCAGTTCATGGCAACGATCGCGCCGAGTGGACGTATCGCCATTCCACACCTTTGCCGACATCGAGCCTGTATGCAGGGTTTATATCCAATATTCATTCAGTGAATCGAATTCGGGGCGTCGATAGGCAACGCGGTCGACATGAATTGAAGTCGCACTTTTTCTTGCAAAATCCACCGACGGTGCTACTTTGCAGACCAGTCAGTCTAGGCAAACCGAAAGGACCCCATGAGCCTCCCCGCACTCCGCGTCGCCGTCATCGGTGCCGGCCCCGCCGGCATCTACGCCTCCGATCTCCTGGTCAAGAACGCCGCCGGCATCGGCCGCGAGATCCAGGTCGACCTCATCGAGAAGATGCCCGCCCCCTTCGGCCTCATCCGCTACGGCGTCGCCCCCGACCACCCGCGCATCAAGGGCATCATCACCTCCCTGCACCGCGTCCTCGACCGCCCGGAGATCCGCTTCCTCGGCAACATCGAGATCGGCCGCGACGTCACCGTCGCCGAGCTGCAGGAGCACTACGACGCCGTCGTCTTCGCCACCGGTGCCGTCGCCGACCGCGACCTCGACATCCCGGGCATCGACGCGGAAGGGTCCTTCGGTGCCGCCGACTTCGTCGGTTTCTACGACGGCAACCCGGACTTCCCCCGCACCTGGGACCTGTCCGCGCAGTCCGTGGCCGTCATCGGCGTCGGCAACGTCGGCCTGGATGTCGCCCGCGTCCTGGCGAAGACCGCCGAGGAGCTCAACGTCACCGAGATCCCCGACAACGTCTACGAGACCCTGCGCACCAACCAGGCCACCGAGGTCCACGTCTTCGGCCGTCGCGGCCCCGCCCAGGCGAAGTTCACGCCGCAGGAGCTCAAGGAGCTCGACCACTCCCCCACCGTCAACGTCGTCGTCGACCCGGAGGACATCGACTACGACGACGCCAGCATCGAGGCCCGCAGCGCCTCCAAGTCGCAGGACCTGGTGTGCCAGATCCTCGAGGGCTACGCGATCCGCGAACCGAAGGACGCCCCGCACACCCTGCAGATCCACCTCTTCGAGTCGCCCACCGAGATCCTCACCCGTGACGGCCGCGTCGTCGGACTGCGCACCGAACGCACCGAACTCGACGGCACCGGCCACGTCCGCGGCACCGGCACCTTCACCGACTGGCCCGTCCAGGCCGTCTACCGCGCCGTCGGCTACCGTTCCGAGCCCGTCGCCGACGTCCCGTTCAACCACGTCGAGCACGTCATCCCCAACGACGGTGGCCGCGTCCTCGACAACGCCGGCACCCCGGTCCCGGGCCTGTTCGCCACCGGCTGGATCAAGCGCGGCCCCATCGGCCTGATCGGCAACACCAAGTCCGACGCCAAGGAGACCACCGACCTCCTCCTCGCCGACGCCGCCGCCGGGCGCCTCTCCGCCCCGGTCCACTCCGCCGACGCCTTCCTCCAGCTTCTCGACGCCCGCGCCATCCCCGTCACCACCTGGGAAGGCTGGTACCGCCTCGACGCCGCCGAGCGCGCCCTCGGCGAGGCCTCCGGTGTCGAGGGCCGGGAGCGCAAGAAGATCGTCGAATGGGAGGAGATGGTCAGCCACGCACACATCACCCCGGCCTATGTGTGATTTCTCAGGCTCAGGGCCGGCAGCTGAGACTGGGCAGCGCTATGCCACGGGCCATGACACGCCGGGCCGGATAAAAATTCCTGACCCTGAGTCGATCTACCTGCGGTAACGGTCCGGTAGGCGAATTGTTACCGATCAGCAACCGCCCAAATTCATACCCACTAATGTGATCACTGTTACTCTCAAGAGTGGAAAGTACAACTGACAATTCTTAAGGAGAAACATCATGCGCGGTAGCGGACTCATCTGGACCATCGTCGGCATCCTGGCCATCATCGCCCTAGTCATCTGGATCATGTCGGCGATGTAATTCGCCCAGCATTAACCACCTGACTCCGAGACACGTGTCCCCGGACCCTCCACTGGAGGTGCCGGGGACACGTGCGTTCCGGGGTACTGATGCCCGGGGCGATCCTGGAACCGGTAGTTCTTCGGAGATGCCGGAAGTCGGATGTGTCTTCAGCTTGGAAGGCTGAGGTTTTGTCGGCCAGCCTCTGATACCGGGAGTATCTGGGCCGCGAGTTAAGCGGAAGCCGGCGGGGCTTCATCCCCGCAGTACAAAACGCCACCGGTTGCCCTGCGGATAAGCTCAGGCTCATCCCCGCTCACGCGGGGAGCACGGGAGTGACTTCCTCCGGGATGGTTTGGCCGCGGGCTCATCCCCGCTGACGCGGGGAGCACATATGTTCTCGAAGTTGCAGAACGGCGAACAGCGGCTCATCCCCGCTGACGCGGGGAGCACAAAGCACTCCGAGCACGCGACATCATCCGCGACGGCTCATCCCCGCTGACGCGGGGAGCACGGGACGATCAGGCAGATGGTCAACGAATTTGAGGGCTCATCCCCGCTGACGCGGGGAGCACTCGCTTTGGCGCGAAGTACGGGGGGTTGTCCCGGGCTCATCCCCGCTGACGCGGGGAGCACTCGGAACCGGGGCGTGCTTCACCTGCGCGGCGGGGCTCATCCCCGCTGACGCGGGGAGCACGTCAGTCCACTGTCCTAGACGTGCGCGCCTAAAGGCTCATCCCCGCTGACGCGGGGAGCACTGGGCACTACCCACCCGTCCCCTGAGGCCTACAGGCTCATCCCCGCTGACGCGGGGAGCACATCACCAGGCCAGGCTGCCAGCCGGGGCCGTGTGGCTCATCCCCGCTGACGC
>NZ_DUOE01000126.1 GCF_012838985.1 Corynebacterium sp. | reverse complement strand
TGTCCACATGCTCTCCACCGGCCAGATGCTCGACGAGGCCAAGAACCAGCAGACCGGCACCGTCCTGGTCGCCACCGAGGTGGGCATGCTGCACCAGCTGCGCCAGACCGCCCCGGAGATCGACTTCCAGCCGGTCAATGAGCGCGCATCCTGCTCCTACATGAAGATGATCACCCCGGCCGCGCTGCTGCGTGCCCTGGCCCTGGGCGTCGATGAGGTGGACGTGCCCGAGGAGACCGCCGATGCCGCGCGCGAATCGCTCGAGCGCATGATCGCGGTCGGTCAGTCGGGCCTGGGCGAGTAGTCAGGCCCTCCCGGCGGCGATGAGTCCCATCGCCGACAACTCCCTCAGGGGGTGGATGTTCCTCTTCGGTGGGCCGCCGTCGGGCGGGTGGAACACCACCCCGCCGGGTTGTCGTTCCAGGCGGCCGTTGCGGGGTGGGGCGTCCGGGTCGTCGTCGTTGCGGGCGTTGTGCACCTGGCAGGCGACGGTCATTTCCGCGACGTTGGTGTTCCCGCCCCTCTTCCACGCCGTGAGGTGGTGGGCCTGGGAGTTGTCGGCGGAGGTGGTGCACACCGGGGTGGGGCACAGCAGGCTCTCCGCGGCCAGGAGCATCCGTTGCTTCGGGCTGGCGGTGCGTTCGGAGCGGTAGAGATCGACCGGCCCTTCCACGGGGTGGTAGATGCCGGCGTAGTGGTGGTCGGCGGTGACCTGTTCGACCAGTTCCTTGCCGGTCATGGTGGTGCCGTCGGTGAGTCCGAAGACGGTGTCGTCACCTTCGCGGCGCAGGACCTGCGCCCATTCGGGGACGGGGACGACGATGAGCGGGACCGGGGGTGTCGGTCCGGTGGGGCCGGTGCCGCCGGCGAGCAGGGCGTCGGCCATGGCCTGTTCGTAGGTGAGTTTCGGGTTCCCGCGGCGGAGGCGCCGGGCGGTGGGCAGGAGGCTGTCGAGGAAGGCGGTCATGTGCCGTTCGGGGAGGGTGATGGTGGCGGTCCGCAGGCCGCGGGCGTCGGTGTTCTTCCCGCCCTTGAGGGAGCGGCCGGCGAAGGCCTTCTTCTCCGCGTCGGTGACGTTGCGGTTGAGGTCGCGGACGCGTGCGGAGGCGGCCCGGTCGATCTCGTCGACGGTGCCGCGCAGCCGGCAGAGTTCGGCGCGGAGCTCCCATTCGGTGACTGCGGCGCCGGGCAGCAGTTTGCGGGTGTGCTTGTCGACGACCCGCAGCGCATCCAGCGACAGCCCGCCCTCCCGCGCCGCGTCCACCGCCACGGTCTGCAGCTTCCGGTGTCTGGTCGGTCCGAGGAAGACCTCGGCGAGGCGTATCCAGGCGCCGGCCTCGCGGAAGCCGAGGTCGATGATGCGCTGCCTGGTGAGGTGACCGGAGGCGATGGCCTCCAGCACCGTCACGCCCCGCAGGGCCTCCATCGCAGCGACAATGTCCATGCCCCGGACGATAAGGGGTGGGGAGGGTGGCGTCGACAAGTATGACCACCGGCCTGTGGACAACCCGGGGTTGTCCACAGAAACAGCGTCCCGCGGAGTCTAGCGTTTGACTTCCGCCACGGAGAACACCTTCTTCTCCGTCGGGGTGCCGCCGGTGACGTCGGTCTCCTCGATGTCGAACATGCTGGACAGGAAGTCGGCGATCCACTGCAGCAGCTCGAGGTCGCGGAGGTTGGGCTGCCCTGCGCCGCGGCCGGCCTTGGGGAAGGACACCTGGATGGCCTGCGCCGCCGCACGGTAGGTCGAGCCCGGGAAGAGGCGCTTGAGCCGCACCTGCTTCGAGTCCGGCAGCTCGACGGAGCCGATCTTGATGCGGGTGCCCTGGACGATGATCTCCGAGATGCCGGCCCGGCGCGCCTGGTGGCGGAGGCGAGCGACCGCGAGCAGGCGGGAGACCTCCTCGGGGACGGGGCCGTAGCGGTCCTCCATCTCCTCGACGGCCAGGCGCAGGTCGGTCTCCGACTGGGAGGCGGCGAGCTTGCGGTAGACCTCGAGGCGGAGGCGTTCGGAGTTGATGTAGGACTCGGGGATGTGGGCGTCGACGGGCAGGTCGATGCGGATCTCCTTGGGGCCCTGATCGGTGGCGTCCAGCACCTTCCCCGAGGCGAGTGCCTTGTAGGCGTCGACGGCCTCGCCGACGAGGCGGACGTAGAGATCGAAGCCGACGCCGGCGATGTGGCCGGACTGCTGGGCGCCGAGGACGTTGCCGGCGCCGCGCATCTCGAGGTCCTTCATGGCGACGGCCATGCCGGCGCCGAGGTCGTTGTGCTGGGCGATGGTGGCGAGGCGGTCGTAGGAGTTCTCGGTGAGGGTCGCGCCCTTGGGGTAGAGGAAGTAGGCGTAGCCGCGTTCGCGGGACCGGCCGACGCGGCCGCGCAGCTGGTGGAGCTGAGAGAGGCCCATGTGGTGGGCGTTCTCGACGATGAGGGTGTTGGCGTTGGCGATGTCGAGGCCGGTCTCGACGATGGTGGTGCAGACGAGGACGTCGTACTCACGGTCCCAGAAGCCCTGGACGGTCTTCTCGAGGAGTTCCTCGGACATCTGGCCGTGGGCGACGACGATGCGGGCCTCGGGGACGAGGTCGCGGAGTTCGCGGGCCTTCTTCTCGATGTCGGCGACCTTGTTGTGGATGAAGAACACCTGGCCGTCGCGGAGCAGTTCACGGCGGATGGCCGCGGCGATCTGCTTCTCCTCCTGCGCGCCGACGTAGGTGAGCACGGGGTGGCGGTCCTCTGGTGGGGTGAGGATGGTGGTCATCTCACGGATGCCGGCCATCGACATCTCCAGGGTGCGCGGGATGGGGGTCGCGGACATGGTGAGCACGTCGACGTTGTGGCGCAGGGCCTTGATGTGTTCCTTGTGTTCGACGCCGAAGCGCTGCTCCTCATCGACGATGATGAGGCCGAGGTTCTTCCAGTGGACACCGGTGGCCAGGAGGCGGTGGGTGCCGATGACGATGTCGACGGCCCCGTCCGCCAGACCCGCGATGATCTCCTTCGCCTCGGCGTTGGAGGTGAAGCGCGACAGGCCGCGGATGGTGACCGGGAAGCCGGTCATGCGTTCCTCGAAGGTGGCCAGGTGCTGCTGCGCGAGCAGCGTGGTGGGCACGAGCACGGCGACCTGCCTGCCGTCCTGCACGGCCTTGAAGGCGGCGCGGACGGCGACCTCGGTCTTGCCGTAGCCGACGTCGCCGACGATGACGCGGTCCATGGGGACGTTGGACTCCATGTCCTCCTTGACGGCGTCGATGGCGAGCATCTGGTCCTCGGTCTCGACGAAGGGGAAGTTGTCCTCCATCTCCTTCTGCCAGGGAGTGTCGGGTGCGAAGGGGTGGCCCGGCGCGGCCTGGCGCTTGGCGTAGAGCTCGACGAGTTCGCCGGCGATCTCGCGGACGGCGGCGCGGGCCTTCTTCTTGGTGTTCTTCCAGTCGGAGCCGCCCATCTTCGACAGGGTCGGGGACTCGCCGCCGGAGTACTTCGAGAGCAGGTCGAGCGAATCCATGGGGACCCACAGCTGGTCGGCGGGCTGGCCGCGCTTGGAGGCGGCGTACTCGAGGACGATGTACTCGCGTCGCGACGTCTCGTCCCCGGCGTGGATCGTCCGTTCCGCCATCTTGAGGAAGCGTCCGATGCCGTGGGTCTCGTGGACGACGTAGTCACCGGTCCTGAGGGCGAGGGGGTCGACACGGTGGCGACGACGGGCGGGACGTCGCTTGGCGCCGGCGATGTCGCCGACGCGGTTGCCGGTGAGGTCGGTCTCGGTGATGACGACGAGGGGCAGGGCGGCGGCGGCGCGGTGCTTGCGCACCTTGTCGAATACGACGCCCGCGTGGCTCAGCGCCTGGTAGAGGGTGACCTCACCCGGGGAGGGCTCCCAGCCGGGCGTCGCGACGCGGGCGGGGACCCCGGCCTCGGCGAAGCGCTCCACCATGCGCCTGATCGCGCCGGGGGCGGGGGCGATGAAGGCGGCGCGCCCGCCGGCGGTGGTGTGGGCGACGAGCAGCGACATCATGGAGGCGATCTCCTTGATGTCGCCGCGCGGGGTGGGGCCGGCGTCGAAGTCGAGGGGCAGGGTGTCGGCGTCGTCGGCCTCGAACATGCCCGTGGGTGAGAACGTCCACCACGGCTGGCCCGCCTTCCGGGCCCCCGCCTCGAGGGACTCGTAGGAACGGTAGGAGGAGGACTCCAGGTCCAGGCCCTCGGCGGCGACGGGACCGGACGCGCCCATGGCGGCGGCCTCCCAGCCGGCCGCGAGGAACTCGGCGTCGGTGGCGGCCAGGTCACTGATGCGGGTGCGGATCTTCTCCGGGTCCACGAGCAGGAGGTGGGTGTCGTCCGGCATGAGTTCCGGCAGGGTCGCCATCCGCGTGTCGACGAGCGCCGGGATCAGCGCCTCCATCCCGTCCGCCGGGATGCGGTCGGAGATCTTCGTCAGCAGCTCCACCAGGGTGGCGTTGCCGGGGTGCTCCCGGGCCAGTTCGGCGGCCCGGGCGGCGATGCCGTCGGTGATGGGCAGCTCCCGCGCCGGGTAGACCTCCACGTGGGAGACCTCCACCTCGGGGATGGTGCGCTGGTCGGCGACGGCGAAATAACGGATGTCGGTGATCTCGTCGCCCCAGAACTCGACGCGGACGGGCTGGTCGGCGGTCGTCGGGAAGATGTCGAGGATGCCGCCGCGGGTGGCGAACTCACCCCGGCGCGCCACCATGTCCACGTGACTGTAGGCGCGGAAGACGAGCTGCTCGACGAGATCGGTGAAGTCGTGCTCCTCCCCCACCCGCAGCCGGACCGGCGCGCGGCCCTCCACCTCGGCGAGCAGCGGCTGGCAGAAGCCACGGGCGGCGGTGACGATGACGGACAGGTGGTCGTCGGCAAGCAGATCGAGGACGCGCGCCCGCTGGCCGATCGTGTCGACGCCCGGCGACAGACGCTCATGCGGCAGCGTCTCCCACGACGGGAACCAGGCGACCTTGTCGCCGAGCATGGCGCGCAGCTCGGCGGTGAGGTCCTCCGCCTCACGGCCCGTCGCGGTGACGACCAGCACCGGTGCGTGGTGCGCGAGCGTGCCGACGGCCCACGGACGCACCTGGTCGATGCCCGTCAGATGCAGGCGCCGGGCACCGACGTTGGCGACCATGCCCTTGAGCTTCGGATCGGTGGCCGCGACCTTGAGCAGACCGGCGAGCATGGGAGGCGTCACTTCTTCTCCTCCAGCTGAGCGGTGACCTCATCCGACAGGGTCGGGTGCGGCGTCATGCCGGCCAACCCGTTCCAGCACAGGTTGACGATGTGCGCCGCCACGACCTCCTTCGCCGGCTCCCGCTCATCGAGCCACCACTGCGCCGTCATGGACACCATGCCCACCAGCGCCTGCCCGTAGAGGATGGCCACATCCGGGTCCAGCCCCTGCTTCTCGAAGGAACGGCCCAGAATGTGCGACACCTGCCCGACCGCCGTGTTGAGCAGCGTCGCATAGGACTGGTCCTGGCCGGGCACCAGGTCCCGGACGAGGATGAGGAAACCGTCGGTCTCCTCCTCGACGTAGGTGAGCAGGGCGATGACCGCCTGCTCGATGCGCACCCGCGACCGGCCGAAGGACAGGGCCTCGGTGATGATCTGCTCCAGACGGATCATCTCCCGGTCGACGACCACCGCGTAGAGCCCCTCCTTGCCGCCGAAGTGTTCGTACACGACGGGTTTGGACACCGCGGCCCGCGCCGCGATCTCCTCCACGCTCGCGCCCTCGAAACCACGCTCGGCGAAGACCTCACGCCCGATCGAAATGAGCTGCTCGCGCCGCTCCTTGCCCGTCATCCGCTGTCGAACCATGCCCACCAGCCTATCCCGACGCGGCGTTTAGTCCCCAGCCACACGTCAGGTACGCTTGTCTACGCGATTCAACCCGCAGTTCCCCGTGGTGTAATTGGCAACACTCTGGTTTTTGGTACCAGCTTTCCAGGTTCGAGTCCTGGCGGGGAAGCTTGTTGTTCCCGGGTGTCAGCCCAGGCTGGCGGCGAGTTCCGCGTGGTAGCGGGCGGTCGTCTCGGGGTGGGCACGCAGACGCGACTTGAGGGTGTTGAGGCCGGAGATGTCGAAGATCTCCTGGTTGTTCATGTCGCGCCCCAGGCCGCGGGCCTCCTGTGCCAGCTCGGCGGGCAGCTCGATGCGCGGGAAACGGGCGTCGAGGTTCGGGGTGAGGAAGAAAGGGATGGAGAAACGCGAGGTGCCGGGCGGGGACGGCAGCACGCGGTGCGGGGTGGAGACGAGGTAGCCGTCGGTGGCGGCCTCCAGGAGCTCACCGATGTTGACGATGAACAGGTTCGGCAGCGCCTCCACGTCGAACCACTCGCCGTCGCGCTGCACCTGCAGACCCCCGGACCCCTCCTCGGGGAGCAGGAGGGTGAGCACGCCGGCGTCGTGGTGGGCGCCGACACCCTGGCCGGCCTCACCGTTGGACGGTGCCGGATAGTGGGCGAGCTTCATCATCGGGTGGGGGTGGTCGAAGATGTCGTCGAAGTAGTCCGGGGCCTGGCCCAGGGACTCGGCCCACGCGCGCAGGAGGTCGAGGCCGACGGCGGAGAGGCGGTCCTGCCAGTCGGTGATGAGCGGCTTCATGCGCGGCAGCGCGCTCGGCCACGGGTTGGGGCCCTCGAGGACGCGCCACGGGTGGGTGTCCAGTGCCTCGTTCCACGCCGGGCGGTCGGCGCCGTAGTCGATCTGCTCCCGCCAGTCGAGCTTGCCCTGGGTGAATTCCTCACCGAGTCGGGAGTAGCCGCGGTAGTGCGGGTTGTCGGTGAAGGCGATCTCCTCCTTCGCCTCCTGCGGCAGGGCGAAGAACTCCTTGGCCACGGTGAACATCTCGGCCTGCAGTTCCTCGGGGATGCCGTGGTCGGCGAGGTAGAAGAAGCCGATCTCGTGGGTCACCTGGCGCAGGCGGGCGATCTCGCGGTCACGCTCGGGGCCGGTGCCGGTGAGCGTGGCGAGGGAAATGACGGGGAGGGAGGTGCTCATGTGGGATCCTCGGAATGTAAATAGACTGCTTTGTCTGGAAAGAGTAGGGCATGGGCGCGGGGGCGGGTGTATTTTATTCACTCACCCGCGACGGGGACGACGGCGGAGCCGTAACGCTCCCGGATCCATTCCGCGGTCGCGGCGGAGGTGAGGGACTCCCGCAGGGCGCGCACGCGCGGGTCCTCGACCGCGTCGGCGGCGGCCACGAGGATGTTGGCGTAGGGGTTGTCCTCGGGATCCTCCGTGATGAGGCCGTCCGCGACCGGGTCGTACCCCGCCTCCAGCGCGTAGTTGGAGTTGATGACCGCGGCCGCCACCTTCGGATCATCCAGCGTGCGGGTGACCAGCTCGTCCTCGACCGGCACGAACTGCAGGTTGCGCGGGTTGCCCACGATGGAGGCGAGGGTGATCTGCGAGACCGCCGCCGGATCGAGTTCGACGTTCAGCGCCAGCAGGCCGTGGTCATGGAGGAGCAGCAGCCCGCGGGCGAAGTTGCTGGCACTGCGCGGGAGGGCGACGGTCGCCCCCTCCGGGATATCGGCGATATCGGCGTATTTCTGCGAGTAGAGCGAGATCGGTTCGATGTGGACCGGGGCGAGCACCTCCACCCCGTCCTGCCCCGTCTGCTCCTGCCAGTCGAGCAGATAGGGCGCGTGCTGGAAGAAGTTGACGGGGATGCTGCCGTTGACCAGGGCGGCGTTCGCCTCGGGACCACCGGTGACGATGGAGATGTCGAGCTCGAAGCGGTCATCCTGCTCGTCGACCCACTCGAGGATCTCGGCGTGGGGCGTCGAGGAGGCGAGGATCCCCAGGGGGCTGTCCGGATCGGCGGAGGCCTGCGAGCAGGCGACGAGCAGGCCGGAGGTGAGGGAGGCGGCGGCGAGGGTGGAGAGGGTGCGGATCTTCATGGGGTGCCCTTTCATCGTGGTGAACCATTCTGTCCGAATAATATAGACCGCTCAGTCTCTGGCAGGTCACATTATTTTCACCCCTCCCCGACTAAGGTCGGAACAGTGAGCAACCCCTCCCGCGAAGAGCACGCCGCCCGCCGCTTCATCTGGTCGAACGGCCTCCAGGGCGTCGGCGACCAGATCGTCGCCGCGAAGACGGTCCTGCCCTGGCTGCTGCAGGCCGCGGGCGCGCCGGGCTTCTTCATCGCCCTGCTGGTGCCCATCCGCGAGTCCGGCTCGATGCTCCCCCAGGCCGCGTTCACCCCGTGGGTGACCACGCAGCGTTCCCGCAAGCGGATCTGGGTCATCGGCTCCCTGGGGCAGGCGGTGGCCGCCGCGTTGATCGGCCTCGCGGCCCTGCTTCTCGACGCCCTCCCCCTCGCCCTCACCGTCACCCTCCTGCTCGCGGTGCTCGCCGTGTTCCGTTCGCTGTGCTCGATCGCCTCGAAGGACGTGCAGGGGCGGACGATCAGCAGGGGCCACCGCGGGGTCATCACCGGGCGGGCGACGGCCGTGGGTGGCGCGGCCTCCCTGGCCGTGGGACTGTTCCTCGAATGGCTGGGCACCCCGGTCCCGACGTGGGTGCTGGCGGCGCTCATCTTCGCCTCGGCGGCCGCGTGGGCGGTGGCGGCGATCGTCTTCCACACCATCGACGAGCCCGTCTCCGGGGAGGATCCACAGGGGCTGCAGCGCGGCTGGTGGGCCGACACATGGGGCCTGTTCACCGGTGACCGCGAGTTCCGCCGGTTCGTCATCGTCCGGTCCCTGCTGCTGGTCTCGGCGTTGTCGACGGCGTTCATCGTCACCCTCAGCCAGGAGATCGGTTACGGGCTCACCGGCCTCGGCGCCTTCCTCATCGCCTCCGGGCTGGCGGCGGTGCTGGGCGGGCGGATCTCCGGCATCTGGTCGGACGTCTCCTCCCGCAACGTCATGAGCTGGGCCTCCCTGGCCGCCTCCGTGGTGCTCGTGGCGCTGGTCGCGGCGGCGACGTGGCTGCCCGGCGAGGTCAACGCCTGGCTGTTCCCCGTCGGGTTCTTCCTGGTCAACCTGGCGCACACCGCGATCCGGGTGGCCCGCAAGACCTACATCGTCGACATGGCCGAGGGCGATGAACGCACCCGTTACGTCGGTGCCGCCAACACCCTCATGGGCGCGATCCTGCTGCTCGTCGGCGCGGTCTCCGGTGCCGTCGCCCAGCTGGGTTCCGGTGCGGCACTGCTCTTCCTCGCGGCAATCGGTTTCATCGGCGTGGTGGCGGCCCGTCGGCTGCGGGACGTCTCCGCCGGTCGTTAGGCGAATCCACCGACCCCGATGTACCCACGCACCGCGGTCGGGACCGATATGCTGAACCGGACCCCCGCGACCACCCAAGGAGATCGAAGTCATGCCCCAGAAAAACAGCTGCGCCGTGGTGGTACTCGCCGCCGGCGCAGGCACCCGCATGAAGTCCGCGAAGCAGAAGACCCTGCACGAGATCGGTGGGCGCACCCTGCTCTCCCACGCCCTGCACGCCGCGGCCGGCGTCGACCCCGAGCACATCGTCGCAGTCGTCGGCCACCAGCGTGACCAGGTCGCCCCGGCCGCCGAGGCCGTCGCCGCGGAACTGGGCCGCGAGGTCCTGCAGGCCGTCCAGGAGGAGCAGAACGGCACGGGCCACGCAGTCCAGTGCGGTCTGGGCCCGATCCCGGACTTCGACGGCACGGTCATCGTCACCAACGGTGATGTCCCGCTGCTCACCTCGGAGACGCTGCGCACGCTCCTGGAGGCCCACACCTCATCCCCCACCGCCGTCACCGTCCTGTCCATGCTTCTCGACGACCCCACCGGTTACGGCCGCATCGTCCGCGACGACTCCGGTGAGGTCACCGCCATCGTCGAGCAGAAGGACGCCACCCCGGAGGTCCTGGAGATCAACGAGGTCAACTCCGGTGTCTTCGCCTTCGACGGCGCCATCCTCCGCGATGCGCTGACGAAGCTGGACACCGACAACGCGCAGGGCGAGCTCTACATCACCGACGTCCTCGGCATCGCCCGCGGGGCCGGGCACCCGGTGCGCGCCCACGTCGCCGCTGACCCGCGTGAGCTGGCCGGCGTCAATGACCGCGTCCAGCTCGCTGAGGCGGGCCGGGAGCTCAACCGCCGCACCGTCGAGGCCGCCATGCGCGGGGGTGCCACGGTCATCGATCCGGCGTCGACCTTCATCGGCGTGAACGTCACCATCGGGCAGGACGTGGTCATCCACCCGGGCACCCAGCTGTGGGGCGCCACCTCCATCGGTGACAACACGGTCATCGGCCCGGACACCACCCTCACCGACATGACCGTGGGCCGCGGTGCCTCGGTGATCCGCACCCACGGCGAGCGTTCCGTCATCGGCGAGAACGCGACCGTCGGCCCGTACACCTACATCCGCCCGAACACCGTCCTCGGCGAGGGCGGCAAGCTCGGCGGCTTCGTCGAGGCGAAGAACGCACAGATCGGCCGCGGCTCCAAGGTCCCCCACCTGACCTACATCGGCGACGCCACCGTCGGCGAGGAGTCCAACATCGGTGCCTCCTCCGTCTTCGTCAACTACGACGGCGTCACCAAGCACCACACCACCATCGGCTCCCACGTCCGGACCGGTTCCGACACCATGTTCATCGCTCCGGTGACGGTCGGTGACGGGGCGTATTCCGGGGCAGGTACAGTAATCCGCGAGGACGTTCCCCCGGGAGCCCTCGCCGTGTCCGGTGGACCGCAGCGCACCTTCGAGGGCTGGGTCGAACGGAAGCGACCGGGCAGCCCGGCCGCGGAGGCGGCGGCCGCAGCGCGGGCAGCCGGGGAATCTGAGAACGACAACGCAACCAACCAGGAAGGTTAAGCGGCACATCATGACTCCGCACTGGACTGAAAGCCAAAAGAACATGATGCTGTTCTCCGGGCGTGCACACCCGGAGCTCGGCGAGGCAGTGGCGAAGGAGCTCGACTACGAGCTCACCCCGACCACCGCACGGGACTTCGCCAACGGCGAGATCTTCATCCGCTTCGAGGAGTCCGTGCGTGGCGCGGACTGCTTCGTCATCCAGTCGCACACGCAGCCGCTGAACAAGTGGCTCATGGAGCAGCTGATCATGATCGACGCGCTCAAGCGTGGCTCCGCCAAGCGCATCACCGCGATCCTGCCCTTCTACCCGTACGCCCGTCAGGACAAGAAGCACCGCGGCCGTGAGCCGATCTCCGCCCGCCTGGTCGCCGACCTGCTGGCCGCCGCCGGCGCGGACCGTATCGTGTCCGTCGATCTGCACACCGATCAGATCCAGGGCTTCTTCGACGGTCCGGTCGATCACATGCACGCCATGCCGATCCTGACCGACTACATCATCTCCAAGTACTCCCTGGACAACCTGTGCGTCGTCTCCCCGGACGCGGGTCGCGTGAAGGTCGCCGAGAAGTGGGCCAACACCCTGGGTGGCGCCCCGATGGCCTTCGTCCACAAGACCCGCAGCGTGGACGTGGCCAACGAGGTCGTGTCCAACCGCGTCGTCGGTGACGTCGAGGGCAAGGACTGCATCCTCCTCGACGACATGATCGACACCGGCGGCACCATCGCCGGCGCCGTCCGCGTGCTCAAGGAGGCGGGCGCGAAGTCCGTCGTCATCGCCTGCACCCACGGTGTCTTCTCCGACCCGGCCCGCGAGCGTCTCTCCGAGTGCGGCGCGGAGGAGGTCATCACGACCGACACCCTGCCGCAGTCCACCGAGGGCTGGAAGAACCTCACGGTCCTGTCCATCGCCCCGCTGCTGGCCAAGACGATCCACGAGATCTTCGAGAACGGTTCCGTCACCACCCTCTTCGAGGGCGAGGCCTAGGCCAACCTTTTCATGCCGTCAGGGCCCGCCTCCACTCCCGGATGCGGGCCCTGACGGTATCTTTCTGCTTCTCGACGCCCCATCCCTCGGGTAAACTGGACGAAATGCCAGGAAGGATTGGTGCATGGGATCCACTATGACCCGGACCACGACCACCACCGAACGCGCCCGGCGGGTGTCCGTCGCGCGCCACAACGGCCGCATGGAGGGCGTCGAGGTGACCCCCGAGATGCGCGCCGACGCCGACGAGTACATCTCCGGGGCGCTGAGCGCCGCCGATCTCCTGGCCCGCACCCGAGCCCGATATGGCCTTCACTGACGGGCCGGACCCGTACCTCGACCCGCTGACCGGCGTCTTCCGCAACAAGGTCGGCGCCCGCACCCCGGAGGCGCTGAGAGCCGCCGAGGGAGATCTCAGCTTCGCCCGGATGCTGGAGCTTCTCGACGATCCCCCGCCCCACACCACCGACCTCGCCGAACTGCGCGCCATCCACCGCCACCTGTTCCAGGACGTCTACGACTGGGCCGGGGAGCTCCGCACCGTCGATCTGCGCAAGACGGCCGACCCCTTCCTCCCCGTGCCGATGATCGAGCGCGCCGCCCACCACGCCTTCGAGGAGCTGCGCGCCGAGAAGTACCTGCGGGGGCTGCCCCGTCACCGTTTCATCGGGAGGCTGGCCCACCACTACGACCAGCTCAACTACATCCACCCGTTCCGGGAGGGCAACGGCCGCGCCCAGCGTTATTTCTGGTCCCGGGTCGCCCGCGAGGCGGGGTGGGAGCTCGACTGGCGCTCGGTGGAGGGACCCGTCAACGACGAGGCCTGCCGCATCGCCGCCGAGAAGCAGGACCTGGGTCCGCTGCGGGCGATGTTCGGGGAGGTCGTCGTCGGCCCGGTCACACCTTCCGGGGAATGAGCCGCTGCGCCCCGGCGGCCAGGACCAGCGCGGCCGCCGCCACCCAGAACGCCACCGGGCCGACGCCCAGGTAGATCGGCAGGAAGGTCGCCGGCGCCGCCGCGGAGCCGAAGAAGCGGAAGGCCTGCACCGTGGAGATCAGGGAGGGCCCGCCCGGCGCGCTGATGACCGCCAGGTTGACCGTCGCCTGCATCC
>NZ_DUOE01000125.1 GCF_012838985.1 Corynebacterium sp. | reverse complement strand
TGGCGCGACTGCCGCACAGCCGCTCGTCGTCACCGCCGACCACGCCGACGGGAAGATCCGGGAGATCAGGCTCAACAACCACGCGAAGCGCAACAGCCTCAACATCCCGATGTGCGACGCCATCGAGGAGGCCATGCTGGCGGCCGTGGAGGACGGCGCGCGGGTGGTGCTCCTCCACGGCGACGGCACAGTGTTCTCGGCCGGCGCGGACCTGTCCGGTGACGTCTACGCGGGTGGCTTCTACCCGCGTCTGCTGCGGATGCTCGGCACGATCCAGACCCTGCCGATCCCGGTGGTCGGCTGGATCAACGGCCCCGCCATCGGCGCCGGCACCCAGCTGTCCATGGCGTGCGACCTCCGCGTGGTCAGTGACTCGGCCCTGTTCCGGGTGCCCATCGTCGACGTCGCCATCGCCCTCGACGAGGTGACCATCCGCACCCTGGAGCACCTGGTCGGCGGGGCGATCGCCCGCACCATGCTCTTCACCGGCGCGGCCCTGTCCGCCGAGGACGCCGTCCGCTCCGGCTACGCCGTCAGGGCCGGTGGCTTCGACGACGCCCTCGAGCTGGCGCAGCTGCTCGCCTCCAAGGCCCCGCTCACCCTGCGGCACCTGAAGTACGAGTTCGCCCACACCTCCCACGCCCCCTACGACGAGACCGAGCGCGGGGAGGCCGCCGCCGCAGCCTGGCACTCGGCGGACGTGCAGGAGTCCCGGGCCGCCCGCGCCGAGAAGCGCCCGCCCCACTTCACCGGGCAGTAGCAGGCTCCCGGCATGAGTGCTCTGCGTCCCCGCATGATCCTGGCGGCGGTGGCCGTCATCGGTGGTCTCGCCGCTGTGCAGCTCGCACTGCTGGGCTTCGAGAGGTCCGCCCCGGACCAGTTCCGCAGACCCGACCCCGTGACACCCACGGTCACGCCGACGACGTACACCCCCACGCCGACACCGTCCCCGTCGCCATCCTCGCCGCCGCGGCCGGAGACCCTCCCCCTGAAGCAGGACGGCTTCTACTGGGACCTCATGGACCGCACGGAAGAGCTGATCAGGATGTACCGCGATAACCCCCTGCATGCGGACGAGGACTACAACCAGGCGTTCCTCTACCTGCTCGCCGACCAGATGGGGGCCCTGCGGATCGCCGGGCTGGAGACCGGTACCAAGGAGGAACGCTCCGAGGTCATCGGCCGTTTCACCCGGGAGATCAACCAGCTCGAGGACCGCTACTCCGCCGGCGCACCCCTGGGCACGGACGTGCACATCCGACGTGCCGACGGCAGCGAGTTCATCTACGACGGCAGCACCGCCCCGGGGCGCAGCTGATCAGGACCCCTTGCGCAGCACCGCGAAGAACATGGCGTCGGTGCCGTGGCGGTGGGGCCACATCTGCACGCTCTTGTGCGATCCGACGTCCTCCATGCCCGGCACGAGACCGTGGGCGTCGAGTTCCACGGCCCCGAGCTCGGCAACCGCCCTGTCGACGATCGCGCGGGTCTCCCGCAGATCAGGGGAGCACGTCGAGTAGACGACGACGCCCCCCGGACGTACCAGGTCAAGGGCGGAGGCGAGCAGCTCGTACTGGAGCGGCGCCAGGCCGTCGATGTCGGACTCGGACTTGCGCCAGCGGGCCTCCGGGCGACGACGCAGGGCACCGAGGCCGGAGCAGGGGGCGTCGACGAGGACGCGGTCGTAGCCGGGCTCGAGGCCCGGGTCGCGGCCGTCGGCGACGTGGACCTTCACGGGCAGTCCGCGGGTGGTCTGTTCGACCAGCTTGGCGCGGTGCGGGGAGACCTCGACGGCGTCGACGTGGGCGGCGTCGATACGCGCGAGCGCGCCCATGAGTGCGGCCTTGCCGCCGGGGCCGGCGCACAGGTCGAGCCAGCGGCCGGTGTCCTCGCCCTCGATGGGGGCCTCGACGACGGCGCGGGCGATGAGCTGCGAGCCCTCGTCCTGGACGGCGGCCAGTCCCTCGCGGACCGGGTCGAGGTCACCGGGGTCGCCGGAGCCGAGGTGGACGGCGTACGGGGAGTACTCGCCCTCCTCGCCGCCGGTCATGAGCGCCAGTTCCTCGGCGCTGATCTCACCCGGCCGGGCGACGAGGTGGACGGTCGGGCGCTGCGAGTCCGCACCGAGCGCCGCCTCCAGGTCGCCGAGGCCGAGGACCCGGGAGAAGGACTGCGCGATCCACTCGGGGTGCGCGTTGCGGAAGGCCGCGGCCGCGATCTCACCCGGCGGGGTGAGCTTCTCGATCCACTTCTCCGGCTTCGTCCGCGAGATCGTCCGCATGATGCCGTTGGCGAAACCCTTGGCCTTCTCATGGCCGGCGGCCTCCACCAGACGGACGGTGGTGTCGACCGCCGCGTGCGGCTCCACCCGCGTGTACAGCAGCTGGTAGGTGCCCAGCCGCAGCGCGTCCAGCACCTCCGGCGCGATCTGGTCGAGCCCGCGGGAGGAGCACTCCGCGATGACCGCGTCGAGCACGCCCATGGTGCGCAGCGTGCCGTAGGTGATCTCCGTGGTGAACGCGGCGTCGCGCTCCACGATCCGCCGCTCCCGCAGCATGCGCGGCAGGATCAGGTTGGCGTAGGCGTCGTCCTCCCGGACGCGGGTGAGCACGTCATAGGCCAGCAGACGCGGCTTATCGACGCCCGCCGTGTTCCGCCTCTCCGGCCGACGGCGGCTCTGCTGCGGCTTGCGGGGCGCCTGCCTGGGGGTCTGCTTCTTCGGCTCCTGTCCGGAGGAACGGGCGCGGGACCGGAATCCACCACTCACTGGAAACTCACCTTCTCGCCGGACTGCAGGGCCGCGTTGCCGCGGGCCCAGTCGGCGGCGTTCATCATCTTCTTGCCGGGGGGCTGCGCCGTTCCGAGGGTCACCGCACCGGTGCCGGTGCCGACACTGACGGTGTTCTTGTCCACGTGGACCTCGCCGGGGGCCAGTCCCTCGACGTCGGCGCCGAGGGTGACGGGGCCGATCTTCACGCGGTCGTCGAGAAGCATCGTCCACGCGCCGGGCCCGGGGGTGTGGGCGCGGATGTGCCTGTCGACGGCGAAGTCGGGCTGCGACCAGTCGACGCGCGCATCCCCGGTGGTGATCTTGGGGGCGTAGGTCGCCTCGCCGACCTGCGGCTCGGCGACCAGGGCGCCGGCCTCGAGGCCGTCCATGGTGGCGGCGAGCAGGTCCGCGCCCGAGTAGGCGAGGCGGGTGAGCAGGTCATCGGCGGTGTCGGTTCCGCGGATCTCCTCGGTGACGGTGCCCAGGACCGGACCGGTGTCCAGGCCCTCCTCGATGCGGAAGGTGGCGGCACCGGTGATGTCGTCGCCCGCGCGGATCGCGGCCTGCACCGGGGCGGCCCCCCGCCACGCCGGGAGCAGGGAGAAGTGGAGGTTGACCCAGCCGTGGGTCGGCAGGTCCAGCAGATCCGCCGGCACGAGGTTGCCGTAGGCGACGACCGGGATGGCGTCGGGCGCGAGCTCGGCGAGTCGGGCGCGGATGGCGTCCCCGTCCTCTGTCCCCGCCTTGAGGGTCGTCGGGGTGAGGACCTCGATGCCGTGCTCCTGGGCGAGCGCGCTCACGGGTGAGGGGTGCAGGGTGCGGCCCCGGCCCCGGCGGGCATCGGGGCGGGTGAGTACCGCGACGACCTCATGATCGGTCGTGAGCAGTCGCTCGAGGGCGACGACCGCGGGTTCGGGGGTGCCGGCGAAGATCAGGCGCATAAGTTTCCTTTACTACTTGTTGAACCACTCGGAGGTGCGGATCTTCGCCATCGCGTCCTTGCGGAGCTCCGGCGTGAGCCGCCTGAGGAAGAGCACCCCGTCGAGGTGGTCCGTCTCGTGCTGGATGCAGCGCGCCATGAGCCCGGAGGCGACCATGGCGATCGGCTTGCCGTCGACGTCCTGCCCGGAGACCCGGACCGTCTGGTGGCGTTCGGTGTCGGCGGAGATGTCCGGGATGGACAGGCAGCCCTCCTGGCCGAGCTGGGTCTCCTCCCCCACGGCCTCCCACACCGGGTTGATGATGTGGCCGCGCAGACCGTCCTCGATGTGGCTGCAGTCGTAGACGAAGATCCGGCGGGTCAGGCCGATCTGGTTGGCGGCCAGGCCGACACCCCCGGCCTCGTCCATGGTCTCGAGCATGTCCTCGACGAGGGTGCGCAGGCTGTCATCGAACTCGGTGACCTCGTCGGACCGGGTGGTCAGGACGGGATCGCCGAACAGGCGGATCTCACGGATTGTCATGGGTGACAGTCTACGTCCCGGGTCGCGGCGGTCGAATTCGGCGGCCACCGGCTGTCCTAGCCGATGTGCAGCGGATCCACCTGGATGCGCAGCGGCAGGTCCTCCTTGCGGCCGGCCTTCGCCACCACCGCCGCCCGCAGTGCGCGGCCCAGCGCCGCCCGCGGCCCGAGGGGGGCGCGCAGGAGCAGACGCTGCGGTGGGCCGTAACGGCGTTCGTCGTACTCCCCCGGCAGGGTGACACCGGGCGGCAGGTCGACCGGCCCGAGGACCTCCACCTCAGGGGGCAGGGTGACCAGTTCGAGGAAGGTGTCCAGGGCGGCGTTCGCCCCGTCGACGGCGACCATGTGGACGGCCGGGGGGAAGCCGACGTCGCGACGCTGCGCCAGCTCCCGGGCCGCCGCCCCGACCATGTCCCAGCGGATGAGGGACTGCACCACCGGCAGGCCCGCATCGGCGACGACCACCACCTCCCCGCTCCGGTAGGCGGGGGCGACGAGGGTGGCCGCCCCGACCCACTTCGCCAGGGCGTCCTCGGTGGCGCGCAGATCCTGCCGGCCGAGGAGGGACCAGGTGTCGAGCAGGACCGCGGCCCCGTAAGCCCCGTCGGTGACCCGCGGTTCGGCGCCCGGGGTGGCCACGACCAGGGACTTCTCCGCCGGCACCGCCTCCACGACGCGGTTGCCACCGGAGGTGACCACCCGCACCGAGGGGAAGGCCCGCCCCAGTTCCTCGGCGGTACGGTCCGCCCCCAGGACGACGGCGCGCAGGCGGGGGGAGCCGCAGTCGCCGCAGCGGTGCCGGGCGTCGGGGGCGCCGCACCAGCGGCAGGTGGGCACGCTGCCGTGTTCTCCCCCGCCGACGGGCGGACCCAGCGGCCCGTTGCAGCGGCGGCAGCGGGCGGGTGTGCGGCAGGAACCGCAGGCCAGGGTGGGTACATAGCCCTTGCGCGGCACCTGGACCAGGGCGGGTTCACCGCGGTCGAGGGCACCCCGCAGGGCCTCGAAGGCCCGTTTCGGCAGGCGGGCGGAGGCAGCCAGCGGGTCCCGCTCCAGCTCGAAGTCGGAGTCCGCGGTGGCGCGGATGAGCGGGGCGCGGCGGCGCACCGTGTCGCGGGAGGCGACCAGGTCGTGCACCCAGCCGGACTCCACGAGCAGCTGCGTCTCCGCGGAGCGCGTGTGGCCGGCGAGGATGAGGGAGCAGCCCTCCTGGGCGCTGCGGGTGGTCAGCACCTCACGGGCGTGGACGTAGGGGGCGCGGGGGTCGACGAGGTTGTCGTCGCCGTCGTGGAGGACGACGGCCAGCCGCAGGTCGTGGACCGGGGCGAAGGCCGCCGACCGGGTGCCGATGACCAGCCGCCCCTGCCCCGCCAGCACCGAGAGAAACCGCCGGTAGCGGGCCTGCGGCCCCTGCGCCGCGGTGAGCACGGTGATCTGCTTCGCCCCCACCAGTTCCCGCAGGGCGGCCTCCAGCGTGACGACGTCCCGCTGGTCCGGCACCACCACCAGCGCCCCGCCCCCGTCGAGGACCACCTTGACGGCCAGCGCCGCCAGCGCCTCCGCCCAGGAGTCCCCGGGGGCGACCTGCCAGGCGGCCCGCGCCGTCTGCCCGGCCAGCACCGCATCGACGAAGGACATCCCGAACTCGTAGGACGCCCACGCCGAGAGATCCGGTTCGGAGACCTCCCCCAGGTCCTCCCAGGGGGTCGACACGTCCGCCTCCTCCGCACGCGCGTGCCGGGTGGGCAGCGCCGCCCGGATGAGATCGGAACGGTTGCCGGCGTAGCGGTCGGCCAGGGCGTCAATGAGCCGGGCGGTACGCGGCGGGTACACGACGTTCGGGGAGATCACCCGCTCGATCCAGCTGAGCCGACCCTCGTGCTCGGAGTGGGCGCGGCGTTCCAGGAGGACGGCGTCGACCAGCCGCCCGGCGAAGCGGATGCGGACGCGGACGCCGGGCCGGGCGTCGTCGTCAAGCGTCGACGGCACCTGGTAGTCGAAGGGCCGGTCGAGGTGCGCCAGGCCCAGGAGAGGAAGAACCCGCGCCACCGGCAGGTGTTCTGCGGGGACGCGGGGGGAGGCCATGCCGAATACTCTAGCGGCCCAGAGCCGCCTTGAGCTCGTCCACCCGGTTGAGGCGCTCCCACGGCAGATCCAGGTCGAGCCGGCCGAAGTGACCGTAGGCGGAGGTCTGCGCGTAGATGGGACGCAGCAGGTCGAGCTCACGGATGATCGCGGCGGGCCGCAGGTCAAAGACCTTCTCGACGGCCCCCTGGATGTCCGCGTCACTGAGCCCCTCGGCGGCGGTGCCGAAGGACTCCACGTAGAGGCCGACCGGCTTCGCGCGGCCGATGGCGTAGGCCACCTGCACCTCGACGCGCTCGGCCAGGCCGGCGGCGACGATGTTCTTGGCCACCCAGCGCATGGCGTACGCGGCGGAGCGGTCCACCTTGGACGGGTCCTTGCCGGAGAAGGCGCCGCCACCGTGGCGGGCCATGCCGCCGTAGGTGTCGACGATGATCTTGCGGCCGGTCAGGCCGGCGTCACCCATCGGGCCACCGAGGATGAAGGAACCGGAGGGGTTGACCAGGAGGGTCAGCTCCTCGTCGACCATGCCGGTCAGCCCGGCGTCGGCGACGACCCAGTCGAGGACGTGCTCACGCAGCTGGTCGTGGAGCCACTCCTGGGTGACCTCCGGGTCGTGCTGCGTGGAGATGACCACCGTGTCGAGGCGGACCGGGCGGTCCTGCTCGTCGTAGGCGAAGGTGACCTGGGTCTTGCCGTCCGGACGCAGGTGCGGGACAATGCCCTCCTTGCGCACCTGGGTGAGGCGGCGGGCGAGGCGGTGCGCCAGGGCGATGGGCAGCGGCATGTACTCCGCGGTCTCGTTGCTGGCGTAGCCGAACATGAGGCCCTGGTCGCCGGCGCCGGCCCGGTCGTCCTCGTCGATCTCGGCGCCCGAGCGCTCCTCGTGGGAGGAGTCCACGCCGTCGGCGATCTCCTGGGACTGCTCACCGATGGCGATGTTGACGCCGCAGGTGGTGCCGTCAAAGCCCACCTCGGAGGAGATGAAGCCGATCTCCACGAGAGTCCTGCGCACGAGCTGCGGGATCTCGACGTAGCCGGTGGTGCGGACCTCACCGACGACGTGGACCTGGCCGGTGGTCACGAGCGTCTCGACGGCCACGCGCGCGGTCGGATCCTGCTCGAGCATGGCGTCGAGGATGGTGTCCGAGATGGCGTCGCAGATCTTGTCCGGATGGCCCTCGGTCACGGACTCGCTGGTGAACAGGCGGATCGTGGCGGGCTTGTCGAAGGCCACCGTGGTGGTGGCGGGGTTCTCTGACACGGGCGGGTCCTTTGCAAGGGTGAAATAGATGATACGACTGAGCGTCCCGCTCAATATAGACCAAGCGGTCTAAAAGCGTCAATTACGCAGCTCATCGACGGCGTTGAGGATCGCCGCCGCCACCACATGCTTGGAACCGTCCGGAACCTCGGTGACGGTACCGTCGGTGGTGAGCAGCCACCCGCTGTTCCGGGCCTGCCCGAAGACCTTGCCCTCCCCCACCTCATTGGCCATGAGCAGGTCACAGCCCTTGCGGACGAGCTTGGCCTGCGCGAACTCGAGCGCACTGGTCTGTTCATCACCGGTCTCCGCGGCGAAGCCGACGATGGTGGTCTCCGCGGGGACGAGACCGTCGCGGCGCTGCTGCACCGTCGTGGCGAGGATGTCCGGATTCTCCACCAGCTCCACGTTCATGAGGGCCGCATCGTCGCTGCCCTTCTTCATCTTCGCCCCCGCCTGGCTGACGGGACGGAAGTCCGCGACAGCCGCCGCCATGATGATGACGTCCTGCTCCGGGGCCAGCTTCCCGACGACCTCCGCCATCTCCCGCGCACTGGTCACCTTCTCGACGCGCGCCCCCGACGGCGTCGGCAGATCATCGGTGGCACCGGCGACGATGGTCACCTCAGCGCCCCGGTGGGCGGCGATCTCCGCCAGCGCGAAACCCTGCCTCCCCGAGGAACGGTTGCCCAGGAAGCGCACCGGATCCAGATTCTCCTGCGTGCCGCCGGACGTGATAAGTACCTTCCGCCCCGTCCAGTCCGGCGTGAGGTCCGCCCCGTCGAGAACCGCGCGGACCAGCTCGGCGATCTGATCCGGCTCCGGCAGGCGCCCCGGACCGGTGTCCTTGCCCGTGAGACGGCCGTGAGCCGGCTCAAGGACGATGACGCCCCGCTCCCGCAGGGTCCTCACGTTGGCCTGCGTGGCGGCGTTCCACCACATCTCCGTGTGCATCGCCGGGACGACGATGACCGGGCACAGCGCCACGAGCACCGTCGCGGTGAGCAGGTCATCGGCCCGACCTGCCACCAGCCGCGCCATGACGTCCGCCGTCGCCGGGGCGATGACCACCGCATCCGCCTCCTGGCCGACCCGCACATGCTGCACCTCGTCCACCGCGTCGAAGACGGTCGTCGACACGGGATGCCCGCTCAGCGCCTCGAAGGTCGCCGCGCCGACGAAGTTGAGGGCGCTCGGGGTCGGCACCACGCGGACATCGTCCCCCGCCTCCTTGAGGTCCCGCACCAGGTGACAGGCCTTGTAGGCGGCGATTCCCCCGGACACTCCGACAACGATACGACGTGGCTGCTTCTGAGTCATGAATCTGACTCTAGTCAAGCGGGCGACTCCCGCGTGCGCCTGTGCCTGTGGATGGACGGGGTTCATCCACAACCCCGCCACCACACTTGTCGACGCCTCCTCGCCCCCGATCTATCGTCCGGGCCATGCACACCATCGAGCTGCTCCGGGCCCTGCGCGCCATGCCGGTCCTCCAGGGCCTGTCCGCCGGCACCGTGACCGTCGATGAGCTCACCCGGCTCGGCTACCGCGACGCCCCCGCCTGGGCCGCGATGTCCGCCACCTACTACGGTCCCACCCGCTTCAAGGCACTCCAGGAAACCGCCCGGGACGCCGCCGCCGAACTGTCCCTGGACGCACTGATGACCATCGAGAAACACACCCGCAAACTCCTCAGGGAAGCCCCCGTCACCCCCTGGGAACTGCGGGTGGAGCTGTGCAGCCTGCGCGGCACCGTCCCGGAGATCGACCGCGCCGCCGCCGCCCGGGTCCGCGAACTCAACCGCCAGGTGGACAACGCCGAACAGAAGGCCTGGGGCCACCGCGCCCTCAAAGGCGGCAAGAACACCGACCCCCCTGGGACTGCGCACCTTCACCGTCACCGGACCGGAACGCCACATCGAGGCGTACCCCAGCCAGGTTCGCACCCACGCCCGCCGGTTACGCCGCGACACCCCTCAGCTCAGCTACGAACAGGCCATGTTCGATGCGCTCATGGCCTCCACCGGCGGTGGACACCCCGGCCCCGTGCCCCCGATCCCGCACGTCGTCGTCCCTGTCCCCGACTGGGCCCGGGTCCTGCGCCACGAAGGCGACGAGACGATCTTCGCACTGACCGACGGCACCACCATGACCGGGGCCCAACTGCTCGCCGAGGTCACCGCCGCCCATCACATCGCCAGCCTCTACCACCCGGTCGAAGGACCGGTCAACGCCTACCGTTCGGAACGCACCGCCTCCCCGAAGCAACGCATGCTGCTGGCGGTGGAGTCCCTGCTGTGCGAAGGACCGGAGTGCACCACCCCGGCCGACCAGTGCGAGGTCCACCACCTCAGGGCCTGGAAGAAGGGCGGGGAGACCAACATCGCCAACCTGACCATGCTGTGCCGCAAACACAACACCCGCAACGACGACGACCCTGACGAACCACCCAGGAACGGACGCTTCGAACGCCGGCCCGGCGGGGTGGTCTTCCTCCCGCCCGACGGCGGGCCACCCCGGACCAACCGCCACCCGCTCCGCAGACTCTCCGCCAGAGACGACAACACCCCCTCCGCCACGGGTGGCTGAGGGGGTGTGGAAGAGAGGGACGCCTAGGCGCCTTCCTCGTGGTCCAGCAGGCCCGCTTCGATCTCGCGCAGGGCGATGGACAGCGGCTTCTCGCCGGGCTCCGGGGTCACCAGAGGACCGACGAACTCGAAGACGCCTTCATCATGCTGCTGGTAGTAGCTGTTGATCTGGCGTGCACGCTTGGCAGCGAAGATCACCAGCGCGTACTTGGACGACACCTTGTCCAGCAGCTCATCGATCGGCGGGGCGGTGATGCCCTCCGGCTCGTCGTAGACGGCTGTAGAGATGGCGGAGTTGGACGTGTCGTTGTTCACGTTGGTCACGTACACCTTTTTCTGGGTTGAGAGTTAAAGCCTACCGAGCAGAATATCACTGATGGCCTGGACAGCCTCATCCAGCTCTTCATTGACCACGACGTGGTCGAACTCGTCCTGGCTGGCCAGTTCCTCGCGGGCGGTCTCCAGGCGACGTGCGATGACGTCCTCGGGTTCCGTTCCGCGGCCGGTGAGACGCTCGACGAGCACCTCCCATGACGGCGGGGCGAGGAAGATGGATTGTGCCTCGGGCATCATCTTCTTGACGTTGCGGGCGCCCTCCAGGTCAACCTCCACGAGCACGGGGCGATCCTGTGCGAGTGCCTCCCGGACGGGGGCTGCGGGAGTGCCGGAGCGCTGGATGCCGCCGTGGATGTCAGCCCACTCGAGCATCATGCCGTTGTCGATGTTCTCCTGGAACTGGTCCGGGGAGACGAAGAAGTAGTCGACGCCGTCGACCTCGCCGGGACGCGGAGCGCGGGTGGTCATCGACACGCTGAAGTACAGGCGGTCGACGTCGCTGCGCAGGCGATGAACCACAGTGGACTTACCCACCGCGGATGGACCGGCCAGGACGACCAGCCGACCCGCGGGGTTCTCGCCGGGCATAGCCTAGTCCTCGGAGAAGCCGAAGCGCTCCAGCAGGGCGCGACGCTGACGGTCACCGAGGCCACGGAGGCGGCGGGTCTGGGCGATCTCGAGCTGCTCCATGATCTCCTTGGCCTTGACCTTGCCCACCTTCGGGAGGGCCTCGAGCAGAGCGGAGACCTTGGTCTTGCCGATGATCTCGTTCTCCTGAGCCTTGTCGAGAACCTCCTTGAGGTTCGTCTCTCCACGCTTGAGCTGCTCCTTGAGCTCAGCGCGTGCCTTGCGGGCCTCAGCGGCCTTTGCGAGGGCTGCCTTGCGCTGCTCGTCAGTCAACTGGGGAAGGGCCACGGGGTTTCCTCCGATTCAAATGGGCTGATAGTTCAAGTTGTCCGGGTACTCGCGTACCAGATCTCAGCGGACTGTGGTCACACCACAGACGCTGACTCCGGACCAGTTTAGCACCGGCCCCGACGCCACCCCTCTGACATGCCCGTTCAGGCACATCAGCGGATCGCGATTTCTAAAGTACCAGGTCGCCACCCGGTCGTCCCAATATTCAGCGACCTGGGAATTCTGCGGCGGCCGCGACCACCGCGTCGCGCAGGTCCCCGATCCGGGGACCGGCGCCGAGGACGGCGCGGGAGATGTTCGGGAAAGCGAGCTTCTCGACGCCCCGCGCGATCCGCTCCACATCCTCCGCCGAACCACCCTGCGCGCCGACGCCCGGCATGAGCACCGGGCCGTTGAGCGCGGACAGGTCGGGTGCCTGGCTGAGGGTGGCGCCGACGACGACACCGATGTTGCCGGGACCCTCGTGGGCGGCGTTGCGCGCCGCACACTCGTCGACGACCTGCTGGGCGATGGTGCGACCGTCCTGACCTGCATGGTTCTGCAGGACCACGGCCTCCGGGTTGGAGGTCGCGGCCAGGACGAACACTCCCCCGCCGGTGGCCTCCGCCAGGTCGAGGACCGGGGCGAGGGCCCCGACCCCGAGGTAGGGGGAGACGGTGACGGCGTCGGCACGCAGCGGGGAGTTCTCCCCCAGCCACGCGTCGGCGTAGCCGGCCATGGTGGAGCCGATGTCGCCGCGCTTGGCGTCGGCGACCGTGAGGCAGCCGGCCTCGCGCAGCGCCGCCAGCGTGGCCTCCAGGACCTTGAAGCCGGCGGAGCCGTAGCGCTCGTAGAACGCCACCTGGGGCTTGACCAGTGCCGCGGTGTCGGCGAAGGCCTCCACGCAGCGGCGGCTGAACTCAGCCAGACCCACGACCGAGTCCTCCAGACCCCACGCCTCCAGGAGGGAGGCGTGCGGGTCGATGCCGACGCACAGGCGGCCGCGGGTGGCGGCGGCGTCGAGAAGCCGGGAACCGAAGGTCATCAGTGCTCGAGCTCCTGCAGGGCGAGGACGCTGAGGTCGTCGGCACGCAGTGCCTCGATGCCCTGGACGGCGGCGGTGATGCCCTGGACGGTGGTCACCAGCGGGACGCCGGCGCTGACGGCGGCGCCACGGATGTCGTAGCCGTCGTGGCGGGCGCCGGCGGAACCGGCCGGGGTGTTGAGGATGAGGTCGATCTCACCCGCGAGGATGAGGTCCACGATGGACTGGCCCTCGGCGCCGCCGCGGATGTCGGAGGCCTTGAGCACGGTCTCACACTCGATGCCGTTGCGGCGCAGCATGGAGGCGGTGCCGGCGGTGGCCAGGAGGGTGAAGCCGAGGGAGGCGAGACGCTGGATCGGGAAGATCAGCGTGCGCTTGTCCCGGTTGGCCACGGACACGAAGATGCGGCCCTCGGTGGGCAGCTCGCCGAACGCGGCGGCCTCGGCCTTGGCGAAGGCCGCGCCGAAGTTGTCGGCCAGGCCCATGACCTCACCGGTGGACTTCATCTCCGGGCTGAGCAGGGTGTCCAGCATGGAGCCGTCCTCCGTGCGGAAGCGGTTGAAGGGCAGCACGGCCTCCTTCACCGCGATCGGGTGGTCCAGCGGGAGGGAGCCACCGTCGTAGTCGGTGGGGATCATGCCCTCCTCGCGCAGCTCGGCCAGGGTGGCGCCCATCATGATGCGGGAGGCGGCCTTGGCCAGGTGGACACCGGTGGCCTTGGACACGAACGGCACCGTACGGGAGGCACGCGGGTTGGCCTCGATGACGTAGAGGATGTCGTCCTTGAGGGCGAACTGGACGTTCATCAGGCCCTTGACGCCGATGCCGTGCGCCAGCGCGCGGGTCGACTCGCGGACCTTCTCGATGTCCTCCGGGCCCAGGGTCATCGGCGGGAGGGCACAGGCGGAGTCACCGGAGTGGATGCCGGCCTCCTCGATGTGCTCCATGACGCCGGCCAGGTAGACCTCCTCGCCGTCGCACAGGGCGTCGACGTCGATCTCGATGGCGGAGTCGAGGAAGCGGTCGACCAGGACCGGGTGATCCGGGGACAGCTCGGTGGCGCGCTCGATGTAGTCGGCTAGGGACTCCTCGTCGTAGACGATCTCCATGCCGCGGCCACCCAGGACGTAGGACGGGCGGACGAGCACCGGGTAGCCGATGGTGTCGGCGACCTCGCGGGCCTCCTCGAAGGAGGTGGCGGTGCCGAAGGCCGGGGCCGGGAGGGCCGCCTTGCGCAGGACCTCACCGAACTCGCCGCGGTCCTCGGCCAGGTCGATGGCCTCCGGGGTGGTGCCCACGACGGGGACACCGGCGTCGGCCAGGCGCTGGGCCAGGCCGAGCGGGGTCTGGCCGCCCAGCTGGACGACGACGCCGGCGACGGTGCCGGACTGGGACTCCGCGTGGTAGATCTCCAGGACGTCCTCGAAGGTCAGCGGCTCGAAGTAGAGACGGTCGGCGGTGTCGTAGTCGGTGGACACGGTCTCCGGGTTGCAGTTGACCATGACGGTCTCGTAGCCGATGCGGGACAGCTCGAGGGCGGCGTGGACACAGGAGTAGTCGAACTCGATGCCCTGGCCGATGCGGTTCGGGCCGGAGCCCAGGATGATGACCTTCTCCTTCTCGGTCTGCGCGGTGACCTCCGACTCGGCGGAGGGGTCCAGCTCGTAGGCCGAGTAGTGGTACGGGGTCTGCGCCTCGAACTCGCCGGCGCAGGTGTCGACGGTCTTGTACACCGGGCGGATGCCCAGGGACCAGCGCAGGCGGCGGACGCCGTCCTCACCGGCGAACTCCGGGCGCAGGGCGGCGATCTGGGCGTCGGACAGTCCCAGGTACTTGGCCTCGCGGAGGAGGTCGGCGTCGAGGACGGGGGCGTCGAGAAGCTCCTGGCGGAAGTCCACCAGGGCCTTCATCTCGGCGAGGAACCACGGGTCGACGGAGGAGGCCTCGTGGACCTGCTCGACGGTGGCGCCCAGGCGCAGGGCCAGGTCGATGTCGTAGAGGCGGCCGTCGGTCGGGCGCTTGAGGTCCTCGAGGACCGCGTCGAGGTCGGTGGCGCGGTCGCCGGCGAAGGACTCGTCGTCGGTGGTCCAGAAGCCGTGCTGCTTCTGCTCCAGGGAACGCATGACCTTGTTGAGGCCGGCGATGTAGTTGCGGCCGATGCCCATGGCCTCACCGACGGACTTCATGGTGGTGGTGAGGGTGTCCTCGGCGCCCGGGAACTTCTCGAAGGCGAAGCGCGGGGCCTTGACGATCACGTAGTCCAGGGACGGCTCGAAGGCGGCCGGGGTGACGCCGGTGATGTCGTTGGTGATCTCGTCGAGGGTGTAGCCGATGGCCAGCTTGGCGGCGATCTTGGCGATCGGGAAGCCGGTGGCCTTCGACGCCAGCGCGGAGGAACGCGACACGCGCGGGTTCATCTCGATGGTGATGCAGCGGCCGTCGGCCGGGTTGATGGCGAACTGGATGTTGCAGCCGCCGGTGTCGACGCCGACCTCACGGATGATCGCGATACCCAGGTCGCGCAGCTCCTGGTACTCACGGTCGGTGAGGGTCAGGGACGGGGCGACGGTCACCGAGTCACCGGTGTGCACGCCCATGGCGTCGACGTTCTCGATGGAGGCGACGGCGATGACGTTGTCCTTGGAGTCACGGACGAGCTCGAGCTCGAACTCCTTCCAGCCGAGGATGGACTCCTCGATGAGGACGTTGGCCTCCGGGGAGGCGGCCAGGCCGCCACCGGCGATGCGCTCGAGGTCCTCCTCGTTGTACGCCAGGCCGGAGCCCAGGCCACCCATGGTGAAGGACGGGCGGACGACGACCGGCAGGCCCAGCTCGGCGACGGTCTCGTGGACCTCCTCCATGTTGTGGCAGACGCGGGAGCGGGCGGACTCGCCGCCGACGGACGCGACGATGTCCTTGAACATCTGACGGTCCTCGCCGCGCTGGATGGCGGGGATGTCGGCGCCGATGAGCTCGACGTTGTACTTCTTCAGGCTGCCGCGGCGGTCCAGCTGGATGGCGGCGTTGAGGGCGGTCTGGCCGCCGAGGGTGGCCAGGACGGCGTCGATCGGGTGGCCCTGCTCGATCTCCTTCTCGAAGATCTTCTCGATGTACTCGGGCTCGATCGGCTCGACGTAGGTGTGGTCGGCGAACTCCGGGTCGGTCATGATGGTCGCCGGGTTCGAGTTGATGAGGGTGACCCGCAGGCCCTCCTCCTTGAGGACGCGGCAGGCCTGGGTGCCGGAGTAGTCGAACTCACAGGCCTGACCGATGACGATCGGGCCGGAGCCGATGACCAGGACGTGCTTGATGTCTGTGCGCTTGGGCATTGTTTTCCTTAAACTCCTGGTTTCTTTACTTCTCGACGCCTGCGTGGCCGGTGGAACCGTCCATCAGCTCGATGAACTGGTCGAACAGCGGGTTCGCGTCGCGGGGGCCGGCGGCGGACTCCGGGTGGAACTGGACGGAGAAGGCGCGGCCGTCGACGAGTGCGACGCCCTCGACGGTGTCGTCGTTGAGGCACACGTGGGTGACGCGGGCCGGACCGAAATCGGTCTCGAAGGTCTCCCCCTCCGGCGCACGGAGGGCGAAGCCGTGGTTCTGGGAGGTGATGTCGATCCTGCCGGTGGCGAGGTCCTTGACCGGCACGTTGATGCCGCGGTGGCCGAACTTCAGCTTGTAGGTCTCCAGGCCGAGGGCACGGCCCAGGATCTGGTTGCCGAGGCAGATGCCGAACAGCGGCAGACCGGCCTCGATGATCTCGCGGGTGGTGGCGACCATCGCGTCAGCGGTGGCCGGGTCGCCCGGGCCGTTGGACAGGAAGACGCCGTCCGGGGAGTACTGCGCCAGGTCGGCGAACGGGGTGGACGCCGGGACAACGACGGTGCGGATGCCGCGCGCGGCGAACTGCGCCGGGGTCGTCGACTTCAGGCCCAGGTCGTAGGCGACGACGGTGTACTTCGCCTCGCCCTCGGCGGGGACCTCGTAGACCTCGTTGGTGGAGACCTCGGTGGTCAGGTCGGCGCCGTCCATGGTCGGCTGCGCCTTGACCTCGGCGATGAGGACCTCGACCGGGCGGTCGGCGTTCTCGCCGGTGAAGATGCCCGCCGGCTGGGTGCCGTGGTCACGCAGGTGACGGACCACCGCACGCGTGTCGATGCCGCGGATGCCCACCAGGCCCTGCTCCGTCATCTCCTCCGGCAGGCTGCGCTGCGCACGCCAGTTGGAGACACGGTGCGCGAGGTCACGGATGACCAGGCCGGCGGCCCAGATGCGGCCGTCGCGGGACTCGTTGTCCTCGTCGTTCCAGCCGGTGTTGCCGATCTGCGGGACGGTGGCCACCACGATCTGACGGTGGAAGGAGGGGTCCGTGAGGGTCTCCTGGTAGCCGGTCATGGCGGTGGTGAACACGGCCTCGCCGAGGGCCTTGCCGGCGGCGCCGAAGCTGTAGCCGCGGAAGGTGCGGCCGTCGGCGAGCACGAGCACGGCCGGGATGCGGGTGTGGGTGGAGGACGTCAAGGCGTCACCTTTCGCAGTGTGGACGGTGTTGTCGGTGTGATTCATGTCTGGTTACTTCTCCTCGCGCGGCTCGGCAGCGACGCCGTCGACGCAGGTCAGGCGTCCACGGAGCACCGTGGTGGTGACCTTCGCGGAGAATTCCATGCCCTCGTAGGGGGTGTTCTCGGCCTTGGAGGCCATGTCTGCGCCACGGGCGGTCCAGGTGCTGCCCGGATCCACGATCGTGAGGTTGGCGGGCTCGCCGACCTCGATGGGGCGGCCGTGACCCGGCAGGCGGACGATCTCGGCGGGACGCTCGCTCATCACCTTGGCCACCCAGCGCCAGTCGGCGCGGCCGGTGGCCACGAAGAGCTCCGCGACGATCGCCAGGGAGGTCTCCAGGCCGAGCATGCCCGGCTTGGCGTACTCGAACTCCACGCACTTCTCCTCCGAGCCGTGCGGGGCGTGGTCGGTGGCGACGCAGTCGATGGTGCCGTCGAGAAGCGCGTCCCGCAGGGCCAGGGTGTCGTGCTCCTCGCGCAGCGGCGGGTTGACGCGGTACTGGCCGTCGTAGGTGTGCAGCTTCTCGTCGGTGAGCAGCAGGTGGTGCGGGGTGACCTCGGCGGTCATCGGGATGCCCTGCGCCTTGGCCCACTTGACCAGCTCGACGGAGCCGGTGGTGGAGGCGTGGCACACGTGGACGCGGTTGCCGTAGTCGCGGGCGAGCAGTGCGTCGCGGGCGACGATGGACTCCTCGGCGGCACGCGGCCAGCCCCGCAGGCCCAGCTTCGCGGCGGTCTCGCCCTCGTGCGCGACGGAGCCCTGGGTCAGGCGCGGATCCTCGGCGTGCTGGGCGAGGAGGACGTCCTGGCCCCTGGCGTACTCGAGGGCCCGGCGCATGATCTGCGGGTCGTCGACGCACTTGCCGTCGTCGGAGAACATGCGCACGCGGGCCTGGGAGTTGGCCATCATGCCGAACTCGGTGAGCTCCTTGCCGCCCAGGTCCTTGGTGATGGAGCCGATCGGGTGCACGTCGCAGATCGCGGCGTGCTGGCCCTTGAGCCACACGGACTCGGCGATGACCGGCTGGTCCATGACGGGCATCGTGTTGGCCATGGTGAACACGGCGGTGAAGCCGCCCTTGGCGGCTGCCTGGGAACCGGTGATGATGGTCTCGGTGTCCTCGCGGCCCGGCTCACGCAGGTGGACGTGGATGTCCACCAGGCCCGGCAGCAGGACATGACCCCGGCCGTCGACGGTGCGGTCGGCCTCCGCGTCACGGTCCGCGTCCAGGGAGACGATGACTCCGTCCTCGATGAGGACGGTGACGGGGTCGCCCTCGCCGTACAGGCGGACGTCGACAAGCTTCAGAGTGCCGGCCTCGACGGGGGCCAGAGGACCGGTGGCGGGGAAATCAGCGTTGGTCATGGGAACTCCTAGATTCCGGACGTGCCATCGGTGGCGAGCAGGGTGAACAGGACGGCCATGCGCAGGTGGACACCGTTGTTCACCTGCTGCAGAACGGCGGAGTTGTCGTAGTCGGCGACGGCGTGGTTGATCTCCATGCCGCGCAGCATCGGGCCGGGGTGCATGATGATCGCGCCCTCCTTCATCGACGCCGCGCGCGCCTTCGACAGGCCGTAGAGGGTGGCGTAC
>NZ_DUOE01000124.1 GCF_012838985.1 Corynebacterium sp. | reverse complement strand
GGTGGACCCGGCCGTCGCCGAGCGCGTCGACGCCCGCCTCACCGCCCCCGGTGTCCGCGTGACGCAGCGCCGCCAGTGGCCCACCGGCATATCCGTCCGCGGCCGCATCCACGGCGTCGAACCCGGTCGTGCTCTGGGCCGCCTCAACGACATCGCCCGCGGCCCGGCGCTGACGCAGCTGCTCGCGGACCCCTCCTGGCGCCCCACCTCCCCCTGGCAGCAGGACACCTGGTTGCCACACATCGTCGCGGTGCTCTCCGACTGGGACTGGACCCGGCGGCCGACGACGGTGGTGGCACTGGGATCCCACGACCCGGCGCGCACGGCCTTCGTGGAGGCACTCGCCGAGGCCATCGCCGCGGTGGGGCGCATGACCTTTGCCGGGGTGCTGCCCGTGCGTCCCGGGGCGGGGGAGGTGGCGGCGCAGAACTCCGCCTACCGCGTCACCGCGCTGCTCGACCACTGGGACTACGCCGGCGTCGGGCCCGCCGACGGCCCGGTGCTGCTGGTCACCGACCTCATCGACACCGGCTGGTCGGTCACGGTCGCCGGTTCCGCCCTGGCGGAGCGCACCGGTCAGGCGGTGCTGCCCTTCGCCCTGGCGAGCAGGGGGTGATCCAGGTTCACATCACCGCCACCGCCCGGCACGGGAACGATGACCCACCGGCCGGTACCGGCCAGGACACCCACATCTGTGCCCCTGTCGCGGGCACCCGTTCCAGTCCGGTGAGCAGTTCCACCTGCCAGCGGTCGTGCTCCAGCCACCAGCGCTGGGCCGGGTATTCGCCACGCCCGGTGAGCTCTGCGGGGTCGGTGTTGAGGGTGTCGTGACCGATCGCCACCACTCCGCGGGCATGGAGCAGCTGCACCGCATCGAGTGCCCATCCGGCGTCGAGCTCCCCGGTGTGCAACGTTGCGAAACACCCGGCCGGCACAGGTCCGTGGAGGTCCTCCCACGTGAGGATGTGGGTGGCGGTGAGGAAGGGGGCGTCGAGAAGCGAAAAGACCACCAGCGGCAGGACCATCTCGTGGAGCGGAATGTCCGCGAGCGTGCGGCCGCCGGGCACCACGTGCGCGGGGGCGTCGATATGCGTGCCGGAGGGGCCGACGACCCGGTAGGAGCAGACCTCGAAGCCGTCGGTCGCGGCGTCCGCCAGCTCCGTGACCTCGAGAGGCGGGTCGGTGGGGAAGCGCGGCATGTCCGGGTGCAGGGGGCGGGTGAGGTCGACGAAACGGGTCATGTCCCTAGAATGTCAGCCATGTCGAAGAAGAAGCCCCGTCCCACGCCCGTGCCCGCTGACCGGATCCCCGGGATCGTCGACGCCCACACGCATCTGGCGTCGTGCGGGGCGCGGACGCCGGAGGAGGTCGACGTGATCGTGAGTCGCGCGGTCGAGGCGGGTGTGGAGCTCATCTGCACCGTCGGTGACGGGCTGCCCGAGGCGGAGCTGGCGCTGGCGGCCGCGCAGCACAATGAGCGTGTGTTCGCCGCGTGTGCGGTCCACCCGACCCGGGCGCACGAGCTGGATGACGCCGCCCGGGCGCGTCTCACTGAGATGGTCGCGGACCCGGACTGCGTGGCCGTCGGTGAGACCGGCCTGGACACCTACTGGATCCGGCACGCCCCGGAGCGCACCGCGCCGCTCGAGGTGCAGGAGGAGGCGCTGCGCTGGCACATCGACCTGGCGATCAGCTCCGGCAAGGCCCTCATGCTGCACAACCGCGAGGCCGACACCGAACTGATGGCGGTGCTCGCCGACGCCCCGCAGCCGGTGGAGACGATCCTGCACTGCTTCTCCTCACCGCTGGCGATGGCGGAGGAGGCGCTCGAACGTGGTTATGTGCTCAGCTTCGCGGGCAACGTGACGTTCAAGCGCAACGACGAGCTGCGGGAGGCCGCCCGGATCGCGCCGCGGGGGCAGCTGCTCATCGAGACGGATGCGCCGTACATGACACCGGAGCCTTTCCGTGGGGCGCGTAATGAGCCGGCCCTGGTGGGGCACACGGCGCTGTGCGTGGCGGAGGCCAGGGGGCAGGACGTGGCAGATCTAGCGCTCGAACTGACGGAAACGTTTCAGCGGGTGTACCAGCGGGGGTAGTGAGCATATTCACAGAGGTCGCTGAGCTGCGCTTATGGGGTGGAAGTGGTGCGAGTTAACTGAGTTTCCTGAGATGGCGACACATCTCAGGTTCCCTGGCGCTCACATTACTGTTACCGTACTGTGATCAACGAGCCAGCGGCGACAGCTGCAGGATTTCCCCGAATGAGATCGAGAACGTAAAAAACCCCATGGGCCTCAACAACACTTCACGAATCACGCGGATCAACAACTCCGGCACCTCCCACACCAAGCGACTCGCCACCGGCGGAGTCCTGGGTGCCCTCCTCGTCGGCGGCGTCGCCGTCGCCGGCGCACAGAAGGACGTCGTCCTCGACGTCAACGGTGAGACCACCGAGCTGACCACCCTGTCCCGCGACGTCGCGGGCGCGCTGGACGCCGCCGGTGTCGTCGTCGACGACGCGGACCTGGTCTACCCGGCCCCGAGCGAGGCCCTCACCAAGGGCGCGACGATCACGGTCCGCACCGCGAAGCCGGTCGCCGTCGTCATCGACGGTGAGGAGACCGAGGTCACCTCCACCGCCCTGACCGTCAACGACCTCATCGGTGAGCTCTCCGATCTCCGCCCGTCCGCGAAGGTCGCCGAGTCCGGCGACACCCGCGTCACCGACGGCATGCGCGTCGACATCACCACCCCGAAGATCGTCGCCGTCAACGACGGCGGCAAGGTCGTCTACACCGAGGTCGCCGCCTCCGACGTCAAGGAGCTTCTCGACGCCCGCGGCATCGAGCTCGGCGAGCACGACCGCGTCACCCCGGCACCGGACACCGCCCTGCGGAACAACACCCAGGTCACCATCGAGCGTGTCACCGTCTCCGAGGAGACCGTCACCGAGTCCTTCGAGGCCCCGGCCGAGTACATCGACGACCCGCAGTCCCCCGAGGGCACCGAGACCGTCCTCGAGGCCGGCACCCCGGGCACCCGGGAGATCACCACCCGCATCACGACCGTCAACGGGGTCGAGTCCTCCCGCGAGACCGTCGCCGAGAACGAGATCGCCCCGGCGACCGCCGCCCGTATCTCCCGCGGCACCAAGGCCGCCCCGAGCGCACCCTCCGTCGCCGGCGGCTCCGTGTGGGACACCCTCGCGCAGTGCGAGTCCGGCGGCAACTGGTCCATCAACACCGGCAACGGCTACCAGGGTGGCCTGCAGTTCTCCCCGTCCACCTGGGCGGCCTACGGCGGCACCCAGTTCGCGCCGACCGCCAACCTGGCGACCCGTGAGCAGCAGATCGCCATCGCCGAGAAGACCCTCGCCGGCCAGGGCTGGGGCGCATGGCCGGCCTGCACCGCCCGCATGGGCCTGCGCTAGGCTCCTGCGCCGCGGAGCAGGAATCATTACGCTCGGGGCATACAACCCCCGAGAAAGGTGATGAACATGTCTGACTCCACCACGCTGAACAACGTCCGGGTCGCCGTCATCGCGACCCACGGTTTCGAGGATTCCGAGCTCACCCAGCCCGTCGAGGCGGTCCGCGCCGCAGGGGCCGAGGTCACCGTCCTCGCCCCGGAGGCGGGCACCATCGAGGGCAAGAACGGCACGGAGGTCACCGTCGACGGGCTCACCACCGACGCCGACCCGGCCGATTTTGACGCCCTCATCCTGCCCGGCGGCACCGGCAACGCCGACAAGATCCGCATGGACGAGCCGGCGGTCGCCTTCGTCAGGGCCCACGTCGAGGCGGGGAAGCCGCTGGGCGTGATCTGCCACGGTGCGTGGATCCTCACCGACGCCGACGTCCTCGCCGGCCGCACCCTCACCTCCTACCCGTCGATCCGGACCGACCTGCGCAACGCGGGTGCGACGTGGGTGGATGAGGAGGTCCGCGTCGACGACGGCATCGTCTCCTCCCGCACGCCGGACGACCTGCCGGCCTTCAACGCGGCGATCGTCGAGAAGTTCGCGGAGGGCGGCAGCTAGCCCCGGCACATATACTGAACGGTCAGTTGGTAAATCCCGTAGTCCCGGAAAGGACCACCATGACCGTCACCCCGTTCGAGCCCGGCATCTTCGCAGGCCAGTCCGTCAACACGCAGTTCATCGGCGGCGAGTGGCGGGACGGACGCTCGGGACGGGTCGCGGAGATCACCAACCCCTTCGACGACTCCGCCGTCACCAGCATCCGCCTCGCCGACGCCACCGACCTCGACGAGGCCTACCGCGCCGCCGCCGAGGCGCAGAAGGAGTGGGCGGCGACGGGGCCGGGTGGGCGTCGCAAAGTGATGCTCGCGGCCGCCGAGATCCTGCGCTCCCGCCGCATGGAGATCGTCGAGTGGCTGGTCCGCGAGGGCGGGTCGACCACCACCAAGGCGCACATCGAGGTCACCCTGGCCGTCACCATGGCGCAGGAGGCGGCGTCCTTCCCGACGCGCCTGTCCGGCCAGCTCTTCGACACCAACACCCCGGACCGGGAGGTCCGCGTCGAACGCGGACCCGTCGGCGTCGTCGGGGTCATCAGCCCGTGGAACTTCCCGCTGCACCTCACCCAGCGCTCCGTCGCCCCGGCTCTCGCGGTGGGCAACGCCGTGGTGATCAAGCCCGCGAGCGACACCCCCGTCACCGGCGGCCTGCTGCTCGCCCGGGTCTACGAGGAGGCCGGACTGCCCGCGGGCGTCCTGTCCGTCGTCGTCGGCTCCGGCTCCGAGATCGGCGACGAGTTCGTCGCACACCCCGTCCCCGGGCTCATCAGCTTCACCGGTTCCACCCCGGTGGGCAAGAAGGTCGGCCGCGTCGCCGTCAGCGGTGAGCACCTCAAGCCCGTCGCCCTGGAGCTCGGCGGCAACGCCCCGCTCGTCGTGCTTGACGACGCCGACCTCCCCGCCGCCGTCCACACCGCCGTCGTCGGCTCCTTCCTCCACTCCGGGCAGATCTGCATGGCGGTCAACCGGATCATCGTGACGGAGGGGGTGCGGGAGGCGTTCGTCGGGAAGCTGCTCGCGGCGGCCGGGAGGATCCGCACCGGCGACCCCGCACTCAAGGACACCCTCGTGGGCCCCATCATCAACGACTCCCAGGTCGAGGCGCTGCACGCCAAGATCGCCCGGGCCCGGGAGGAGGGCGCGACCGTCGCGCTCGAGGGGCCGACCGAGGGACGTGTCATCCCGCCGCACATCTTCACCGACGTCACCCCCGACATGGAGATCGCCCGCGAGGAGATCTTCGGCCCGCTCATCGGCATCCTCACCGCCCGCGACGAGGAGCACGCCCTGGAGCTGGCCAACGCGAGCACCTACGGACTGTCCGCCAGCGTGTTCACCCAGAACCTCGACCGCGGTCTGCGTTTCGCCCGCCGCATGGAGTCCGGGATGGCCTTCGTCAACGAGGGCCCGATCCAGGACGAGGCGCACGTCGCGTTCGGCGGCACCCGCAACTCGGGCCTCGGCCGTTTCAACGGCCCCTGGGCCATGGAGGCGTTCACGAAGACGCAGACCCTCGGCGTCGTCCGAATCGGTGACTAACCGCTGGTGGTCTAGATTGGGAGCATGACCTCCAGTGAACAGCCCGCCGACCTGCTCGGACCCGTGGAGATCCGCGCCCTGGCAGAGAAGCTCGACGTCACCCCGACGAAGAAACTCGGCCAGAACTTCCTGCACGACCCGAACACGGTCCGCATGATCATCGCGGCCGCGGACCTCTCACCGGAGGACCACGTCGTCGAGGTCGGGCCGGGCCTCGGCTCGCTCACCCTGGGGCTGCTCGACACCGTCGCCCGCGTCACCGCCGTGGAGATCGACCCTCGTCTCGCCGCGGAGCTGCCCAGCACCGTCGAATGGCGCGCACCCGCGCAGGCCGGCAAGCTGACCATCGTGCAGAAGGACGCCCTCCGCGTCGAGCCGGCTGACCTGGGGGAACCGACCGCGCTGGTCGCGAACCTGCCCTACAACGTCTCCGTCCCGGTGCTGCTGCACCTGCTGGCGACCTTCCCCTCGATCCGCCGCGTCCTCGTCATGGTGCAGGCGGAGGTGGCGGACCGTCTCGCCGCGGAGCCGGGCTCCAAGATCTACGGCGTGCCCAGCGTCAAGGCCGCGTTCTACGGCGCGGTGCGGCGGGCGGGGTCCGTCGGAAAGCATGTCTTCTGGCCGGCGCCGAACATCGAGTCCGGCCTGGTCCGCATCGACCTCTTCGAGCCCGGCTCCGAGCCGTGGCCGATCACCGACGAATCCCGCGCGCAGGTGTGGCCGGTCATCGACGCCGCCTTCGCCCAGCGCCGCAAGACCCTGCGCGCCGCGCTTTCCGGGCACTACGGCTCCGGTGTCGCCGCGGAGGAGGCTCTCCGCGCCGCCGGGATCGATCCCCAGCTGCGCGGCGAGAAGCTCGACGTCACCGACTTCGTCCGTCTCGCGGGGGTCACTTCATGAGCGAGCGCATGAGGTCCATCAGCGCGCAGGCGCACGCCAAGGTCAACCTGCACCTCGGGGTGGGTGACCTGCGCGAGGACGGTTACCACGACCTGACCACCGTCTTCCAGTCCCTGAGCCTGGCCGACACGGTCACCCTGGAGATCGGCCCCGACCGCGATCTGGTCACCGGGGGTTCGATCGTCTCGGGGTTGTCCGCCATGGGGCTGGACGCGGCCTCCGTGCCGACGGATGACTCGAACCTGGCGTGGCGGGCCGTCGACAAGCTCGTGGAGTACTACCGGAGCCATCACGGCCTGGCGGAGTCCCGTAGCGTGCACATCCAGATCCACAAGGGCATCCCCACCGCCGGCGGCATGGCCGGTGGTTCCGCCGACGCGGCCGCCGCCCTCGTCGCCGCCCACGCCTTCCTCTCCGAGAACCACCCCGCCGTGCCGATGTCCGTGTTGAACGACATCGCCGCGGAGCTCGGCTCCGACGTGCCCTTCACCCTGCGGGGCGGGACGATGCTCGGCCGCGGGCGCGGCGAACTGCTCACCCCGATGCTCTCGCGTGGGACGTACCACTGGGCGCTCGTGTTCTTCAAGGAGGGGCTGTCCACGCCACGGGTGTTCGCGGAGCTGGACGACATGCGGGCCCGGGGCACACAGATCGGCCCGTCCCCGGACACGACGGCGCTGTCCCGCGCCCTGCTCAGCGGCGAGGCGGAGGAGCTGGCCCCTGTGCTGGTCAATGACCTGCAGGTTCCCGCGCTCTCCCTGCGTCGTGACATCGGGCGGACGCTGGAGGCCGGACGGGAGGCAGGGGCCCTGGCGGGCATCGTCTCCGGTTCAGGCCCGACGGTGGCTTTCCTGTGCCGTTCGGAGCTGCATGCCCGGGATGTCCTCGATGATCTGCTCGCCGACGGCGCCTACTCGGGCACCACCGCCCACGGGCCGGCGAAGGGCGCCCACCTCATCGACTGACCGCCGGAGTGCGCCGTGGCGCACTCACAGGGCGGTGCCATCGTCGTCATCGTTGAAGCTGTCGGTGTGCTCCCAGACGTCGACGAGATGCTCATCGCCGCGGGGGACCGGACCGCTGAAGTACCTGTCTCCCCACCGGCCCATGGCGGCGTCGGTGACCGCCAGGCCGCGGTTCTCCGAGGTGTAGCTCTCACCACCCGGCAGCCGGAAACGCAACAGGCGCGGGTCGGTGTCGAAGAGAATGACCATGATCCCCGCGCTCACCAGCGCATGACACCCCGAGCACAGGGGGATGAGGTTGGACAGTTCCGTCATCCCACCCTCCGCCCAGGGCACGATGTGGTGGAACTCGAGGAAGCGGGTGTGGTCGCAACCGGGGCCGGCGCACTGGTGACCCCAGGCCGTCAGCAGCGCCTTCACCTGGGCGGCCGTGGCCAGTCGCGTGGAGCGGGTGACCTTGAGCGTCAGCCCGGTGCGGTCGAGCAGGTGGTAGCGGACCGCCCCGTTGAGGATCGCGCGCATCAGGTGGCCGGTCTGCCCACCGTGGTGGCCGGGGATGAAGGCGCGTCCGTCCTGCGTGACCATGACGTTCACCTCCGCCCCCGGGGCGCGGACCCGGCTGACGGGGTGGGACCGCGCGATGTGGATCAGCCCCATGAATGCGGTGAACACCGTCGACGCGAGGGGTGCGCCGAAGCGGGTCCGGGGTCCTGTGCCCTGGTCCGGTTCCGTACCCTCAGCGCCGCGCGCCTTGTCGACGAGCTCCGCCACAGCCTCCGGGTCCTCGAGTGTCTGCTTGTCGACACCCTCCAGGTCCACCAGGTTGGCCAGCTCCGAGATCTTGAGTGCCGCCATGAACTCGGCTCCCCGTTCGGGGTCGAGCCGGCCCCACAGGCGGAGCTCTCCGGTCTCCGGGTCCACGACCACGGACAACTTGTTGAGGGTGGGGGCGGAACCCGGGGCGTCCCGCCCGGCCAGCATCATCTTCAGCTCGGGGAAGGGGTGGGCCCGCGCCAGTGCGATGAGTTCCTCCTGGTTCTCCTGCGTCATGTACCGCAGGAGCAGGCGGACGACGGAGTAGGAGAAGTCGGCGGCGAGGAAGGCCTCGCTGAGCAGCGGGAAGGTCCGCAGTTTGGTGCCCACTCCGAGGTACTCGTAGGAGGTGCGACGGGATACCCCGTGGGTGCGTTGGATCCACACGGAGGTATTGGGTGCGCCGTGTCCGGTGGCGAGCCCGCGGTGGTGGAATTCGGTCAGCGCCATGATGAAGCGCGCCTTGTGGTGGGTGAGCAGGGAGTGGGCGTCGGAGATGGTGGCGGTCAGGTCGGCGTCGGACTGGTCGGTCAGTGCGGTTGCTGTGATGGGTGCTGTCTGTGTCGGCAGCATCGCGGTTCCCCCGGAAGTCGAATTGGTGTTCGATCATCCGCAATGTAACACACGCCCCGGACATGAACTTGCCACGGCTGTTTCTGCAGCTCAGGGTGCTGGAAATGGGGAGGAGAGTGCGCCACGGCGCACTCTCCTGTGACTTCTTCCGGTCAGCCTGTCCGGCCTCAGTGGTCGTGGTCCCCGTGGCCCTCGTGTCCCGGCTTCCCCGCGATCTGGGCGGCGTCGGCGTCGGCGATGCCGTCCAGCACCGTCATCTCCACCGGGGCGAAGGTGAGCTGGAAGCGGTTGCGCACCTCTCCCGAGGTCAGGTCCACCAGGACCAGCTCCTTGTTCTCGGCGTCGGTGATGTAGGCGGTGTCGCCGACGACCTGGATGATCGGGCCGGGCTCCTGCCACTTCTCCTTCTCCTCCCAGGCCTCGATGGCCGGGATGTCGGCGGTGATCTCCCCGGACCCGGGGTCGATGACCTTCAGGTGGCCGTCGTAGGTGAGGACGAGGGCCTCGCCGGCGGGGCCGCGGCTCAGTGAGCGGAACCAGTAGGAGGAATCCAGCTCCACCTGCTGCATGGTGTTGCTGCGGGTGTCGATGAGGGTGACGCGGGTCGGGCGTTCCTTCTTCGCGTCCTTGTCCACCTTGAGATCTCCGAGGACGGTGGGGGAATCGGGGTGTCCCGCGACGTTGCCGGTGCGCTGGTAATCGGCCCCGTGGGCGGCGGGGATCTTGTGGAACTCCGTGCCGTCGAAGACGACCGGCCCGTCCTCGCATCCGAACACTGCGCGGCCTGCGGCGGCGGTCGCCTCGCCGTGGACTCCCGGGCACTGGTCCGTCTCCGCGAGGACGGTTCCGTCGGCGGCGCGGTGCTGGATGGTCCTGCGCTCATCCTCGGTGCCGACCGTCAGCAGCACGGAGCCGTCCCGGAACGGCACGGCGACGCCGTGGTGCGGCGCTCCGGTGTCCACGACCGTGCCGTCGGCGGCGCGGTAGCCCCCGGCGACCTGGTCGGTGGGGATGATGCGCACGGTGCCCTCGCCGTCGGAGAACAGCGCGGTCAGTCCGTCGTTGACCACCACGTGGCCGGCGTGCGGGGAGTCGTAGGAGATGTCGGTGAGGGAGGGGTCTCCGGCGTAGCTGTGGGTGTGGTCACCGTGGAGGCGGGTCTGCACGGCGGCGTCGAGGGCGAGGAACCGGTCGCCGTCGGCGATGAGGGCGTGGCGGCCGTCTCCTGCTCCGGCCAGCCGCAGGAATCCGGGGTGGTCGATCTCGGAGATGACGTCGCCGGTGGCGGAGTCGAGGACGGTGACGCCCCGGTCGTGGGAGAGTAGTACCCGCGGGGTGACGGAGGCGACTTCCTTGAGTTCGCTTGCCGACGCCGCCCCGGTGGCGGGGGAGGTCGTGGTGGCGGTGGTGGCGGGAGTGGGGCCGCCGCAGGCGGCGAGCAGGAGGGAGGTCAGGAGGGCGGGGACGGCCAGGGTGGCCGGGCGGAGTCGTTTCTGCATGGGCGGAACACTAATGCAAATGAAAACCATGTGAAACAGGGGTGGTGGGAAGGTTCGCTCCCACCCCTCCCGACCGCCTAGAATGTGCTCTTGACATGACGAATCTGATTAATCTCGAGAACGTCTCCAAGACCTGGGGGCTCAAGACACTGCTCGACGGCGTGAGCCTCGGAGTGCAGACCGGCGACCGCATCGGCGTCGTGGGACTCAACGGCGGCGGCAAGACGACCCTCCTGGAGGTCCTCACCGGCATCGAGGAACCCGACTCCGGCCGCGTCTCCCACAACTCCGACCTCCGCATGGCGGTGGTCACCCAGCGCGCGGAACTCGACCCGGACGACACGGTCGCGGACGTCGTCGTCAAGCCTCTCGGACTGCAGACCTACGAGTGGGCCTCCAACGCCCGCGTCCGTGAGGTCCTCGGCGGCATCGGCGTCGCGGAACTCGGCCTGGATACCAAGGTGGGCAGCCTCTCCGGTGGCGAGCGCCGCCGTGTGAACCTCGCCGCCGCACTCGTCCGCGACCTCGACCTCGTGGTCCTGGATGAGCCCACCAACCACCTCGACGTCGAGGGCGTGCAGTGGCTCGCGCAGCATCTCCTGGACCGCCGCATCGCCGTCGTCGTGGTCACCCACGACCGCTGGTTCCTCGACCAGGTCGCCACCCTGACCTGGGAGGTCCACGACGGACGGGTCGACACCTACGAGGGTGGCTACAACGACTGGATCTTCGCACGCGCCGAGCGTGCCCGCCAGGCCGACGCCATCGAGCAGCGCCGCCAGAACCTGGCCCGCAAGGAACTCGCCTGGCTGCGCCGCGGCGCACCGGCCCGCACCTCCAAGCCGCGCTACCGCGTCGAGGCCGCCGAGGCGCTCATCGCCGACGTCCCCGCCCCGCGCGACACCGTCGAGCTCATGGCCTTCTCCCGCCAGCGGCAGGGCAAGGTGGTCATCGAACTCGAGGACGCCCGCATCGAGACCCCCGACGGACGCATGCTCGTCGACCACCTCACCTGGCGTCTCGCGCCGGGCGAGCGCATCGGCCTCGTCGGTGTCAACGGCTCCGGCAAGACCACCCTCCTGCGGGCCCTCGCCGGCGAGCACCCGCTGGCCGCCGGCCGTCGCATCGAGGGGCAGACCGTCCGACTCGGCTGGCTCCGCCAGGAACTCGACGACCTAGACCCCGACCGCACGCTTCTCGACGCCGTCGAGGACGTCGCCACCTACGTCCACCTCGGCAACCGCGAGATGTCCGCCTCGCAGCTCGCCGAACGCCTCGGCTTCTCGCCGAAGCGCCAGCGCACCCCCGTCGGTGACCTCTCCGGCGGTGAGCGCCGTCGTCTGCAGCTCACCCGCGTGCTCATGTCCGAGCCCAACGTCCTGCTCCTCGACGAGCCCACCAACGACCTCGACATCGACACCCTGCAGGAACTCGAGTCACTCCTCGACTCCTGGCCCGGCACCCTCGTCGTCATCTCCCACGACCGCTACCTCATCGAGCGCATCGCCGACTCCACCTGGGCGCTGTTCGGCGACGGCCAGCTCACCAACCTCCCCCGCGGCATCGAGCAGTACCTCGAGGTCCGTGCACAACAGGCCGAGGCCGCCGGATCCGGCCCCCTGGACCTGGGGGAGAGGGACCAGGCGCCCGTCGAGAAGCAGTCGGGCCTGAGCTCCCAGGAGGAACGCGAACTGCGCAAGCAGATGCAGGCGCTGGAGCGGAAGATGTCGCGTCTCGACGAGCGCATCGCCACCTTCGAGCAGGAGATGGCCGTGCTGTCCGCGGCCGCCGACCCGGACTACGGCAAGATCGCCGACGCCAACACCGCCCTCAACGAGGCCCGCGAGGAACACGAGGAACTCGAGATGGAATGGCTCGAGGTGGGGGAGCAGCTCGAGGGCTGATATCCCCAGGTGAAGTATCTGCAAGTGACCCCGATCTGGGGATGCAGGACCACGCATTCCCCTTCGGCCTGGCCACGGTCTACGACAACAACCACCACTACGTCGCCATTGCTCTGAGGGCCCTCTAACCCGCAGATTCCGCCTCCTCCGCCAGCAGCGTCCCCAGCCACACGCCGAGGGCCAGGTCATCGATCTGGCCGAGCCACTTCTGGCGGACGCGACCCTGCCGGTCGACGAGCATGGTGGTGGGGGTGCCCTCGAGCTGCCAGCGTTTCATCGTCACCGGCAGGACTCCGGTCTCGCTGGGCCGGTCGACGGCGACGGGGAAGCGGATGCCGAACTCGTGGAGGAACACCTCCAGGGCGTCCGGCCCGGTCACCGCGTGGTGCTCGAAGACGCTGTGGATGCCCAGCACGACCAGCTGATCGCTCTTGATCATCTGGTGGACGCGGCGGGCCTGGGGGAGGGAGTGGTTGACGCAGCCGGGGCAGAGCATCTGGAAGAACTCCACCAGCAGGACCTTGCCGCGCAGCTTCTCCAGCTCCAGGGGCGGGGAGTTGAACCAGCGGGTGACGTCGAACTCGAAGGTTTCCTGTGCAGCCATGACGGCCTCCTTGTGCAGTAGATCACAGTCTACCCGGCGGTCCGTCGGTACTCTGGACACCATGATTCTGATCAACGTCCGATTCCGCCCACTGCCCGAGTACGTCGAGAACTTCCGTGAGCTCGTCGACGAGTTCACCCGGCGGACCCGTGAAGAACCCGGCTGCATCTTCTTCGACTGGTCCCGGAACACAGATGATCCGGATGAGTACATCCTGATCGAGGCCTTCCAGGATGACGCCGCTGAGGCGCACGTGAACTCCGATCATTTCCGGGCCGCGACCGAGATGTTCCCGCGGATTCTGGCGGAGACCCCGCAGATCATCAACACCCTCATCGAGGGAAAGAGCGGGTGGGACCGGATGGCCGAATTCCAGGTCAGCTGAAGGTAGTCTGAGTTGTATGGGTAACAAGGACACCACTGACCAGATCCCTAAGCCGAAGAAGCTGGACAACAAGGCCTACGAGAAGGAGCTCAAGAGGCTCCAGGCCGAGCTGGTGGATATGCAGCAGTGGGTCGTCGAGACCGGTGCGCGCGTGGTCATCATCATGGAGGGCCGTGACGCGGCCGGCAAGGGCTCCGCGATCAAGCGGATCACCCAGTACCTCAACCCCCGCAGCGCCCGGATCGAAGCCCTGCCCGCCCCGAGCTCCCGTGAGCAGGGGCAGTGGTACTTCCAGCGTTACGTCGAGAAGCTGCCGACCGCCGGTGAGATCGTGATCTTCGACCGCTCCTGGTACAACCGGGCGGGCGTCGAGCGCGTCATGGGGTTCTGCACCTCGCAGGAGTACCGCCGCTTCCTCCACCAGGCCCCGATCTTCGAGCGTCTGCTCGTCGAGGACGGCATCCTGCTGCGCAAGTACTGGTTCTCCGTCTCGGACGAGGAGCAGCTGGCCCGTTTCCAGTCCCGTCTGGAGGATCCGCTGCGCCGCTGGAAGCTCTCGCCGATGGACCTGCAGTCCATCACCCGGTGGGAGGACTACTCCCGCGCGAAGGACGAGATGTTCATCCACACGGACATCCCCTCCGCCCCGTGGTACACGGTGGAGAGCGAGGACAAGAAGCGGTCCCGCATCAACGTGATCGCGCACCTGCTGTCGACGATCCCGTACGAGAAGATCGACCGCCCGCTGCCGCAGATCCCGGACCGTCCGGAGTCCGACAACGGCTACGAGCGTCCGCCGCGCGCCGAGTTCCGCTACGTGCCGGACGTCGCGAGCAAGCTCACCGAGCCGAAGCAGAAGCCGAAGAAGAAGTAGCGCCGGTTCAGGCGTCGAGCAGCTCCCGGAGGACGGTGACCACGCCGGCCTCCGTGTTCGGCGGTGCGATGTGGTGCGCGATCGCCTTGATGTCGGGGTGCGCGTTCTCCATCGCCCACGCCGTGCCCGCCGCCTGCAGCAGCTCGAGGTCGTTGAGGTAGTCGCCGAACGCCGCGATCTGGTGCTTCTCGACGCCCATCGTCTCCGCGAGCGCCGTCAACGCCCGGCCCTTGCCGGCGTCGGCGTTCATGATGTCCACCCAGTGGGCCCCGGAGACGACGACGTTGGCGTCGGGGGCGGCGTCGCGGAGCGCGGGGTGGATCTCACGCTCGGCGTCCCCGGTGGTGAACCCCGCCAGCTTGATGACGCCCGTCACCGCGTGCAGGTCCTCCGTCGCCTGACGTGAGTGGTAGTACTTCGCCAGCTCGGCCTCCGTCTCCGCGGAGATGCCCGGCAGGTGGTACGCGACCGTCGGGGTGCACACCACGAGATCCATGTCGAGCCCCGCGGCGGCGTCGATGACGGAGTGGACCGTGGGGACGTCGAGAAGCGTCGTGGACACGACCTCCCCCTCATGGAAGACACAGGTGCCGTTCTCGGCGATGAAGGTGTCCCCCGGGAAGATGGCGCGCAGCGTGGCCAGCTGGCGGCCCGACGCAGGGGCGACGGCGACGCCGCGGGAGCGCAGTTCCCCGAGGACGGGCCAGAAGGAGTCGGGGATCTGACCGGCGGCGTCGAGAAGCGTGCCGTCCATGTCGAGGGCGATGATCCGGAACTCCATTACTATGACCTTTCGCGTCGGTAGGCTGTCGGGCATGAATGAACAGCCCGTGCATGTCAGCGTCCGCCAGCGTACCGGTGTCCTCGAACTGGACCGTCCGAAGGCGCTCAACAGCCTCAACCACGAGATGATCCGCATCATCACCGACGCCCTCGAACAGTGGCGCGAGGATCCGGACATCGAGCAGGTGCTCATCGTCTCCGCCTCGCCGAAGGCCTTCTGCGCCGGCGGTGACGTGCGCCAGGCCCGCGACGGCATCCTCGCCGGGGACCACGGCCCGGTGGAT
>NZ_DUOE01000001.1 GCF_012838985.1 Corynebacterium sp. | reverse complement strand
GGTCCCGCGCGTCCGGCGGTTCCGGTCTGGGCCTGGCGATCACGAAGTCGCTGGTGGACAAGCACGGCGGCACGATCACCGTCGACTCGGAGGAGGGCGTCGGCTCGACGTTCACCGTCCGGCTGCCGCGCCTGCGGGACTAGTCGGCCTCCGCCTCCAGCGCGGCGATGGCGCCCGCGACATCCAGCTTCTCGACGCCGTGGGTGTCCGGATCCAGGTCCGCCGCATCACCGAGCATGCGGCGGACGTAGTTGACGTCCTTGTCGCCGCGGCCGGAGAGGTTGACCAGGTAGACACGGTCGGTGCGGCCCTCGGCCTCGTCCAGCTCGGCCAGCTTGAGGGCGTGGGCCAGGGCGTGGGAGGACTCGAGAGCCGGGATGATGCCCTCGTAGCGGGTGAGCATGCGGAAGGCCTGCAGGGCCTCCGCATCGGTGGCGCCGACGTAGGTGGCGCGGCCGGTCTCCATCAGCCAGGCGTGCTCCGGGCCGATGCCCGGGTAGTCCAGGCCGGCGGAGATGGAGTGGGAGTTGAGCACGTCGTCGTCGCCCTCGCCGAGCATGACGTAGGAACGGGAACCGTGGAGGATGCCCACGCGGCCGCGGTTGAGCGGGGCGCCGTGCTTACCGGAGTCCAGGCCCTCGCCTGCGGGCTCCACGCCGATGAGCTGCACGTCGGTGTCCCCGTAGTACTCCGCGAAGGCGCCGATGGCGTTGGAGCCGCCGCCGACGGCGGCGATGACGGCGTCGGGAAGCCGGCCGACCTCCGCGAGCATCTGCTCACGCGACTCCTTCGAGATGACCCGGTGGTACTCCTTGACCAGGCTCGGGAAGGGGTGCGGGCCGGCGGCGGTGCCGAGCAGGTAATGGGTGGTCTCGTACGACTCGACCCAGTCGAGCAGCGCCACGTCGACGGCGTTCTGCAGGCCGTTGCCGCCGTCCTCGTCGACGGCCACGACCTCCGCACCCATGAGACGCATGCGGTACACGTTGGACTGCTGACGGGCGATGTCACGGGCACCCATGTAGATGGTGCACTCCATGCCGAAACGGGCCGCCGCCATCGCGGTGGCCGTGCCGTGCTGGCCGGCACCGGTCTCGGCGATGAGACGGGTCTTGCCCAGCTTCTTCGCCAGCAGCGCCTGCGCCATGACCTGGTTGCCCTTGTGGGCACCGCCGTGGACCAGGTCCTCACGCTTGAGGAAGATCCGCGCGTGGCCCCGACCCCGGCCCTCGCGGGGCAGGTTGACGCACTCGGTCACCGGGGTCGGGCGGCCCAGGTAGGAACGGTAGAGCTTGTCCAGCTCGGCGATGAACTCCTCGTCCTCGAGGGCCTCGGCGTAGGCGCGCTCCAGTTCGTCGAGGACCGGGTAGAGCATGGGCGGGACGAACTGGCCGCCGAACTTGCCGAAGTAGGCGGGGAGGATGGTCTCGCGGGCCTCGCCCTCGGGGATCTCAGGGTTGTCATGCAGACGGGGAGTCAGGTTCATGTATGTCACTCTAGGCGCAGAAGGCCATCAAACCACCCTGGTAGGGGTGGCTACTCGTAGCTCACCCGGTAAGGGCCCTCCCCGTCGCGGATCGTCTGGCAGGCGAGGGTCTGTTCCTCCTGCTCGACCTCGTAGCGCGACAGGACCTGATTCTGCCGCATGTGCGAGGGCCCGCCGGTCAGTGTGCACTGGCAGGTGCCGCATTCCCCGTCGGTGCAGGAGTACCAGGCGGGGATCGCCTCGGCGATCATCGACTCCAGCAGCGTCTTGTCCTGCGGCCAGGCGAAGGTGTACTCGGTGCCGTCAATCTCGGCGATGTGCTCTGAGGTCATGGTGTCCAATCCAGTGCTTCGATGATGGCGTCGGCCTGCCCGGGGAGGTGTTCGTGGCGCACGCCGTGCAGGGTGCGCACCTCCCCGAGGGAGGCGGAGGCGGCGGGGACGACGGTGTCGCCGTCGGAGACGAGGGAGACCACCCGGGTGCCCGTCGGGATGTCGGCGGGGAAGGGGACGGCGGTCATGAGGTCGCCCGCGCCCCGGCCCATCACCAGGGGGATCGCCCGCCGCACCAGGCGACGGGGCGGCAGCGGCAGACCCCGGAAACAGGCGCCCACCCCCACGAGGGTGCGCACCGTCCCCGGACGTTCGACGGCCAGGCGCAGCCCCAGGTAGCCACCCAGGGAATGGCCCACGATGTCGAAGGGGGTGGGGAGGGAGGAGGTGGCGTCGAGAAGCTCATCGAGAGACTTATCGACGCCCACCGTCCCCCGCTCCCCGTACAACGGCGCGACGACCGGCACGCCGCGGTCGACGAGGGCGGTGGCGGTGGCCTCGAAGTTGCCCGGCGACCCCATGAGGCCGTGCAGCAGCACGACCGGAGTGCCCGGGCGGGCGGGCAGCGGCGGCAGGGTCCCGCGGTGCGGCACCCAGCGCAGCAGCGACATCCCTACTGCGGGCGGCCCTCGGCGTCGGTGCCGAGGGCGGCGCGGATGCGGGCGGCGGCGTCGTCCATGAGCTCCGGGTCGGTGGCGTCCATGGCCATGGCCCGCGAGAAGTCGTACTCCGACATCCGGTCGGTGGGGAAGACGTGGATGTGGGTGTGGGGGACGTCGAAACCGGCGATGATGTAGCCTGCGCGGGCGGAACCGAAGGCCTCCCGGACCGCGACGCCGATCTGCTGCGCCACCTCATTGAGGCGGGCCCACAGGGCGGGGGAGAGATCGGTCCAGCGGTCGACCTCCTCCACGGGGACGACCAGCACGTGGCCGTACCGCAGCGGCTCGATGGTGAGGAAGGCGACGACCTCGTCATCGCGGTAGACGAAACGGCCCGGCAGCTCGCCGTTGATGATCTTGGTGAACACGCTACTCATGGCGCCCAGGCTACCCGGCGCAGGAATATGTGGGTTGTTTCCGGTTTCTGGCGATTTCAGCGTTTCGGGGAAGTCGATCCGCTGAAATCGCCGGGAACCGCGGAAGGCACACATGTGCTCATCGTCACCCGGGGCCGCCCTCCGGCGACCGGGTCCACCCCGGAGGGCGGGAGTCTCCTAGAATTGGTGGTCATGCGCATTCTCGTGATCGGTTCGGGCGGCCGCGAACACGCCCTCCTCCAGGGTCTGTCCGCCGACCCCGCCACCACTGACCTCCACGTCTGCCCCGGAAACGCCGGAATGACGGGCCTGGCCACCGTCCACGCCGACGCCGGAAAGGCAGACGACCCGGCCGCCATGGTGGCCCTCGCCCAGCAGATCGAGGCCGACCTGGTCGTCATCGGCCCGGAGATTCCGCTGGTCGCGGGCGTGGCCGACGCTCTCCGCGCCGCGGGCTTCCGGGTCTTCGGCCCGAACCGTGACGCCGCCCAGATCGAGGGCTCCAAGCAGTTCGCCAAGGACGTCATGGCTGACGCCGGCGTCAAGACGGCCCGCGCGGAGCAGCTCACCCCGGGCACCCCGGACGCGGACATCGAGGCCGCCCTCGACCGCTTCGGCCCCACCTGGGTGGTCAAGGACGACGGGCTGGCCGGCGGCAAGGGCGTCGTGGTCACCCCCGATCGGGCCGCCGCGCTCGAGCATGTCCGTGCGGTGCACGAGCTGGGTAACCCGGTTCTGCTCGAGTCCTTCCTCAACGGCCCCGAGGTCTCGCTCTTCTGCCTGGTGGACGGTGAGACCGTCGTCCCGCTGATCCCGGCGCAGGACCACAAGCGCGCCTATGACAATGACGAGGGCCCGAACACCGGCGGCATGGGTGCCTACACCCCGCTGCCGTGGCTGCCCGCCGAGGGTGTCCAGCGCATCGTCGATGAGGTGTGTGTGCCTGTCGCCCGGGAGATGGTCAAGCGTGGCACCCCGTACTCCGGTCTGCTCTACGCCGGTCTGGCGTGGGACACGGACGGCCCGTGGGTGGTCGAGTTCAACGCCCGTTTCGGTGACCCGGAGACCCAGCCGATCCTCGCGCTGCTGAAGACCCCGCTGGCCACGCTTCTCGATTCCGTCGCGTCCGGCACCCTGGCCGATCATCCGCCGCTGGAGTGGGAGGACGCCTACGCGCTGACCGTCGTCCTGGCCGCCGAGAATTACCCGGCTGACCCGGTGACCGGGGGTGTCATCACGGGTGACGTCGTGAAGGATCCGTCGAAGGTCCTCCACGCCGGTACCGCCCGCAATGACGCCGGCGAGCTGGTCTCCGCCGGTGGCCGCGTGCTCAACATCGTCGGTGTGGGCCCGACCCTGGAGGCCGCCCGCGACGACGCCTACGCCACCATCGAGCAGATCCAGCTGGAGGGTTCCTTCTACCGCGGCGACATCGCACTGCCGGCCGTGGAGGGACGGATCTCCCTGTGACCGGCCGGCTCGTCAGTGACCGCGGCCAGGTCCAGCCCTTCCGCGTCATGCAGATGCTCGACATCGTGCACCGGCGTGCACGCGAGGGGAAGCACACGATCATGCTGTGCGCCGGGCAGCCCTCCACGGGTGCCCCGGCCCCGGTCCTCGACGCTGCCGAGGGCTCGCTCCGCACCTCGACCCTGGGGTACACCGAGGTCGTCGGTGACCGTGACCTGCGGGAGATCGTCGCCCGCTGGCACTCCGACACGTACGGGGTGGAGACCAGCGCGGACAACGTCGTCATCACGACCGGTTCCTCCGGTGGTTTCGTGGCGTCCTTCCTGGCGGTGCTCGATCACGGCGACGCCGTCGCCCTGTCGTGCCCGGGCTACCCGGCGTACCGCAACATCCTGGAGTCGCTCGGGGCCCGCGTCATCGACCTCGTCTGTGATGAGTCGACCCGCTTCCAGCCGACGGCCGCGATGCTCGACGCCCTGCCCGCGGAGGACCGGCCGCGTGCCGTGATCGTCACCTCGCCGGGCAACCCCTCCGGCACGATCATCGACCCGGATGAGCTGGAGCGCATCGCCCGCTGGTGCGAGGACAACGACGCGGTCCTCATCTCCGACGAGGACTACCACGGCATGTCCTTCGGGCGTCCCCTGGCCACGGCCCGTCAGTTCTCGGACCGGGCGATCGTCGTGGGCACGCTGTCGAAGTACTACTCGATGACGGGGTGGCGCATCGGCTGGCTCATCCTCCCCGATGAACTGCTCACGCCCGTGGAGAATCTGCAGGCCTCGCTGGCGCTGTGTCCGCCGGCGATCTCGCAGGTCGCGGGCCGTGCGGCCTTCACCCCGGAGGCCCGCGCGGAGCTCGACTCCCACGTTGAGCGTTACCGTGCCGCCCGCGCCGTGCTCCTCGAGGAGCTGCCCGCCGCCGGTTTCACCCGGATGGCGGAGCCTGACGGCGGCCTCTATCTCTGGCTCGACGTCTCCCACGTCACCGACGACTCGGAGGCCTGGTGCCACGAGCTCATCGAGGAGATCGGTGTGGCCTTCGCGCCGGGCATCGATTTCGACCCGGTCAACGGCCACAAGTGGGTCCGCCTCACGCTGTGCGCCCCGGAGGAGGAGACCCGCGAGGCGATCCGTCGCCTGGGTGAGTACGTGCGTCGCTGATGCCCGCAGCCCACCCCCGACGCTGGTCATGCGATAATCGGGGGCGTGGCTGATAAGAAGAAGATTGCGAACGTCCTGTCCAACCGCTACGCCTCCGCCGAGCTGACGGAGCTGTGGAGCCCGGAGTACAAGATCATCCTGGAGCGCCAGCTCTGGATCGCCGTGATGAAGGCGCAGAAGGATCTGGGTGTGGAGATCCCGGCCGAGGCGATCGACGCCTACGAGGCCGTCATCGACCGGGTCGACCTCGAGTCGATCGCCGCCCGTGAGCGGATCACCCGCCACGACGTCAAGGCCCGCATCGAGGAGTTCAACGACCTCGCGGGGCACGAGCACATCCACAAGGGCATGACCAGCCGCGATCTGACGGAGAACGTCGAGCAGCTGCAGATCTACCGTTCGCTGGAGTTCATCCGCGACAAGTCCATCGCCGTGGTCTCCCGCATCGCGGACCGCGCGGCGCAGTACAAGTCCCTGGTGATGGCGGGTCGTTCCCACAACGTCGCGGCACAGGCCACGACCCTGGGCAAGCGCTTCGCGACGGCCGCCGACGAGATGCTCGTCGCCATCGAGCGCACCGAGAACCTGCTGGACCGCTACCCGCTGCGCGGCATCAAGGGCCCGATGGGCACCGCGCAGGACATGCTGGACCTCATGGACGGTGACCAGAGCAAGCTCGCCGCCCTGGAGACCTCCATCGCCGACCATCTCGGCTTCTCCCGCATCTTCGACTCCGTGGGCCAGGTGTACCCGCGGTCCCTGGACTTCGACGCCGTGTCCGCGCTGGTGCAGCTGGGTTCCGGCCCGTCCTCGCTGTCGCACACGATCCGTCTCATGGCCGGCACCGAGACCGTGACGGAGGGCTTCAAGGAGGGCCAGGTCGGTTCCTCCGCGATGCCGCACAAGATGAACGCCCGTTCCTGCGAGCGTGTCGGTGGTCTGCAGGTCATCCTGCGCGGTTACCTGACCATGACCGCGGATCTGGCGGGTCAGCAGTGGAACGAGGGTGACGTGTTCTGCTCGGTCATCCGTCGTGTGGCCCTGCCGGACGCCTTCTTCGCCATTGACGGCATGTTCGAGACCTTCCTCACCGTCCTCGACGAGTTCGGTGCCTTCCCGGCGATGATCAACCGTGAGCTGGAGCGCTACCTGCCGTTCCTGGCGACCACCCGCATCCTCATGGCGGCGGTCCGGGCGGGCGTGGGCCGTGAGACGGCGCACGAGGTCATCAAGGAGAACGCCGTCGCGGTGGCGCTGAACATGCGCGAGAACGGCGGCGACCAGGACCTCATCGAGCGTCTCGCCGCGGATGAGCGTCTGCCCATGTCGCAGGCCGATCTGGATGCCGCCCTGGCCGACCGTCACGCCTTCATCGGCGCGGCGGAGTCCCAGGTGGATCATGTGCTGCGTCGGGTCCAGGTGCTCGTCGACGCGCACCCGGAGGCGGCCCAGTACAAGCCGGGCGTGATTCTGTAATAGACTCCCCTGTCATGCGTCCTGAGCTGTCCGACTACAACCACATCTCCGCGGGCAAGGTCCGTGAGATCTACGAGGTTGATGACAACACCCTGCTGATGGTGGTCTCCGACCGTATCTCGGCCTACGACCACATGCTCGACCCCGAGATCCCCGACAAGGGGCGGGTGCTCACGGCGATGAGCGTGTTCTTCTTCAACGCCATCGACTTCCCGAACCACCTCGCCGGCCCCATCGACGATCCGCGGATCCCGGAGGAGGTGCTGGGTCGGGCGCTGATCGTGAAGAAGCTGAAGATGCTGCCGTTCGAGTGCGTGGCCCGTGGTTACCTCACGGGTTCCGGGCTCAAGGAGTACCAGGCGGACGGCACCGTCTGCGGCATCGAGCTGCCGGAGGGTCTCGTGGAGTCCTCGAAGCTGCCGGAGCCGATCTTCACCCCGGCGACCAAGGCGGAGCAGGGGGACCACGACGAGAACGTGAGCTTCGAGGTGGTCGTGGAGAAGCTGGGCGAGAAGCGCGCCAACGAGTTGCGTGACGCGACCCTGCGCATCTACTCGGAGGCCGCTGCGCTGGCCGAGGAGAAGGGCATCATCCTGGCGGACACGAAGTTCGAGTTCGGCCTCGACGAGGACGGCACCCTGGTGCTGGCCGACGAGGTCCTCACCCCGGACTCCTCCCGTTACTGGCCGGCCGACTCCTATGAGGAGGGCAAGGTCCAGCCGAGCTTCGACAAGCAGTACGTGCGTAACTGGCTGACCTCCCCGAAGTCGGGCTGGGACGGCAGCGACGACACCCCGCCGCCGGTGCTGCCGGGTTCCGTCGTGGAGGCGACCCGCGAGCGCTACATCGAGGCGTATGAGCGCCTGTCCGGCGAGAAGTTCTGCACCTGGGTCGGAGAGTGCGTGTAGTTCCCCTTTCCTGAGGCCCCGGGCGTCTGCCCGGGGCCTTTCTCATGCGCGGGCCTGTCACGGACGTACTCGCCTGTGGCCTCCGGAGGGTCGGAACGCCGGCGCCGGGAGGGCAGGCGAGTACGTCCGTGACAGGGTCCCCGCGAGCGGGCCGGGGTCGCGGCACTAGGATCGGTGGACATGACTCTGACTCCCCCGATCGCCCCGCTCCATCCCGTGGTCCGTGAGTTCCACGGCCGCACGTTCACCGACAACTACGAGTGGATGCGCGACAAGGAGTCCCCGGAGACCATCGCCTACCTCGAGGCGGAGAACGCGTACACGAAGCAGCAGACCGCTGACCTGGAGGATCTCACGGAGGAGATCTACCAGGAGATGAAGGGCCGCATCAAGGAGACGGACATGTCCGTCCCGCAGCGCGCCGGTGACTGGTGGTACTACGGCCGCACCATCGAGGGCCAGAGCTACGGCCTGAGCTGCCGCATCCCCGTGGCAGAGGGGCAGGATCCGTGGACGCCGCCGGTCATCCCGGAGGAGGGCCGCCCGGAGGGGGAGCAGGTCCTCCTGGATCTCAACGAGCTGGCGGAGGGGCATGAGTTCTTCTCGGTCGGGGCCTCCTCGGTGACCACGTCGGGGCGTTTCCTCGCGTACTCCGTGGACACGACGGGTGATGAGCGTTTCACCCTGCGCATCAAGGACCTCGAGACCGGTGAGCTGCTGCCGGATGTCCTGGAGAACGTCTACTACGGCGCGACCTGGGCGGGGGAGGAGCACCTGTTCTACCAGCGTGTCGATGAGGCCTGGCGCCCGGACACGGTGTGGCGGCACCGTATCGGCACGGATCCGGCGGAGGACGTGTGTGTCTTCCATGAGACGGATGAGCAGTTCTTCACGGGGGTCGGCGCGACGCGGTGTGAGCAGTGGCTCATCATCGAGGCGGCGTCCAAGATCACCTCGGAGACGCACGTCCTGCCGCTGGATGACCCGGAGGGGGAGTTCCGGGTGCTGTGGCCGCGGGAGAAGGGCATCGAGTACTCCGTCGACCACGCGGTCATCGACGGGGAGAGCCGGTGGATCGTCACGCACAATGCGGCGGGTCCGAACTTCGAGGTGGGTGAGTGCGGGGTGGGGGAGCTGCCGCATCTGCGGGATCTCAATGTCCTCATCCCGCACCGCCGGGACTGGCGTATTGAGGGGGTGGACACGTTCCGGGACTTCATCGTCGCTGCTTACCGACGCGGCGCCATCGGCCGCCTCGCCCTCATGGTCCTGCCGGACTCCGGCTACGGCCACTTCAGTGAGCTGGAGTTCGAGGAGGAGCTCTACACCGCCGCCGCCCTGGGGAATCCGGAGTGGGATGCCCCGGTGATCCGTGTCTCCTACGGTTCCTTCACCACCCCGGCGCAGTTGTTCGACTACCGCGTGTCCACGGGGGAGTTCACCCTGCTCAAGCAGCAGGAGATCCGCGGCGGCTACGATCCGGCCGAGTACACCGCCTACCGGCTGTGGGTGAAGGCCTCCGACGGTGCCGAGATCCCCGTCTCGCTGGTCCACCGCGCGGACCTCGATCTGCAGAAGCCGCAGCCGACGCTGCTCTACGCCTACGGGTCCTATGAGTCGAGCATCGACCCGGGCTTCTCCATCGCCCGCCTGTCCCTCATGGACCGGGGCATGATCTTCGCCGTCGCACATGTCCGCGGCGGCGGTGAGATGGGGCGCGCCTGGTACGACACCGGCAAGCAGCTGAGCAAGAAGAACACGTTCACCGACTTCATTGCGGTGGCCGACGACCTCATCGCCCGCGGGTTCACCGCCCCGGACCGCCTCGTCGCCGAGGGCGGTTCCGCCGGCGGCATGCTCATGGGGGCGATCGCCAACATGGCACCCGACCGCTTCGCCGGCATCCAGGCGGTGGTCCCCTTCGTCGACCCGCTGACCTCGATGCTCAAGCCCGAGCTGCCGCTCACGGTCACCGAGTGGGACGAGTGGGGAAACCCCTACTCCGACGCCGAGGTGTACGACTACATGGCCTCCTACGCCCCCTACGAGAACGTCACGGCCCAGGACTACCCGGACATCCTCGCCATCACCTCGCTCAATGACACCCGCGTGCTCTACGTCGAGCCCGCCAAGTGGATCGCCGCGCTGCGTGCCACGGCGACCGGTGGTGAGTTCCTGCTCAAGACCGAGATGTCCGCCGGACACGGGGGAGTGTCCGGCCGCTATGCGCGCTGGCGCCAGACCGCCTTCGAGTACGCGTGGACGCTGCGGGCTGCGGGGGCGGTGCGGATCCCGCTCCCTGACTCGACAGGACAGGGCAGGCCGGACGTGCGATAATCCCCCTTATGCGTGGCCGGCTCCTGGTATCCATCTCCAGTATCTTCACAGACACCAGGGGAGCAGTGGCGGGGATGGTCAAGGACCTCGACGCTGAGGGGATCCCCGTGTCGCTGCTGGTAGCGCCGCATATCGACGGTAACTGGCATTTGGCCAAGGACACCCGGACGCGGGACTGGCTGCTGGAGCAGCAGGAGTCCGGGCGGGTGCTCATCCTCAACGGCTTCGACCAGGCGGTGCAGGGGCGCCGCGCCGAGTTCGCGAACCTCGGGGCCCACGAGGCCCGTCTCCGCGTCGCCGGCGCCACCCGTCAGATGAAGAGGATCGGGATCGAGACCGACATCTTCGCCCCGCCCCGCTGGCGTATGTCGCCCGGCACCCTCGAGGTGCTGCCGGAGTTCGGTTTCACCCTCGCAGCCAGCACCCGGGGCCTGCACATGCTGGAGGACGACACGTTCGTCCAGTGCCGCAACCTCTCCGTCGGTGAGGGTTTCGGTGCGGCGAAGTGGTGGCGCCGGAACATCATCAGGGCCGCCGGGCGGGGTGCCGCCCGCGGCAACATCATCCGCCTCTCCGTCTCGGGCCGTAACCTCCTGGAGAAGAAGGTCGCCTCGGACGTCCTCATGGCCGCCGCAGCGGCGGTGGCCGCCGGCGCGGAGCCGGGCGACTACCGCGACTTCGCCTCCTGACCGTTCCGTCGGTCAGCGGCGGGCGTGGGCGGGGCGGCCGGTGTCGTAGGAGTGGTCCGGGCGTCCCTGCTGGTGGGAGTGGTCGGGGCGGCCGTTCCGCTGGGCCGGCTCCGTGTTCTGCGGGAGGGAGAAGCCGACCTTCACCGGATCGTGGTCGGAGGAGCGGAAGTAGTTGTCCTCGTGGAAGTCGACCACGTTGTACAGGCGGCGGGAGTACTCGTAGAGGATCGGCTCATCGGCGTTGATGTTCCAGACACGGGCGTCCCGGACCAGCTCCATGGCGGCGGCGTTGCCGAGCGCGTGGTCCAGGGACCCGAGCTTGCCGTCGAACTGGTAGGTGGTGTGCTCCGGGTCGTACTGGGCGGCGATGTTGGTGTAGCCGGCGTTCTCCAGCACCGTCACGGCGGTCTCCCGGGAGTAGGCGTTGATGTCACCGAGGATGAAGGTCGGCAGCCCGCTCCAGTCAGTCTGGTCACGCAGGTGCTCGAGGAGCGCCTGGGACTGGTTGGTGCGGACGGTGGCGTTGTTGCCCTGGCCGTCACCGGTGTCGGCGTCTCCCCGGGCGACGGAGCCCTTGGACTTGAAGTGGTTGACCACGGTGACGAAGGACTGTCCGCCGCCGACCGGCTGGAACTCCTGGGCGAGTGGCTGGCGGGCGGTGCCGGTGAAACGGGCGTCGTCGAAGATGCGGGACTCACCGACGACCTCGACGGTGGACGGGTCGTAGAGGAAGCCGACGCGGATGACGTCCTCGTCGGTGCCGGTCTGCGCCGGGGACGCGACGTACGCCCAGCGCTCGGCGCCGGCGGCGGTGTTGAGGGCGTCGACAAGCAGGGAGAGGGCTTCGTCGCGACGCTCGATGTCACCCGTCAGGGCGGAGGTGTTCTCGATCTCCTCCAGGCCGAGCACGTCGACGTCGAGCTCGTTGATCGCGGCGACGATCTTGGTCTGCTGGTCGCGGAACGCGGACGGCGACCACGCGCCGCGGACGGTGCAGCGGTTCGTGGCGACCGGGTGGCCGTGCATGTCGGTGTACGCGCGGCAGCCGGCCTCGTCCGCCCCCAGCGACGTGAAGTAGTTGAGGACGTTGAAGGACGCGATGGAGTAGTCTCCGGCGACGGTGCCCATGGCGCCGATCTCGGCGGCGCGGGTGTCCTCCCACGTGACCGGGAGTTCCGCAGCGGAGCTGTGGCCCGTGACCGGGGTGGTCGGCTGGAAACGCCAGTGGTTGTGCGAGAAATCCACGGTCACCGGGTGCTGGAAGTCCACGGCTGCGCCGGTGCGGATCGACATGTGCGGGGCACCGTCGACGGCGACGTAGGGCAGTGGGGTGTGCTGGTCACCGGTGAGGTAGTTGCGGGTGCGGCCGTCGTCGAGAAGCACGAGTTCAGCGAGCTGCGCCGCGGCGAGCTGCTGCACCGGGGACGCCGGATCGGTGTCCGGGGCGTGCAGGTCGGTGGGCTGGCGGTGGGCGGTGGTGCCCGGCGCCAGGCCGATCTCGCCGTAGGTGTTCAGCGCGTAGTTGTTCGTCACCGTGTGGGCACCGGTCGGCAGGACGAGCATGTGCTCGTAGGGTTCGCGGGCCTCGTCGCCGGCGGGCAGCGTGTCGATCTCCGTCGGGGTGACCGGGGCGAAGGCGGTGTCCGGGACGGTGATGGTGGCGCGGGAGAGCTGGGTGACGGAGTAGTACTCATCGGCCTGACCGGTGACCACGAGGGAGTCACCGATCGCCGGGAACTGGCCCCCGGCACCCAGGTGGACGAAGATCGCGTCGGAGGCGTCACCGACCTGCTTTCCGACACCACCCGTCCCCGGCGTCTGCATGATGAATCCGTTGCGGCCGCCCTCCGGGTAGACGGCGGTGACGACACCCTCGGTGGTGACCTGCCGACCCGCGAACGGTGTGACGTCGCCGGTGCCCTGGATCTCGGCGATGGGGATGGTCTCCGTGACCTCCGGTCCGGGGGCCGTGCCGGAGGTCTGTGAGTTCCGGGGTGTCGGGGCGGAGCGGGCGAAGTCGAGGGCGTTGTCGTCGGTGTCCACCCCGTCGGTGCGGCGCGCGGTGGAGGTCGCGTTGGTGGTGGACTGTGCCGGGGCGGACTCGAAACGGGTGGCGGAGCCCCAGCCGACGAGGTCGACGGGGGTGCCGGTGGCGTCGATAAGCTCCGCGATGGCGTTGGTGCCGGAGAAGTTGAACGTGCCCACGGAATCCGGGGTGGGCAGCTCGGCGGGGGAGTTGTTGCCGGCCGCGCCCCGGATGAGGAAGTGGCCCTTCGCCGGGATGACACCGGACCGGATGGTGTGCAGGGTGCCGCGGTTGTCGGCGGCGGAACGCTGGTCGATGGCCCAGCCGCTCAGGTCGATGTCGCGGTCGGTCGGGTTGTACAGCTCGACGAAGTCATGGGAGTAGACGGAACCGGAGTTGCCGCCACCTCCGTACACCTCGTTGATGACGACCTCGGAGGCGTCGGGAGCGGCGGAGGCGGAGGCGGGGACGAGGACGAGCGCGAGACCGGTGGCGGCGGCTGCGGTCAGTCCTGCTGCGGGACGGAACATGGGGGCCCTCTGGGAATGAGAACGGACGGCTGACGGTTGCCACGTATGTGTCTGCGCACATACGTGCTCGCGACCACCTAACCGTTGTTCACACCTCGTCGCATCCCGGGAACGCAGAATTCATCGGGGGTTCACTCGGCGGTGACAGAGACCTCGGGCGGGAATGGGTTTGCCGAGTATTAACAAGGGCGTTGACGCGCTATGCTGAGACCGACCAATTCCGGCGAAGATAAGGGAAAACTGTGGCCCGTGTTGTTGTGAATGTCATGCCGAAGGCGGAGATCCTCGACCCCCAGGGACAGGCTGTCCACCGCGCACTGGGACGCATCGGCGTCACAGGCGTCAGCGACGTACGTCAGGGCAAGCGTTTCGAGCTGGAGGTGGATGACTCCGTCACCACCGCCGACCTCGAGAAGCTCGCTGAGACGCTGCTCGCCAACACCGTGATCGAGGACTTCGAGGTCGTCGGCGTGGAGGTCGCCAAGTGACCGCCAAGATCGGAGTCATCACCTTCCCCGGCACCCTGGACGACGTGGACGCGGCCCGTGCCGTGCGTATCGCCGGCGCCGAGGTGGTCAACCTCTGGCACGCCGACGAGGACCTGAAGGGCATCGACGCCGTCGTCGTCCCGGGCGGCTTCTCCTACGGCGACTACCTGCGTTCGGGCGCCATCTCCGCCATCGCCCCCGTCATGCGCGCCGTCGTCGACGCCGCCGGCAAGGGCATGCCCGTCCTGGGCATCTGCAACGGCTTCCAGGTCCTCACCGAGGCCCGCCTGCTGCCGGGTGCACTGACCCGCAACGAGGGTCTGCACTTCCACTGCACCGACACCTACCTGGAGGTCGTCAACGCGGACACCGCGTGGACCTCCAACTACGAGGCCGGCCAGAAGATCCTCGTCCCCGCCAAGCACGGTGAGGGCCGTTTCCAGGCAGCCCCGGACACCATCGAGATGCTCGAGGGTGAGGGCCGCGTGGTCTTCCGCTACACCGACAACTACAACGGGTCCCTCAACGCGATCGCCGGCATCACCAACGAGACCGGCCGCGTCGTGGGCCTCATGCCGCACCCAGAGCACGCCGTCGAGGTCCTCACCGGCCCGTCCACGGACGGTCTGGGGATGTTCCTGTCCGCCATCGGCACGATCGCAGCCTAGGAGGGCTTGAATAAATGACCGTTCACAACGACACCGTCGACGCCGCCCTGGAGACCCCGGAGCTCGAGCAGCCCTGGGAGGAGCTCGGCCTCAAGGAGGACGAGTACGAGAAGATCAAGGGCATCCTCGGCCGCCGTCCCACGGACGCCGAGCTGACCACCTACTCCGTCATGTGGTCGGAGCACTGCTCCTACAAGTCCTCCAAGGTGCACCTGCGCTACTTCGGTGAGACCACCACCCCGGAGATGGCCTCCAAGATCCTGGCCGGCATCGGCGAGAACGCCGGTGTGGTCGACATCGGAGGCGGCGACGCCGTCACCTTCCGCGTCGAGTCCCACAACTCCCCGTCCTTCGTCGAGCCGTACCAGGGTGCCGCCACCGGCATCGGCGGCATCGTCCGCGACATCATGGCCATGGGCGCCCGTCCCATCGCCGTGATGGACCAGCTGCGCTTCGGCCCGGCTGACGCCGCCGACACCAGCCGTGTCCTCCCCGGCGTCGTCGCCGGCATCGGCGGCTACGGCAACTCCCTCGGCCTGCCGAACATCGGCGGCGAGACCATCTTCGACGAGGCCTACCTGGGTAACCCGCTGGTCAACGCACTGTGCGTGGGCACCCTCAAGGTGGAGGACCTCAAGCTGGCCTTCGCCTCCGGCGCCGGCAACAAGGTCATGCTCTTCGGTTCCCGTACCGGCCTCGACGGCATCGGTGGTGTCTCCGTCCTCGGTTCCGCGAACTTCGAGGAGGGCGAGGAGCGCAAGCTGCCGGCCGTCCAGGTCGGTGACCCCTTCGCCGAGAAGGTGCTCATCGAGTGCTGCCTCGAGCTTTACGACGCCGGCGTGGTCGTCGGCATCCAGGACCTCGGCGGTGGCGGCCTCGCGTGCGCCACCTCCGAGCTGGCCGCCGCCGGTGACGGCGGCATGCGCGTCAACCTCGACGCCGTGCCGCTGCGCGCCGAGAACATGACCGCCGCCGAGATCCTCGCCTCCGAGTCCCAGGAGCGCATGTGCGCGATCGTGACGCCGGAGAACGTCGACAAGTTCAAGGCGATCTGCGACAAGTGGGAGGTCACCTGCGCCGAGATCGGTGAGGTCACCGACGAGGCCGACCGTCTCCTCGTGGTCCACAACGGTGAGGTGGTCATGGACGCCCCGCCGTCCACCATCGACGAGGGCCCCGTCTACCAGCGCCCCTTCGCCCGCCCGGAGTGGCAGGACGAGCTCCAGCAGTACGTCCCGGTGGAGCGTCCGGAGGACCTCAAGCAGGCCCTCATCGACATGGTCTCCTCCCCGCACCTGTGCTCCCGTGACTTCATCACCGAGCAGTTCGACCGCTACGTCCGCGGCAACACGGTCAAGGCGAAGTACTCCGACGCCGGTGTCCTGCGCATCAACGAGGAGACCAGCCGCGGCGTCGCCGTCTCGGCCGACGCCTCCGGCCGCTACACCAAGCTGGACCCGAACACCGGTACCCGCCTGGCACTGGCCGAGGCCTACCGCAACGTCGCCGTCACCGGCGCCCGCCCGGTGGCCGTGACCAACTGCCTCAACTACGGCTCCCCGGAGAACCCGGACGTCATGTGGCAGTTCAAGGAGTCCGTCCACGGCCTGGCCGACGGCGCCAAGGCGCTCAACATCCCGGTCTCCGGCGGCAACGTCTCCTTCTACAACCAGACCGGTGACACCCCGATCCTGCCGACCCCGGTGGTCGGTGTCCTGGGTGTCATCGAGGACGTCCACGACGCCATCGCCCACGACCTGGGCACCGTCGAGGGCAAGGAGGTGCTCATCCTCCTGGGTGAGACCTTCGACGAGTTCGGCGGCTCCATCTGGCAGAAGATCTCCGGCGGCGGCCTCAACGGCATGCCCCCGAAGGTCGACCTGGCCAACGAGGAGCGCCTCGCCGACTTCTTCGTGGGCAACCGCGACGTCACCGCCTCGCACGACCTTTCCGAGGGTGGCCTGGCCCAGGCCGTCGTCGAGATGGCCTTCCGTGCCCCGGGTGGCGTGGCACTGGACCTGTCCGGCGTCCACGAGGACGAGTTCGTGGCACTCTTCTCCGAGTCCGCGTCCCGTGCCCTGGTGGCCACCACCGAGGACAAGGTCGACGCCGTCCTGGCCCGCGCCGCCGAGTTCGGTGTGCCGGCCGTGAAGATCGGTGAGACCACCGAGGCCCGCGAGCTCACCTTCGGCGACGTCACCGTCGACCTGGATGAGCTCAAGGACGCCTGGAAGACGACCCTGCCGAACCTCTTCGGTCACGCGGTGGGTGCCAACGCCGTCGTCGAGTAGCATCTGTCAGCGCAGAGACCGCACCCGGGCACTGTCCGGGTGCGGTCTCTACGTGTCTCGGCGCCTCACATTCAGGATCTGGTTGACCCACCAGCCCACCGCGAGGCCGCAGGCGGCTCCTGCCAGGAGCGGGAGCGCTGCCAGCGACCCGACGGAGGCGGCCCCCGCCACACCGGCGGGAACAGAGACTCCGTAGATGGCCGTCGGCACCCACCGGTTACTCTTGGAAGAAGTCACGGGATCACCACGCATCCACGGCTGCTCGAGCGCATTTTCCGGCGGTGGTCACGGGCACGATGAGGTGGTCGGAGAGCAGTGCAGCACCCGCACAAGACGTGGCGAGGCGGAGAACACGGGAAGACATTGGTGCCTTTCTGTTTTGGGGGAGGAACAACTCTGACGATAGGGACGGAGACTTCCTGCGAACCGGTCTTCCAGGAAGTCTCTCCTTGTGGTCAGCCTCGTCACCATGTCGATGCTTGAGATGGGGTAGCCGAAGGTCCCGTACAAGCTTGTGGCATCTGGAATGTGATGGAATGCTCCCATGGATTCTCGGATTGTGCGCGCGTTTGTCGCCGATGATGGGCGGTTGGAGGCGGCACTCGGGATTGTCCTCCTGATTTCGGCAGCCGGTGTGGCTGCGGTGTACCGGGACTGGCCCACCTGGCCTCTGCTGGCAGCCGGCGGCTTCCTCATCTGGGCAATGCTCCTGGCACCGCACAGTGGGGTACGCGCAGTCGGGGTGGTGCTGGCTGTGGCGGTGGGACTGTTCATCGGGGATGTCGAAATGCATGTCTTCGTCGCCTGCCTGTCCTTCCTGGTGCTGGAAATCTTGATCCTGACCGGTCGTTGGGTGACCGGAGCTGTGACCGGTCTGGTGATTTTCACCTGGTTCGTTCTCGGTGACCCCCTCGCAGCCTGGGGTGTTTCGGCCGGGGCGGAGGTGCTGACCGTCTTGCTCTGCATCGTGGTGGCACTGGTCGTGGGACTTGCGCGTCGGATGCTCCGGATGGAGAGACGCGGGCGTCAATCTGCAGTGGAGCTGGAGCGTCTGCGAATGAGGGTGGACATGGCCCGTGAACTCCATGACAATGTCGCGGATTCACTGACCCGCATCGTGCTGCTCAGCGGAACTGCAGAAGGAATCCGGGAGTGGCGCCCGAGAGTGCATGAGGAAGCACAGGAGGCCATCGCGTCGCTGCGCAGTATCATCGGTCATCTGCAGGGAGAGGGGCGCCTGGCTGGTTCGCAGTCCGTGGTGGATCTCGGAGTCGATCGTGCAGTGGGTGACATGCAGGCGCTCGGGCTCCATCCTGTCGTCGACTTCCCGGGGGTGGAGGGTGTCCGTGTCGTGGAGACTGTGGCCCGTGCCTTGCGGGAGGTGTTCACCAACGTTCTCAAATATGGCGAGAATCCGGTGCGGCTGCTCGGGGAAGTGTCCGGAGGCATGTCTCGGGTGCTCGTGGTCAACAGAATTTCCGCTGACCATCGTGACGACCTCGGCGGCACCGGTCGGGGCCTTCCCGGGGTGGAGGCTGCGATGTCTGAGGTCGGGGGACAGTCGAGGTGAGTCGGGCAGACGGGTTGATGCAGGTGGCGCTGGAGTTTCCGGTCGTGGAGGCAGGCTGATGGTTTCCCCGGCGCTTCTGATAGTGGACGACGATGAGGTTGTACGCCAGATGCTCCCCAGCTACTTCGTCGGCAGCCCGTTCAGTGTGGTGGGAACAGCGTCATCGGGAAGCGAGACATTGTCAATGCTGGGGTTGCTCGGTGTGGATGTCATTCTCACGGACATGCGCATGCCGGGGATGGACGGAGTTGACCTCATCCGGGAGATTCGTTGCCGCGCCCCGCATATTCCGGTTGTGGGGATCACGTCCTTCGATGAGGACCAGTACGTCATTGAGTTTCTCCGTGCTGGTGCTTCGGGAATCATCCTCAAATCCGCGGCCCCGGGCGTCGTCGTCGATGCCGTCACGATGGCGTCGGAGGGGAAGACGTATATCGACCCTGCACTGGCGGGTCGCCTGCAGCATTTTCTCCGGCCGGTGACCCGGACGTCGACCGGTCCCACGCTCACCACCCGTGAACAGGAGGTGTTGGATCTGCTGCTGCAGGGCAAATCCAACAGGGACATCGCGAAGGACCTGTCCGTGACGGTTGCGGCTGTGAAGAAGCACGTGGGTGCCTTGTTCGACAAATTCTCCGTGGATTCGCGTCTGAAGCTGGTCATCGTCGCGTTGCAGGCGTAGTGCACGTGGAAGTCCCACGCCCCGGCCGGACCCGCGGACGGGAGTGCCGGGAGCTTGCGCGGGTAGTCGTCGGGGCGTACCGTGGCCCATAACTTACGCGACCGTAACTTATGGGCAGGAGGTCCGCGCATGACGGACACCGTCGCAGACACGATCACCCTCACCCGGGAGATGGTCAACCGGGGTCCCCGCCCCGTCACCCGCGGCTGGTTCCACTTCTTCGCGGCGGTGGCGTCAGTGGTGGGCGGCTCCGTCCTGTCCACCTTCGCCTGGATGACGGTGCCCTGGTGGCAGGCGCTGGGGGTGACGCTCTACGCGGTCGGTGTGGTCGTGCTCTTCGGGGTGTCCGCCGCCTACCACCTGGGGCACTGGCGCTCCGCCCACACCGTCCAGTGGTGGCGCCGGGCGGACCACGCCACCATCGCCTTCTTCATCGCCGCGACCTACACCCCGCTGTGCCTCATCGTCCTGCCGCCCGGCCAGGCCGCCTGGATGCTCGGGGTGGCGTGGGCGGGGGCGCTGGCGGGCATCGCGCTCAACCTCCTGTGGATCACCCACCCCCGCTGGCTGGCGGTCACCGTCTACCTGGTGCTCGGCTGGCTCATCGTCCCGCTCCTGCCCTCCCTGTTGGTCGGTGCCGGCCCGGCGGTCGTGTGGCTGCTGGCGGCGGGTGGCGTGATCTACTCGCTGGGTGCGCTCATGTACGGGTTCCGCTGGCCGGGCCGTTCCTCCCGGGTCCTCGGCTACCACGAGCACTTCCACATCGCGACGATCATCGCCGCCGTGGTGCACCAGGTGGCGGTGTGGATGGTCGTCGTCGGGGCCGCCTGAGGACAGCTAGGCTGACCGTCATGGCGACGATACGGCTGGGGCCCGGCGACGTGTACGAGGTTCCCGGGTACCTGGAGGAACCGTTGCTTGTCGACGCCCACGGCACCCCCTCCTCACCAGCCGTCATCCGACCCGCCGCGGGGCGGTCGACCCTGCGGGCCGCCGGCAATGTCCTGGTGCTGCGCAATCCCCGTCACGTGGAGGTCCGTGATCTCGACATCGTGGGCACGGACAACGGGGACGGGGTGGTCGTGTGGGTGACGGAGTCGGGGGCGCGGGGCGTGCGCCTCCACGGGCTGAGCGTGAGCGGGGCGCGCAATGGCATCGCCGTCGGCTCGGAGATCCCGGACGGGCTCGTCGACGTGGAGATCAGCCACTGCCTGGTCACGGACTGTCTGCTGCAGGGCATTCTCACCCACGGTCCCCAGGCGCCCGGGCACGGGCTGCGGAATGTCCGGATCACCCACTGCCGGGTCGAAGGCACCCGCGGGGACCCTGCTCTCACCGACAGGCACTCCGGTTCCGGCATCGTCGTGGGCTCCGTCCTCGGCGGGGAGGTCGCCGACTGTGTGGCCCGTGGCAACGGGGCCGGCTGCCGGGCCACGGAGGGACCTGAGGGGATCTTCCTCTACGACTGCACCGACGTGGCCATCCGGCGGTGCGTGGCGGAGGGCAACCGCACCGGCGGTCCGGCCGACGGCGGTGGCCTGGGCATCGATGTGCGCTGCGCCGACTGTCTCATCGAGGACTGCACCGCCACCGGCAATGACGGGGCGGGCATCTCGGCGTCGGTGAGGTCATGCCGGGCCGAGGGCGGTAAAGTAGGCAACGAGGGTTTCCTTGCAAGCGTTGATGATTAGACACCAACACCGTGCGCTGGGAAACCCTCGCTTGTGTTTAAGACACGCC
>NZ_DUOE01000020.1 GCF_012838985.1 Corynebacterium sp. | reverse complement strand
TCGGGTCGAGGATGTCGATCAGGCGCTTGTGGGTGCGCATCTCGAAGTGCTCGCGAGAATCCTTGTACTTGTGGGGAGAACGAATAACGGCGTACACGTTCTTTTCGGTGGGCAACGGCACCGGGCCGACGACGCGGGCACCCGTGCGGGTGACGGTCTCGACGATCTTCTTAGCGGATGCGTCGATCGCCTCGTGGTCGTAGGCCTTAAGCCGAATGCGGATCTTCTGTCCGGCCACGCTTATCCTCTTCCTCGCTTGTCCCACATCCATGATGGAGCGGTGGGAATTCGCTTCTCGATTTCTCTATAACGTTGTCCGGGCTATGGGGCCTGGGCGCAACGCCAGTTACTGACTGCCATGACTGGCCGGGAGGTGTCCGGGGCTGTTATCTGACAAACAACGCAACCGGAAGTGCTCCTGACGGGGTACAAGACCCGTGGTCAAGTGGAAGGGAACGTATATCTCGCGATAAGCGTGGGCCCTAACGTGTACTGCCGCTGTTTATTTGCCATGCCCCTTCTCCGGTCTCCACTCTCGGGTATGTCCAACCTTGACGGTGACCTTGACCCGATTACGGAGCCTTCCCAGCCTGCCCTGACGGACCGTCTGACGAAGGTGTCATGCTTGCCTTACCAGCGACGATGGCCGTCCGGGCTGCGCCCGTGGTCACGCCGTGTTAAAGCAACCCATGTATTAAAGCACGTCACCGTACAAAAACCAAACCCCTGCGGCCAGAACTAGTATGGAGATCACCTGACCGCCCAGATTGTTGTAGGAGTCACATCATGTCGGAGCAGCATCCCCCGTCTGACCTCACCATCCCGGGCAGCCGCGGGGTGACCCGCATCGAGGATGTCGTGGTCGGCAAGATCGCCGGCCTCGCGGCCCGTGAAGTGTCGGGGGTACACGCCCTCGGGGGCACCGGGGCCCGCATGATGGGGACCTTCCGGGAGTCCTTCGCCGGGGTCGCGAACGTCCAGCAGGGCGTGCACGTGGAAGTCGGCGAGAAGCAGGCGGCGGTGGACGTGTCCATCGTCGCGGAGTACGGGGTGGCCATCCACGACCTCGCCGGGGCGATCCGCACCAACATCATCACCGCCGTGGAGCGGATGACCGGCCTGCACGTCACCGAGGTCAACGTCACCGTCCACGACGTCCACCTCGAGGGCGGTCCGGAGGAGGACCCCGATGTCCACGCAGATCACGCACCCCGCTAGGCCGGACCGGGCGGTCGCGGACCGGCTCGCCGCCCGTCTCCGCGGCATCCCGGGCGTCGCCGACCTCCACCCGGGACGCTACGGCGAGGTCGCTCTCCTCTATCCCCGGCACCGTGTCGTGGGGCTGCGGCACACCCCGGAGGTCCTCGAGGTGCACCTCGTCGTCGACCTCGGTGACCTCACCGCAGCCCGCCCCCTGGCGGAGATCGCCGCGGACGTCCGCGGCGTCGTGAAGCAGGAGCTCACCGACGCCCCGCCCCTGGAGATCGTCTTCGCCGACGCGACGGGAGGCACCCCGTGAAGCACACACGCACCGGCGTCACCCTCGGCCTGGCCCTGGCCTTCGCCGGGATCCTCGGCGGCTGGGCGGGATTCCTCCTGGCGCTGGTCCTCGGCACGCTGGGCGGAGTGGTCGGAGCCCACCTCGACCGCCGCATCGACCTGGGGGCACTGTCCCGGACGATCAGGGGACGTGACTAGATGGGCCTGCGCATCACGGAGAAGGCCGTGTCCCGCATCGTCGCCGTCGCCGCGGCCTCGGTCCCCGGCACCACCGAGCTGGGTCGCAGCCTGGAACGGATCGCCGGCCGCACCTACCCGCGTTACGACGTCATCGTCGACGACACCGCCGGCACCTGCTCCATCGAGGCGTTCATCGCGGTGTTGTGGCCCTCGCCGGTGACCGCGGTCGCGGAGGCCGTCCGCACGACGATCGCGCACGCCGTGGAGGACATGACCGGTCTCACCGTCACGCGGGTGAACGTCGTGGTCGGCCCGGTGGTCACGGGCCGTCCGGTGACGGCCGCGCACGTCGCCGCCCACCCGACGCGCCCGAGCCTGCGCCCCGTGACCGCACCCGCCCCGGTGCAGCTGCGGCCCGTCACCGTGAGGAGGCACCGTGTCCGCTGACATCCCCCGCGCCACTCCCCTGGCCCGCTACGTCGCCATCCTCATCGGACTCGCCCTGCTCGTGCTCGCCGTCCTCTGCGGCCGGGAGATCTGGCTGCGCAACTCCCGCTCCATCGACTGGGAACCGTGGGCCGACCCGATCTTCCTCACCATCGGCAACGCCACCTACCAGACCTGGATGCTGCCGGTCGGCGTCGTCGCCGCCCTGCTGGGGGCGTTCCTCGTGTGGAGCGCCTTCCGCCCCCGCACCCGCACCCACCGCCGCGTGCGCTCGACGGCCCCCGTGTGGATGCGGCCCGTCGACATCTCCCGCACGCTCTGCGCCGCCGCCCGCACGGTCCCCGGCGTGGCCTCCGCCGCCAGCCACGTCAGCGGGGACACCGCCCACGTCTCCGTCACAGGTCACCGGGAGGATCTCGCCCCGCTTGTCGACGCCGCCCTCCTCCCCCTCCTCGACTCCCTCGGCGTCGGTCTCACGCTGCAGGTCCGGCAGCGGCCGCTCGCGGAGATGGAGGAGCCGTGAACAGGAGGATCAACTACTTCAACCGGCTGGTGGTCCTCG
>NZ_DUOE01000123.1 GCF_012838985.1 Corynebacterium sp. | reverse complement strand
CCGGGCGTCGCCGGGGACATCGAGGTGCTGGCCTACCGCGCCGGCTGCCTCGTCGTCGCCGACTGGGTGCCGGGGTCCTCGCTGCGCGCCGTCGCCGAGGGCGGGAACCTCGACCCGGAGGCCGTCGCCGCGGCCCTCGTCCCGCTGGTGGAGGGCGCCGCGCAGGATCTGCCGCTGGGTCTGGACAACCACGCCCGCATCCGCATCTCCACCTCCGGCGAGGCGGTGCTGGCCTTCCCGGCGGTGCTGCCCGACGCCACCCCCGAGCGCGACCACACCTCCGTCCGGTCCATCCTGCGCCTGCTGGGCCAGGAGGACCTCCACGCGGAGACCGACCTGACGGCCCTGGCGTCGACGCTGCGGGAGCGCGGCGGCGTGGAGGAGCAGCTGGTCGTCGAGGAGGACGTCGAGCCGCTCCCCGACGAGCGCGCCGGGTTCGGCTCCAAGTCCTACTCGCGCGGTTCCACGGTGCTCATCGCGACGGTCGCGATCGGCACGGTCCTGCTCGCCGCCGCGCTGACCACCTACCTGGTGAGCGTCATCGGCGGCGACCGGGAGACGGCACCGGTCAACCCGGACTCCCTCCAGGGTTCCGCCACCGAGACCACCCCGCGTCCGCTGCCGCGGATCCAGCCCGCCACGGCCTCCGTCCCGGAGATCACCGACGGCTCGACGGACACCGTGTGGGCGGGTCAGGGCGGCGTCATGGTCTCGCTCGCCGACACCGCTGAGCTGCACACCCTGCTCATCGACTCCGCCGACTCCGCCGGGGGAACGGTCGAGGTGTACGGCCTCACGGAGGGCACCGTGGCGGACACCCCGGAGGGTCTGCCGCTGCTGGGCTCCGGTGAGCTGCGCGCGGGCCGCACGACCCTGGAGCTGGACCGGCCGATGACCGCCGGGGGAGTGCTCCTGTGGTTCCCGGCACCGGCGGAGATCGCCGAGGTCGAGGTCGTGGGTCTGCGGTAGCTCCCACCCCGGTGGGCGGGGTGTCCCGCCTGCCCGGCGGGGCCCCGGGGCATCGGTTCCAATGTCTGTGTCAGCAGCTTTTTCCGGGGGGAAAATTGGCACAGTCACAGACGGACCGGCGCCTCGTCGCCGACTACATCAGCGGGGATCTGAAGGCCTTCACGGCCATCGTCGAGAAGCACCGTGCGCGCCTGCTGTGGGTGGCGCGCCGCTACGGGCACAACGAGGATGATGCGCAGGACATCCTCCAGGAGGCGTTGTTCAAGGCGAGCTGCAGCCTCCACACGTGGCGGCACGAGTCCTCGTTGAGCACGTGGCTGCACCGCCTGGTGATGAACTCGGGGTGGGACTTCCGCAATCACCGTCGGCAGTTCGAGGTGCCCACGCTTGACGACGGCACCGTCCCCCACGACATCAACCCCCTCCTGGCCTCCGACCCGATCGGACGCACCGAGGACACGCTGCAGCTCCACGAGTCGCTCGCGCGGCTGCACCCGGACCAGCGGCGGGCGCTGTGGCTCATCGACATCGAGGGGTGGACGATCGGGCACGTCGCGAAGCGGGAGGGGGTGCGGCCCGGAACCATCAAATCGCGCCGTAACCGGGCACGTGAGGCGCTGCGCGCCGAGCTGGCGCGGGAATGTTCCGTGGTGGCGGAGCGTTGAATACGGCAGACACATAGACTTGCGCTGAGTAAGCCGTACGTACCACAGGAGATATCTGAATGACCGTCCATGACGTCGCCATCATCGGTTCCGGCCCCGCCGGCTACACCGCCGCCATCTACGCCGCGCGCGCGGAGCTCAAGCCCATCATGTTCGAGGGCTACGAGTACGGCGGTTCGCTGATGAACACCACCGACGTGGAAAACTTCCCCGGCTTCCAGGACGGCATCATGGGCCCGGACCTGATGATGCAGATGCGGGGCCAGGCCGAGCGTTTCGGCACCGAGATGCACATGGAGCTGGTGGACAAGGTCGAACTCGACGGTCCCGTGAAGAAGATCCACGTGGGCGATGAGGTCCATGAGGCCCGCACCGTCATCCTCGCCACCGGCGCCGCCCCGCGTCTGCTGGGTGTCCCGGGTGAGAGCGAGCTGATGGGCCGCGGCGTGTCCTCGTGCGCGACCTGCGACGGCTTCTTCTTCAAGGGCCAGGAGATCGCGGTCATCGGTGGCGGTGACTCCGCGATGGAGGAGGCCACCTTCCTGACCAAGTTCGCCGACAAGGTGACCATCGTGCACCGTCGTGAGGAGTTCCGCGCGTCCGCCATCATGCTGGAGCGCGCCAAGGCCAACGAGAAGATCGAGTGGGCCCTGAACAAGACGGTCGACCACGTCATCGAGGCGGACAACAAGGTCGCCGGCATCATGCTCAAGGACACGATCACGGGTGAGCTCTCCGAGCTGCCGGTCGCCGCGATGTTCGTCGCCATCGGCCACGACCCGCGTTCGGAGTTCCTCGACGGCCAGGTCGCCCTCAAGGAGGGCGGCTACGTCAAGGTCACCGAGCCCTCCACCGCGACCTCCGTCCCGGGTGTCTTCGCCTGCGGCGATCTGGTCGACGACCACTACCAGCAGGCCGTCACCGCCGCGGGCTCCGGTTGCCGCGCCGCGATCGACGCTGAGCACTATCTCGCAGCACTCTAAGCTAACTGTAAGGAGAATCACATGAGCAATGTCATTGAGGTCACCCAGGCCAACTTCCGCGAAGTGGTCATCGAGTCCGACAAGCCCGTCATCGTCGATTTCTGGGCGGAATGGTGCGGCCCCTGCAAGAAGCTGAGCCCCGTCTTGGACGAGGTAGCAGCGGAATTGGGCGACACCGTCACCGTCGCGAAGGTCAACGTCGACGAGGAGCGCACCCTGGGCGCCATGTTCCAGATCATGTCGATCCCGGCGGTCCTCTACTTCAAGGACGGCGAGAAGGTCGACGAATTCATCGGCGTCCGACCCCGCTCCCACATCATGGCGAAGCTGGAACCGCTGCTCTAACTGGTAGCCTGAGAGCCTACGTGCAGCACCGGCCGACTCCTGACGGCTGGGATAGGATCTGTAGCATCTGACCCTGGAAGGAGCGCCGTGACCAAGACGTTTCGCGTTGGTGACCGCAGCCCACGGGTGGCGGAGGCCCGTTCCACCCTCGCCCGCCTGGGCCTTCTGCCCGGCTACGAGCCGGACCTCTCGGACAAGTACGCCGAGGAGGACAAGCTTTTCGACGACAGCCTGTCCCACGTCCTCAAGGCCTTCCAGCAGTCCCGTGGCATCGTGCCGTCCGGCAACATCGACGACATGACGCTGCGGGAGCTCCGCCACGCGTCCTACGAGCTGGGCAACCGCGTCCTGTCCTACCAGCCGAACAACGAACTGGTCGGCGACGACGTCACCCAGCTCCAGGACCAGCTGCAGGAGCTGGGCTTCTACTCCCACCGCATCGACGGCCACTTCGGCCCCGGCACCTACGAGGCACTGGCGAACTTCCAGCTCAACTCCGGCCTCCAGGACGACGGCGTGTGCGGCCCCGAGACCATCCGGGCCCTCAAGCTCCTCGGCCGACGCATCACCGGCGGCAGCCCCCACGCGATCCGCGAGCGGGAGCAGGTGCGCAACGCCGGCCCCATGCTCGCCGGCAAGCGCGTGGTCATCGACCCCGCACTCGGCGGCACCCACAAGGGCCACGTCGTGCAGGGCCCCTACGGCCAGATCACGGAGGAGGAGATCATCTGGGATCTCGCCTCCCGCATCGAGGGCCGCATGATCGCCGCCGGCATGGAGACCATCAAGTCCCGCCCGCGCATGGACAACCCGTCCGCGACCGCGCGCGCCGACGTCGCCAACGCCTTCGGGGCCGACCTCATCATCTCCCTCAAGTGCGACCACTACCCGAACGAGAAGGCCAACGGCATCGCCACCTTCTACTTCGGTTCCGACACCGGCAACAGCTCCCTGACCGGCGAGACCCTCTCCGGCTACATCCAGCGCGAGATCGTCGCCCGCACCAACCTGCAGAACTGCGGCAACCACGCCCGCACCTGGGAGATGCTCCGGTTCACGCAGGCCCCGACCGTCGAGGTCGTCGCCGGTTACCTCTCCAACCCGGGTGACGTCGCGCAGCTGACCGACCCGGCCGTGCGGGACGCGATGGCCGAGGCCGTCGTCGTCGCCGTGAAGCGCCTCTACCTGCTGGACCGCGACGACGCCCCGACCGGCACCTACAAGTTCGCCGAGCTGCTGCGGGCCGAGCAGGCCTGAACTCTACGTTCGAAACCACATGTTCGGACCGGGACTGGTCCCGAACCTGCTGAGAGCCCTCAGGCGCCCTCTCGACCATGTCTGTCCGCGCTTAGCAGGCGCCGCCCGCCGCAGCAACCACCGTCCCTGCCGACCTGTGGATAAACCCCACCCATCCACAGGCACAGGTGCGCCCCGACCGCCCCGACTGTCGCCGACGGCCCTCTTGCTCCACGCTGGCAGGCATGACACCTGACTGGAAAGACACCCACCGCCTCGTCCTCCTGCGCCACCTGCCCTACGACAGTCCGGAGATCCGCGACCGGCTGTCCTCCGGGACCCTGCTCCGCCTGACCAGCGAGGTGGCCGTCCCCGCCGACCACTACCGCAACCTGCCGCCCTGGGGGCAGGCGGAGGCCCGGGCCGCGGCGGTGGGCCTGACGGTGGACAAGGGGGTGGTGGCGGGCAAGGCGGCGGCGCGGTTGTGGGGGGTGGAGCTGCTGCACGTCGAGAAGGAGGTGGAGGTGCAGCTGCCGGGCCGGGCCCGCGCGAGCGGCCGCCGCACCTGGACGACGGGCGCCCGCTACCGCTCCGTCATCCTCCCGGACCGGTACCACACGGTGGAGCGCGGTATCCGCGTCACCACGCCCATGCGTTGCCTGCTGGACATAGCGCGGCATGAATCCCCGTATGAGGCGGTCGTGGCGCTCGATTCCGCACGGCGTCTCTGGCCGGGGCTCACGGTCGACGTCATCCGGCGGGACATCGCCCTGATGGGTCCGGTCCGCAACGGGGCGAAGTTCCACGCGGCGCTGGAGCGCTCGCTTCCGGGCATCGGCAGCCCCTGGGAGACGCTGGCGCGTCTTCTGCTTCTCGACGCCGCCCTCCCCGCCATCCACACCATCGAGACCCAGGTCGGGTTCCGCGACCCGCTCACCGGCCGGAGCTACTTCGTGGACATCCTCATCAACGGGTGGCTCGTGCTGGAGGTGGACGGCCGGAGCAAGTACCGGGGTGCGTACGGGGACGACCCGGCCACGGTGGTCCTCGCCGAGCGGGACCGCGAGAAGGCCCTGCAGAACCTGGGTCGGGTGGTGCTCCGGGTGGGTAAGAGCGAGCTGAGCGACGGGGGAGCGGGGGAGTGCACGATGCTGCAGATGGTGCGGCGGGCGCTCCACAGCTTCACCGCCCCGGACTCCCTGCCCCGGGCCGTCTAGTTCGAGACCACATCCGCAGAATTCACATCCCCGGATCCGCGCCTGCCGGCCGTCGAGAAGTTCGAGACCACTCCTCCTCCGAACATCTCCTTCCGAACGTGCGGGCGCGGGCGGGGCGCGGGCGGGGCTACGCCAGCACGCGGTCGAAGAGCTCCTCCACCGCGGCCAGCGAGAGCAGGTCGTACGGCGGCGGCAGCTCCAGGCGCAGGCGCGGCAGCACGGGGTGGTCGGCCACCACCTGGAAGCCCGCGGACTCGAGGACGGAGACGGACATGAGGCCGATCTCGGAGGCGGAGCGCAGGATGGTGCCGACGGGGCCTTCGAGGAGCTCGTCGACGTCGGCACGCAGGAAGAAGTCCTCGCGCCAGCCGAAGGCCTCGACGGCGGTGGCGTCGCTGTCGACGAGGTGCATGATGGTGGCGTCGAGAAGCACTGATTCGAGCCCGACGCCGGCGAGCGCCCGGTCGATGAACAGGGACGTGAGCACCTCGGCGTCCTCGGAGACGGGGGCGGTGGGGAGTTGGGCGCAGCCGGGGGCGTAGTCACGCGAGCACCACAGGACGGTGGCGACGGCGCGTTCGTGCGTCGAACGTTCCAGGGAGTAGCCGCAGGGGCCGTAGTTCAGCAGCGTGGTGGTGAGCCAGGCCTCCTTCTCGAAGGAGGGGTCACCGGAGCTGGTGACCAGGGAGGCGGCGTCGGGGTCGAGTTCCCAGAAGATCGACCGCCCGGCCTGCGGGTGGATGCGGCCGATGGTCTCCTGGCTGACGGGGATCAGGGTGGCGAACACGACCCTGCGTCCTCAGTCGCGGCCTTCGATGAGGCCGAGGATGCGCTGGAAGTCGTCCTCATCGCCGAATTCGACGACCATGCGGCCCTTGCCGCGTCCCATGGTGACGGTGACGCGGGTGTCCCAGGTGTCGCCGAGGCGGGTGGCCGCCTGGGTGAAGAAGGCGGGCTGCTCGACGGGCTCCGGCTTGCGGCGCTCCGGTTCGTCCTCGCCCCGGTTGAGCAGGGTGACGGCCTCCTCGGTGGCGCGGACGGACAGGCCCTCGGCGACGACGCGGTCGGCGAGCTCCTCCATGGCAGCGGGGCCGCCGGCCTTGAGGCCGAGGAGGGCGCGGGCGTGTCCGGCGGAGAGCACTCCGGCGGCGACGCGGCGCTGCACGGGCACGGGCAGGGCGAGGAGGCGGATGGTGTTGGTGATCACCGGGCGGGAGCGGCCGAGGCGCTGGGCGAGCTCGGCCTGGGTGACGTCGAACTCCTCGAGGAGCTGCTGGTAGGCGGCGGCCTCTTCCAGCGGGTTGAGCTGGACGCGGTGGATGTTCTCCAGCAGGGCGTCGCGGAGCATGGCGCCGTCGTCGGTGCTGCGGACGATGGCGGGGATGGTGCTCAGGCCGGCGCGTCCGGCGGCACGCCAGCGGCGCTCACCCATGACGAGTTCATAGCCGTCGGCGACCTCGCGCACGACGATGGGCTGCATGAGCCCGAACTCGCGGATGGAGTGGACCAGCTCGGCGAGGGCCTCCTCGTCGAAGACGCTCCGGGGCTGCTGCGGATTGGGGACGATCTCCGAGAGGGGGATCTCCCGGTAGGTCGCGCCCGGGTCGGTCGCGGGCTTCGGCTGCTTCGCGACGTCCCCCGGCGTCGGCCCCGTGCCCGGCAGTCCGGGCTTCGGGGCACCGGCCACGGGCTTGCGGTCCTTGTTGGCGCGGGCACCCTTGGTGCCGCCGAGGATGACGTCCGCGGCGCCGTCGCCGAGGCGGGGGGAGGAGGGCGTGGGAGAGGAGGGGATCAGGGCGGCGAGGCCGCGGCCGAGTCCACCCTTACGGGGCTCCTGGTTCATGACGCCTACCTTTCTGATTCAAGCTGCTTGGCTGTCTCGGGGCTGACACCGATGGGTCCGGTGGATTCGACGGGCTGGTAGTCACCGCGGGAGGCGAACTCCTGCGCTGCGGCGAGGTAGGCGACCGCGCCGCGGGAGAAGGGCTCGTAGGTGAGGACGGTCTGGCCGTAGCCGGGAGCCTCGGAGACCTTTACCGAGCGGGGGATGACGGTGCCCAGGACGACGTCGCCGAAGTGGGCGCGGACCTCGGTGGCGACCTGCTCGGAGAGCTTCGTGCGCGCGTCGAACATGGTGAGCAGGATCGCGGAGATGTGGAGGTTGGTGTTGAGGTGCTGCCGGATCATCGAGATGTTGTTGAGCAGCTGGCCGACGCCCTCGAGTGCGTAGTACTCGCACTGGATGGGGATGAGGACCTCGTCGACGGCGGTCATCGCGTTGATGGTGAGCAGGCCGAGGGACGGCGGGCAGTCGATGATGACGTAGTCGAAGCCGTGCTCGTCGAGGAAGCCGGAGGCGCGCAGGGCGTCGTGGAGGCGGTACTCGCGGCGCACGAGGGACACGAGCTCGATCTCCGCGCCGGCCAGGTCGATGGTGGCGGGGATGCAGAAGATGCTGTCACCGGCGGTGGACTGCTGGACGGCGTCGGCCGCGGTGGCCTCGCCGATGAGCAGTTCGTAGCTGGAGGTGGTGCCGGAGGTGTGCTCCACCCCGAGCGCCGTGGAGGCGTTGCCCTGCGGGTCGAGGTCGACGACGAGCACTTTCGCCCCGTTCACCGCCAGACCGGCGGCGAGGTTGACGGAGCTGGTGGTTTTGCCGACGCCACCCTTCTGGTTGGCGACCGTAATGAGACGCGGCACGTCCGGCTTCGGCAACTGGTCAACCATGTTTTCCGACCCGACCTCTTCCTCAACTGTGAAACTGTTTCTGTCTAGCCTTCCCTACCTTAGTGCACGCGGGGAATCCTGATGACCGTCGTCGGCTCTTCGAGCAGTTCGGCGCCGACGGTGCGGATGTCTGCCTTCCCGCCGCCGGCCTTCCTGATCTGCACTCCGTCGCGTTCCAGCTCCTCACCCACGGAGGATCCCTTCATGGCGATCATCTCGCCGCCCCTGCGGACCAGCGGCAGGGACCAGCCGGCGAGCTTGCCCAGCGGGGCGACGGCGCGGGAGGTGACGATGTCCACACCTTCGCCCAGTGCCTCGCGGACCTGCTTCTCCTCGGCGCGGCCGCGGATGACGGTGACGTTGGGCAGGCCGAGCAGGTCGACGACCTCCTGCAGGTACACCGAACGCTTGAGCAGCGGCTCGATGAGCGTGATGTCGAGGTCGGGGCGGGCGATGGCCAGGGGGATGCCGGGCAGGCCGGCGCCGGAGCCGACGTCGGCGACGCGGACGCCGTGGGGCATAGCCTGGCCGATGACGGCGCAGTTGAGGATGTGCCGGTCCCACAGGCGGGGGACCTCGCGGGGGCCGATGAAGCCGCGGACGGAGCCGTCGGTGGCCAGGGAGCGGTGGTAGGCCTCGGCAAGCGGGAGCCTCTCGCCGAAGATCTCGGAGGCGACGGCGGGTGCGGGCGGCAGCTCGGGGGTCTCACTCATGTCTCACAACGATACAGCCACCGGGAACCCTGGTCGGGTTCGCGGTGGCTGTGGGATGCGGAGCGGGGAGAGGTTACTTCTTCATCCGCTTCTTCTTCGCGCCGGCACGGGCGCCCGGGGCGGGGGCCGTGGTGCGCTGGAGGGCGCGGCGAGCCTCCTCCTCGGCCTCCTCCTCGCGGTCCATCTGGGCGAAGAGGACACGCTGCTGGAAGAAGGTCCACACGTTGTTGGACATCATGTAGAACAGCAGGCCGATGTGCCACAGGAAGCCGGTGAACAGGATGGTGGCGGGCATGACCCACAGCATCATCTTGTTCATCATGCCCATCTGCATGGCCATCATGTCGGCGTTGTCGCCGGTCGGGGCGGCCTGCTTGCCGGAGGCCAGGCGGGCCTTCTGGCGGTCGATGGACATGCGGGCGTTGAAGTGGGTGGCCACGGCGATGATGATCGCCAGGGGTGCGGCCACCAGGATGATGTCGGTGCGGGTGAAGTCGACCGGCTGGAACGCCTGGTACATGTCCTGCGGCATGGAGATGTAGGAGGACAGCGGGACGCCGAAGAAGCGGGCGTCGATGAAGGACTGGACCTCGTCCACGCCGAAGATGTAGTTCGGGGTGTTCCGGTTCTGCTCGATGCTCATGCCGAGCTGGCCGACGCCCTCACCGGTGCGGTTGAAGGAACGCAGCACGTGGAACAGTCCGAGGAAGACGGGGATCTGCACGAGCATCGGCAGGCAGCCCAGGACGGGGTTGACGCCCATCTCCTTCTGGATCTTGCGCGTCTCCTCCATCATCTTCTGCTGGTCGTTCTTGTACTTGGTGCGGATCTCAGCCATCTTCGGCTGCATCTCCTGCATCTTGCGGCTGGAACGCAGCTGGTTCTGGGTCGGCTTGAACATGATGGCCTTGATCGTGAACGTGAGGAACACGATCGCCAGCACCCAGGTGATGCCGAGGTCCGGGTCCAGCACAAAGCTGAACACCTTGTGCCAGAACCACAGGATGGCCGAGATCGGCCAGTAGATGAAGTTGAGCACTGTGTGTCAGGACTCCTTGATATCGGTTTTTTCAGGGACGGGATCGTACCCGCCCGGATGCCATGGTCCGCACTTGCTCAGCCGGGCCAACGCCATGACGAACCCCTTCACTGCCCCGTGTCCACGGACAGCACCCAACGCATAGGAGCTGCAGGTCGGTTCGAAACGGCAGGACGACCCCATCTTAAGGGGGGACACATGCTTTTGGTAGAAGAGCACCATGGACTCGAGGCCCCGCGCGGCGGGGGAGAGCCTACGCATCCAGTGCCCCCAGGCGTGTGAGGGCTCTGCGCATGTCCTTCTCGAGGGTGCTTGACGACGCCGTCCCCGACGCCGGCAACGCGCGCACCACGAGGTCGGTGGTGGGCGGGAGGACGTCGAAAAGCGAGGCGCACACGTGACGAAGCCGCCGGGAGGTGCGGTGACGGATCACCGCATTCCCGACGGCCTTGGAGACGATGAGCCCGACGCGGGGGCCACCCTGGTGAACAGGGACGGCTCCGGCGTCGGGCCCGGTCCGGCGGTCCAGGAGATGGACCACCACGGTGCGGCTCCCGGCGCGGCGTCCACGCTTCATCGTCCGGCTGAAGTCAGTCGGCGACGTGAACTTGTGCTGCTTCGGAAGCACCGTTGGTGCTGCTTAATTAAGCGGTCAGCTTGGCGCGGCCCTTACGGCGACGCGCCGAGACGATTGCGCGACCTGCACGGGTGCGCATACGGGTACGGAAGCCGTGCACGCGTGCGCGACGACGGTTGTTCGGCTGGAACGTCCGCTTGCCCTTTGCCACGGTTGTTCTCCTCTGTGTGACGCGGCCGGCCGTACGGGTCCGGCGGGGCCGCTGAAATTTTCATGACGGATTGAGATGCCAGCAGGTGGCGTGCTGCGTCCGCACTGACGCGCGGCGGGTGCCGCGGCCCGGTGATCCGGTGCCGACGCTGCTCTCACACACATCCGCCGGTGCGGTCCCTGGGGAGGGCGCATCCGGCGGTGTGACAGACCATCACAGACTACGCGAGCCGGGGGCGTTCGAACAAATTGACTTTTCGACGTGTCGTGGGGCACGGCGTGGGGGCACCTGAAATTACAATGCTGGAATTTTGGGCGGTTCACCGGGCAGTTCGCCTGTTTCCGCAGCGGCGCGCGCGGGTGCACGCGACGGCGCCGGCTGCTCCACGAATGCGGTCCGGCGTTCGATGGACACCGCCCCCGGGGGTTGGGTAACAATGAAGAGACTCACAAGAAATCACAGAATATCCACCAACAGCCCTGTGGATAACCATCAAGATAAGATTGAGGGTTACCCGGAGGGCTCGCATTTCCGCAGGTGAAAGCGGTAATTTTTCCGAATCGTGTTATCCACAGGTTCTAGACTAGGCTGTGGAAAGAATCGGTCGGCGGAATTATCCACACCTGTGGACAACTCTGTGGATGGCAAGGTAGCGGCCCTTTCCCCCTGGGGGATGGCCTGTGAACAGATGCGACGCACTACCTCCCGCCAGGCACGACCTCAGCGCGTCGCAGCACCTGTTTTCAGCAGGGACAGCAGGCGTTTTGTGATGCCCGTCACTTTTGCGCCGGTGGTCCCGAATCGCCCGACGAGACCTCAAGAAGGAGCCACCCTCAACGTGACAGATCAGCAACAGTCACTCGCCGAAGCCTGGCAGGCGATCAAGGCGGAGCTCCTGGACCAGTCGGAGCGCTCGGACTCCAGCATCCCCACCTTCACCCACCAGCAGCGGGCCTTCCTCGGCCTCGTCCAGCCGATCGTCCTCGTCGACGGTTACGCCGTGCTGGCCACCCCGCACGCCATGGCCAAGCAGGTCATCGAGGATGATTTCGGCCCGCACATCGTGAAGGTGCTCTCCGAACGCACCGGCCGCCCCTGCAGCCTGGCGGTCTCGATCCAGCCGGAGGCCATGCCGGCCGCCCCGGAGCCGACCGCTCCCGTGACACCCCCGGCCCCGCCTGCCCCACCGGCGCCTCCGACGACTCCGGTGCAGCAGGGCCCGATCCAGACCACGGTCCCGGGTGTGCAGGAGCGCATCCCGGACCACCACCTGGGCTGGGACACCTCGCACACCTCCGCGCCCGTGACGCCGCCGGCCCCGGCGCAGCCCGTGCCCCCGCCGCCGCCGATCCAACCCCAGTACACGCAGGTCACGGCGCCGCAGCATCAGCAGCACTCCGCACCGGTGTACCACCAGGGGCAGCGTCTGCCGCGTGAGACGCCGGCGCACGACCCGAACCGCGACAAGTCGCTCAACCCGAAGTACACGTTCGAGAACTTCGTCATCGGTTCCTCGAATCGTTTCGCCAACGGCGCGGCCGTCGCGGTCGCGGAGAACCCGGCCCGCGCCTACAACCCCCTGTTCATCTGGGGTGGCTCGGGCCTGGGCAAGACGCACCTGCTGCACGCGGCGGGCAACTATGCGCAGGTCCTGCAGCCGGGTCTGCGGGTGAAGTACGTCTCCAGTGAGGAATTCACTAACGACTACATCAACTCCGTGCGCGATGACCGGCAGGAATCCTTCAAGCGGCGCTACCGCAACCTCGACATCCTCATGGTCGATGACATCCAGTTCCTGGAAGGTAAGGAAGGCACGCAGGAGGAGTTCTTCCACACCTTCAACGCCCTGCACCAGGCCGACAAGCAGATCATCCTGTCCTCGGACCGTCCGCCGAAGCAGCTGACCACCCTGGAGGACCGCCTGCGCACCCGTTTCGAGGGTGGACTGATCACGGACATCCAGCCGCCGGACCTGGAGACCCGCATCGCCATCCTGGAGAAGAAGGCCCAGGCCGACGGCACGCACGTCGACCGCAGCGTGCTGGAGCTCATCGCCTCGCGTTTCGAGTCCTCCATCCGTGAGCTCGAGGGCGCCCTCATCCGTGTCTCCGCGTACTCCTCGCTGATCAACGAGCCGATCAACCAGGAGATGGCCGAGATCGCGCTGCGCGACATCCTCCCGGACGCCGCGGACGTCGAGATCACGGCCTCCACCATCATGGAGGTCACCTCCGACTACTTCGGGATCACCCTGGACACCCTCACCGGTGCCGGCAAGACCCGGGCCGTCGCGCACGCACGTCAGCTGGCGATGTACCTGTGCCGCGAGCTCACCGACCTCTCCCTGCCGAAGATCGGCCAGGAGTTCGGCGGCAAGGACCACACCACCGTCATGTACGCCGACCGCAAGATCCGCAAGGAGATGACCGAGAAGCGTGACACCTACGACGAGATCCAGCAGCTGACGCAGCTCATCAAGAACCGCGGTCGAGGTTAGACACAACTTCTCGACGTTCCGACGCCCCGCCCATCACCCGATGCGCGGGGCGTCGCTGATTCCGGGTCCCGCCCCGCCCGCCTCGCGCTACAAGTTCGGAATGACATGTTCGGGAGCTCCCGGCCACAGCCCGACGCGTTCGAGAGGAGTAGTGGTCCCGAACATGTCATTCCGGCGGTGGCCCGACCCGAATGACAAAACCCGCCACGGCCCCGAAAATGTGTCATTCGCTCCCGAGGCCCGGCCCGCCAGGCCCCTGAACAGGCACGATGCGACGCGGAAAAGTTACTCACAGGGCTATCCACACCTGTGTAATTACACTCTTGTAATTCGGAGAGATTAGTCACAGTGTGACGGCCAGCACAATAGTCCGCACCCCTGTGGATAACCGCGTTTTCGCTGTTGAGAAGCGGTGAATGGATTCGACCCTCCTGTGGATAAGTCCGGAAGGGCGGAAGTTATCCACAATTGCCCAGAGTTATCCACAAGTTATCCACAGGCAGAATCACACGGCGGATTCGGTCGACTACCTTGTGATTCGACCCTCCATCCACAGGTTGCACAGGACCTACTGCTCTTACTCTCTTTCAAACTTGTAATTTCTCAAGAAGAAAGAGGATGTGGGGAGAACGGACCGGAGCCGAGCTCCGGGAGGTGCCCGGACCCGGCTGAGACGAATTACAAGAGTTCGATCGCCGGGAACGGTCAGGTACGTTGGAGTTTGTTATTCAGGGTCCGCAGCGACGGATCACAAGTTTTTGAGGAGCCCGAAAGCATGGAGTCACAAGCAGTGTCGTTCCGGGTGGTCAGAGATGATCTGGCCAACGCGGTGGCGTGGGTCGCCAGGAATCTGCCCACCAAGGTCACGCAGCCGGTCCTGCGAGCCATGCTCATCACTGCGGATGACAACGGTCTGGAGTTCGCCGGCTTCGACTACGAGGTGTCGACGCGGGTGAAGATCGCCGCGGAGATCGGCGACCAGGGGCGGATCGCGGTGGCGGGCAAGCTCATCTCGGAGATTGTCAGCAACCTGCCGAACAAGCCGGTCGAGCTCCGCGTCGAGGGTTCCAAGGCACTCCTGTCCTGTGGTTCCTCCCGCTTCGAGCTGCCGCTCATCCCGCTGGATGACTACCCGCAGATCCCGACGCTGCCGGAGGTCACCGGCACGATCCACCCGGCCTTGTTCTCCGAGGCGGTCACCCAGGTGGCCACCGCCGCCGGCAAGGATGACACCCTGCCGATGCTCACCGGTGTGCACATGGAGATCACCGGCAACCAGGTGAAGCTGGCCGCCACGGACCGTTTCCGTCTGGCGCTGCGCACCTTCGAGTGGGATCCGGCGTCCCCGGACGTCGAGGCGAAGCTGCTGGTCCCGGCGAAGACGCTGCTGGACAACGCCCGCACCCTCGATCAGAGCGTGAACAACCCGGTGGAGATCGCCGTCGGCACGGGTGAGCAGATCGGCGCCGCCGGACTGTTCGGCATCCACACCGACTCCCGGGAGACCACCACCCGCATGCTCGACGCGGACTTCCCGAACATCCAGCCGCTGCTTCCGAAGACGCACACGTCGGTCGCCAGCGTGGAGATCGCCCCGCTGCAGGAGGCCATCCGCCGCGTCAGCCTGGTCACCGAGCGCAACGCGCAGATCCGGATGCAGTTCACCGAGGGGGAGCTCATCCTCTCGGCCGGCGGGCTGGATTCCGGCCACGCCGAGGAGCGTCTGCCCTGTGCCTTCGCGGGCAAGGATGAGCTGGTCATCGCCTTCAACCCGGGTTACCTGCGGGACGGTCTGTCCGTGATCCACACCAACCGTGTGGTCTTCGGGTTCACCGAGCCTTCGCGCCCGGCGATCCTCGTCCCGGACCCGGAGGAGCTGCCGGAGCCGGACGCGGAGGGCATCTTCCCGACCCCGGAGACGGAGTTCACCTACCTGCTCATGCCGGTGCGCCTGCCCGGATAGGTGGGTGGCTCATCTACATCAGGACGCTTGACCTGCGGGATTTCCGCAGCTGGCCGGAGCTGACGCTCGAGCTTGAACCGGGGATCACCCTGTTCGTCGGGCGTAACGGCTTCGGCAAGACGAACATCGTCGAGGCGGTGGGGTACACCGCCCACCTGGCCTCCCACCGCGTCTCCCACGACGCGCCGCTGGTGCGGCAGGGGGCGCCCAACGCCCGCGTCTCGACGACCGCCGTCAACCACGGCCGCGAACTGACGACCCACCTGCTCATCAAGCCGCACGCCGCGAATCAGGCGCAGATCAACCGGACCCGTCTGAACTCCCCGCGTGAGCTGCTCGGGGTGGTGCGGACCGTGTTGTTCGCGCCGGAGGACCTGGCGCTCATCAAGGGGGAGCCGGCGGAGCGACGCCGCTACCTGGATGACATCATCGCCACCCGCAGCCCGCGGCTGGCCGGGGTGAAGGCCGACTACGACAAGGTCCTGCGCCAGCGGAACGCGCTGCTCAAGTCGGCGAACGCCGCGCTGCGCCGCGGGTACCGGGACGCCGACGGGGCCGGCGCCCTGGCCACGCTCGACGTGTGGGACGGGCAGCTCGCCGGGCACGGCGCGCAGGTCATCGCGGCCCGGCTCACCCTCGTGGAGGAACTGGGGCCGCTGGTCACGGAGGCCTACGCGGGGATCGCCCCGGAGTCCCGGCCGGCGCGGGTGGAGTACCGGGGGACGGTGGCGTCGACAAGCAATGACGTGGAGCTCCTCGAGGCGGAGATGCTCGCGGAGCTCGGCCGGGGACGGCAGCGTGAGATCGAACGCGGCATGTCGCTGGTCGGGCCGCACCGCGATGACCTGCTGCTCCACCTCGGCGATGCGCCGGCGAAGGGTTTCGCCTCGCACGGGGAGACGTGGAGTTACGCGATCGCGCTGCGGCTGGCGGAGTTCACGCTGCTGCGGCGCGAGGGCTCGGATCCGGTGCTCGTGCTGGATGACGTGTTCTCGGAGCTCGACGCGAAGCGCCGCGAGAAGCTCGTCGATCTGGCGGCGGACGCGGAGCAGGTGCTCATCACCGCGGCGGTCGACGCCGATCTGCCGCCGAACATCACCGCGGCGGCGAAGAAGCACCTGGTCACGGTGCGTGACACGGAGGAGGGCCGGATCAGTGAGCTCGGGTGAGCAGGACCCGGTCCAGGCCGCCTTCGAGGCCATGCAGAAGGCCGCGAAGCAGCGCGGCGCCACGCCCCTGCCGCCGCGGAGGCCACAGAAGAAGACGACCCCGCCGCGGCTGGGACGGCCGACGGGCAAGGACGGACGCCGGCGTCGGAGGCCGCTGGAGGTCGACACGTTCGGGTCGTTGCTGGGCACGGAGATCCGGCGCCGCGGCTGGGAGAAGGACATCGCGGGTGGCTGGGTGTTCGGCAACTGGGAGGAACTGGTCGGCCCGAAGATCGCGCAGCACACCACGGTGGAGATGGTGAAGGACCGGAAACTGTTCATCACGTGTGATTCGACGGCCTGGGCGACGAATCTGCGGATGATGCAGCGGCAGATCCTCCAGGTGATCGCGGAGAAGGTCGGCCCGAACATCATCGTGGAACTGAAGATCTTCGGACCGCGGGCCCCGAGTTGGCGCAAGGGGCCGCTCCACGTCAAGGGACGCGGTCCGCGCGACACCTACGGATAGGTGCTTTCCCCCGAAAACGCGCGAGAACGGCCCTCCGACGCGCGCGACCCCTTCCCTGGTAGTGACCCCCGCAGTGTAGACTGGTGAGGTCTGATATCAATCTAGCGAGGAGATCTCGTTTCACGTGGCTAACGCTGAACACCAGTACGACGCGTCATCGATCACGATCCTCGAGGGCCTCGAAGCTGTCCGCAAGCGCCCCGGCATGTACATCGGTTCGACCGGTCCGCGCGGCCTGCACCACCTGGTGTGGGAGGTCGTGGACAACTCCGTCGATGAGGCGATGGCCGGTCACGCGAGCAAGGTCGAGGTGACCCTGCTGGCCGACGGTGGCGTCCAGGTCGTCGATGACGGCCGTGGCATCCCCGTCGAGATGCACCCCTCCGGCGCTCCGACCGTCCAGGTCGTCATGACCCAGCTGCACGCCGGCGGCAAGTTCGACTCCGACTCCTACGCGGTGTCCGGTGGTCTCCACGGCGTCGGCATCTCCGTGGTCAACGCCCTGTCGACCCATCTTGAGGCCGACATCAAGCGCGACGGCAAGCACTGGATCCAGAACTTCAACAACTCCGTGCCGGATGAGCTCATCGAGGGCGGCAACGCCCGGGGCACCGGCACGACCATCCGGTTCTGGCCGGACCCGGAGATCTTCGAGACCACCGACTTCGACTACGACACGATCTCGCGTCGTCTGCAGGAGATGGCCTTCCTCAACAAGGGCCTGACCATCACCCTCAAGGACGAGCGCGTCACCGAGGAGCAGCTCGAACTCGAGGCCATCGCGGAGGAGGGCGACACCGCCCAGCTCATCGACGGCCCCAGCTTCGACGACACCGACGTCGAGGAGGCTCCCGCCGGCGAGGCCCCGAAGCCGCCGAAGAAGCGGGAGAAGAAGGTCACGTACCACTACCCGGAGGGGCTGGTCGACTACGTCAACCACCTCAACAAGGGCAAGAACGTCATCCACCCGTCGATCGTCGGTTTCGACGCCAAGGGTGAGGGCCACGAGGTCGAGATCGCGATGCAGTGGAACTCCGGTTACAAGGAGTCCGTCCACACCTTCGCCAACACGATCAACACCCACGAGGGCGGCACCCACGAGGAGGGCTTCCGTTCCGCGCTGACCTCCCTGATGAACAAGTACGCGCGTGAGCACCGCCTCATCAAGGACAAGGACCCGAACCTCACCGGTGAGGACTGCCGTGAGGGTCTCGCCGCCGTCGTGTCCGTGCGTGTGACGGACCCGCAGTTCGAGGGCCAGACGAAGACGAAGCTCGGCAACACCGAGATCCGTTCCTTCGTGCAGCGCATGGCCAACGAGCACGTCGCCATGTGGCTGGACGCCAACCCGGCGGAGGCCAAGGCCATCGTCAACAAGGCGGTCGCCTCCTCGCAGGCGCGTATTGCGGCGCGTAAGGCCCGTGAGCTGGTGCGTCGCAAGTCCGCCACCGACCTCGGCGGTCTGCCGGGCAAGCTGGCCGACTGCCGTTCGAAGGATCCGGGCGTCTCCGAGCTCTACATCGTGGAGGGTGACTCGGCCGGTGGTTCCGCCAAGGCCGGCCGAGACTCGCTCTACCAGGCGATCCTTCCGCTGCGCGGCAAGATCCTCAACGTGGAGAAGGCCCGCCTCGACCGTGTGCTGAAGAACGCCGAGGTCCAGGCGATCATCACGGCGCTGGGCACGGGTATCAACGAGGAGTTCGACATCTCGAAGCTCCGCTACCACAAGATCGTCCTCATGGCCGATGCCGACGTCGACGGCCAGCACATCCGCACACTGCTTCTGACCTTGCTGTTCCGCTTCATGAAACCGCTGGTCGAGGGCGGACACGTATACCTGGCCCAGCCGCCGCTCTACAAGATCAAGTGGGACGCGCGTGGAACCGACGCCGACTACGCCTTCTCCGACGCCGAACGCGACCGCATCGTCGAGGACGGCATCGCGCAGGGCAAGAGGGACCCGCGCCCGCGTGACCTGGTCCAACGATTCAAGGGGCTGGGTGAGATGAACGCGAATGAACTGTGGGAGACCACCCTCGATCCGACGGTGCGCATCCTGCGCCGCGTCGACCTCGAGGACGCCCAGCGCGCCGACGAGCTCT
>NZ_DUOE01000122.1 GCF_012838985.1 Corynebacterium sp. | reverse complement strand
GCTCTGGCGGAGGAGGTGGCGGCGATGCCGCGGGTGCCCGCCCGGTTCCACGGGCTGGTGGCCCGGGCCGCGATCGGGGCGGACAGTGAGGCGGAGCTGGCGGTGGCGCGGGAGCTCATCGCGCGGGGTGTGGAGGTGGAGCAGAACGTCTTCCTCGGCCACTACTACTTCGACATCATCCTGCCGCAGGCGAGAATCATCGTGGAGATCGACGGCTACCAGTTCCACAACGCGGAGAGCAGGGAGGCCTTCGTCCGGGACCGGTGGAAGGCGAACGTCGCGGCACGCCAGGGTTACCGCGTGCTGCGTTACTCCGGCAGCTGCGTGCGGCACCACCTGGTCCCGGTGGTGGAGCAGATCATCGCCCTGGCGGAGGGGGCGGCGGAGCCCCTGGCCACCGAGCGGCTGCCGGTGTGGGAGTGGCACCATGTGCTCACCAGGGGGCCCGCGTGGTGGGGTGGGGATTAGAATGACCGGCATGGCGCAGACCCCGATCCCCCATCTCACCCGCGACGACTCCGTGGCGGCGGTGATCGTCACCCACAGGCGCGTGGAGTTGTTGCGTGCCTCGTTGGAGCAGGTGGTCAGCCAGTCGCATCCGGTGGAGTGGGTGATCGTGGTGGACAACGGGTGCGAGGAGAGCGTCGAGAAGCTGGTGCGGGAGCTGGCGGGTGAGCGTGCCGTCTACCTCCCGAGCCGCACCAACCTGGGTGGCGCGGGTGGTTTCGCCTACGGTTTCCTCACGGCGCTGGCGCTGGGGGCGGACGCGATCTGGTGCGCCGATGATGACGGCCGCCCCGCCGACGCCGAGGTGCTGTCCACGCTTGTCGACGTCGCCGAGCGCCACCACCTCCACGAGGTGTCACCGGTGGTGTGCAACATCGACGACCCCGCGAGGCTGGCGTTCCCGCTGCGGCAGGGGCTGGTGTGGCGGAGGCGTCGGGAGGAGCTGGAGGGGGATTTCCTCGAGGGGATCGCCAGCCTGTTCAACGGCGCGCTGATCAAGGCCCGTGCGATGGAGATCATCGGTGTGCCCGACTACCGCCTGTTCATCCGCGGCGACGAGGTGGAGTACCACCGCCGCCTGGTGCGCTCGGGTCTGCGCTTCGGCACAGCGCTGACCACCGCCTACCTGCACCCGGACGGCTCGGACGAGTTCAAGCCGATCCTCGGCGGGCGGATGCACACCCAGTACCCGGACAACGAGTCCAAGCGCTACTTCACCTACCGCAACCGCGGCTACATCATGAGCCAGCCCGGTATGCGGAAGCTGCTGCCGCAGGAGTACGCGCGTTTCGGCTGGTTCTTCCTCGTGCAGGAGCGCGACCCGAAGGCGTTCCTGGAGTGGCTGCGCCTGCACCGCCAGGGACGCAACGAGCGCTTCACCCGGCCGGACTGAGCGGCGTAGTCCCCTAGCGGAAGATGAACACCCGCTGCACGATGAAGTTGATCACCGTGGCGGTGCCCTGCGCGATGACGAACGCGACGACGATGGCCAGGGAGTTGTTCCAGTCCCAGCCGGTGAACAGGCCGTAGAGCAGGGCGTGGAGGCCGACGTTGACGAAGTACGTCAGCGTGTACAGGCCCGCGACCATGAGGAAGCGGCGCATCGAGGGCTGCGCCTGGAAGGTCCAGCGGCGGTTGATCAGGTAGGCCGTGATGGTGCCGAAGATGAAGCCGACGGAGCGCGCGAGGACGGGGCCGGCGCCGAAGAAGACCTGCAGGACCCACGTGAGGCCGAGGTCGACGACGGCGGAGATGGCGCCGGAGATGATGAAACGACCGGCCTGGGTCTGCAGGCTCATGCCGGTGACCTCCACGTCAGAGGCGGCGGGGGTGGGAGTGGGAGTGGACACGAGGTAACACCCTACTCCGCGGTGTGCTCCTGTGGCGGGGCGTCGCGGAGCAGCTCCCGGTAGATCTCGAGGCGGTCGACGGGTGAGCGGGCGTGGGGGCCGTAGCCGCCGACGTCGGCGAGCAGGGTGAGCGAGCCGAGGCACAGTTCGCGGACGCGGACGCCGGTCAGGGGGGTGCCGTCGTCGTCCTCCCAGCCGAGGGCGGACATGGTGGTCTCGAGGATCTGGTTGCCCAGGGTCTCGTCGCCCATGCAGGCCAGGGCGAGGATCACGGTCCAGAAGGCGTCGCGGCCGGCGGGGTCGGTCTCGACGGGCAGGCGGTGCAGCAGTTCCACGGTGCCGCGTGGCAGTCCGCCGCCGCGCAGGAGGTCGAGGGCCTGGAGCAGCGGGACGAAGTCGAAGATCCCGGATCGGGTGATGATGTCCCGCACCGCCGGTTCCGTGACCTCCAGGACGGAGCGGATCGTCGTGGTGCCGGTCAGGGCGGCGTTGATGCCGGCGAGATCGAACTCGCCGCCGCCGAAGGCCCCGGAGCCGCCGACGCAGAGGGCGCGGGGGGTGCCGGCGTCACGCGGGTAGGACTCGACGGCGGTCAGCGTGACGTCCCACAGCCCGAAGTGGTAGCTGATGCGGTCCCCCTCGGCGGTGAGGTGCCGGTGGATGGGGTCGGCGGCGTCGAGACGTTCCTCACGGTCGCCGCCGCGTGAGAAGTGCCAGGGTGTGGGGCCGGGGGACGCGCAGAAACCGAAGATGGTGCCGAGGATGTCGTGCAGGTCCGCCAGGTGCAGCGCGTCGTTGAGGCCGATGTGGCGGTGCACCTCGGCGTCGGCACGCACGTTGGACGCCTGGAGGATGACGGTGCGTGGCTGCCGCCCGTCCTGCTGCCTCCGGGCACGCTCCGCATTCAGGTCGACGACCTGGCCTGCGGGGCGCGCACCGTTGTGGGACATGCCACCAGGGTAGCGATTTTCAGGATTCCAGCGGCAGCGGCCGCGTCTCCGCCCCGAACTGTTCCTGCAGGTACTTCCGCGAGCGGCGCTGCGACTCGATGGTGTGCCACGCCTCGACGAGCTCGGCCGCGGCCGTCGCATGAGCCCAGGCCACACGCCCCTCCGGCGCCCCGTGGTACGCCTCGGCCAGCTGCCCGACGTCAGGGGTCGGGGGTGCCTCGAAACGCGGCAGCGTCAGCTGGGGGTTGGCCTCCTTCGCGGCCTTCGCCGCGGCCTTGTACTCCGCCAACTGCTTCTCGACGCCCCTCCGGATCTCCTCCAGCCCCTCCCCACCGGTCTCCAGGACGTGGGTGCCGGCGGTGAGGTCCGCCAGCCGCCCCGGATCCACGTCCGCGGGCCCCAGGAGCCACGCGCCCGAGAGGATGCCCGACGCCGAGGGTGCGTCCGGCGAGGTCTGCACATGCCACACGGCGGTCGTCGCGTCCTGCTTGTCGACGACCGCGATCACCGGATGCCTCACGCCAGCGCCACCCGCCTGCGGTGCGCCACCTCGGAGACGGCGAAGACGACGGTGGCGGCGAGACCGCCGATCCACGTGTTCGGGCGGGACACGCCCTTCCGCTGGAGCCAGGCGACGACGCGGCGCTGGACGGCGGCGTCGAGACGCACCAGGGCGAAGATCACCAGCAGCGCGATGATGATGACGGTCCACGTGGTGGCCGGGGAGGCGGTCGAGAAGTCCCCGGGCGGGGTGTCCGACTCCGGGCCGGGCACCGCACCGATGCCGCCGATCGAACGTCGCAGCTGGTCGACCATGACGGCCGGGTCATTGGCGGGGTCCTCGTCGAAGGAGTTGAGCACCGCCACGAGGGCCGCCCCACCCACCAGGACCGCGCCCGTGGCGAGGGCGCGCGCCGGCCCGGAACGGACGTAATCCGGCAGCGCGACGGCGGTCCCCACCAGGCCCGCCTGGGCGACGCGGCCGGCCAGGGTGTCATCGAGGCTGTAGTAATCGGTCATGCCCTAAACCCTAGTGTCTACGCTGGTGGCATGTTGTTCGGAAAGAAGAAGACAGATACCGGTGCGGACGATTACGACGAGGAGCGCGACCTGCGTGAAGGCCGCTTCGTCGCCGCCGAGCAGACCAACCTCCCCCTCAACGACTTCATGACCCGGATGATCGCCCAGGAGCTGCCCATCCTCGACAGCCACGACCGCAGCGAGGTCTACCGCCTGCT
>NZ_DUOE01000019.1 GCF_012838985.1 Corynebacterium sp. | reverse complement strand
TTTGACGGACCTGTCCGAGCTGACCGACGTCACCACCACCGCCGGCAAGATCGCCGACCTGAAGCGTCGCCGTGCCGAGGCCACCTACCCGATGGGTGAGAAGGCCGTCGAGCGCGTCCACTCCCAGGAGCGCCTCACCGCCCGTGAGCGACTCGACTACCTCCTCGACGAGGGCTCCTTCGTCGAGACCGACATGCTCGCCAAGCACCGCACCACCGACTTCGGCATGGGCAAGAAGCGCCCGACCACCGACGGTATCGTCACCGGCTGGGGCACCATCGACGGCCGCGAGGTGTGCATCTTCTCCCAGGACGGCACCGTCTTCGGTGGCGCCCTCGGTGAGGTCTACGGCGAGAAGATGATCAAGATCATGGACCTGGCCGTCACCACCGGCCGTCCGCTGATCGGCCTCTACGAGGGTGCCGGCGCCCGCATCCAGGACGGCGCCGTGTCCCTGGACATGATCGCCCGCACCTTCTACCAGAACATCCACGCCTCCGGCGTCGTCCCGCAGATCTCCGTGATCATGGGCGCCTCCGCCGGCGGCAACGCCTACTCCCCGGCGCTGACCGACTTCGTCGTCATGGTGGACAAGACCTCCAAGATGTTCGTCACCGGCCCGGACGTCATCAAGACCGTCACCGGTGAGGAGATCACCCAGGAGGAGCTGGGCGGCGCCTCCACCCACATGACCACCGCGGGCAACTCCCACTTCACCGCGAAGTCCGACGAGGAGGCCCTCGACTGGGTCCACGACCTGGTCGGTTTCCTCCCGTCGAACAACCGCACCGTGGCCCCGTACGAGGAGTTCACCGCGGACGAGGGCGCGGTCGGCGACAACATCACCGCCGACGACCTGCGTCTCGACGGCATGATCCCGGACTCCCCGACCCAGCCCTACGACGTCCGTGAGGTCATCGAGTGCCTCACCGACGACGGCGAGTACCTGGAGATCCAGGCCGAGCGCGCCGAGAACGTCGTCATCGCCTTCGGCCGCGTCGAGGGCCAGTCGGTGGGCTTCGTCGCCAACCAGCCCTCCGTCTACGCCGGCTGCCTGGACATCGACTCCTCCGAGAAGGCCGCCCGCTTCATCCGCACCTGCGACGCCTTCAACATCCCGATCGTCATGCTCGTCGACGTCCCCGGCTTCCTCCCGGGCGCCGGCCAGGAGCACGGCGGCATCCTGCGCCGCGGCGCGAAGCTGCTCTACGCCTACGGCGAGGCCACCGTCCCGAAGATCACCGTCACCATGCGCAAGGCCTACGGCGGCGCGTACTGCGTGATGGGCTCCAAGGGCCTGGGTGCCGACGTCAACCTGGCGTGGCCGACCGCCCAGATCGCCGTCATGGGTGCCGCCGGCGCCGTGGGCTTCATCTACCGCAAGGAGCTCAAGGAGGCCCACGACAAGGGCCTCGACGTCCTCGAGCTGGCCAAGTCCTTCGAGCGCGAGTACGAGGACCACATGCTCACCCCGTACAAGGCCGCTGAGCGCGGTCTCATCGACGCGGTCATCCTGCCGTCCGAGACCCGCGGCATGATCGCCCGTAACCTGCGCCTGTACAAGGACAAGAACGTGTCCCGCCCGGCGCGTAAGCACGGCAACATCCCGCTGTAAACCGGCCCCGTACGCCCCGCCTGCGCCTGAAGTGTCGTGGGCGGGGCGTAGCCGTCTAGACTAGAGGACCATGACTTCCACCTCCCCTGATCTCACGACCACCGCCGGAAGGCTCGCCGACCTGCGTGCCCGCCTGGCGGAGGCCGAGGCCCCGGTGGGGACCGACGCCGTCGAGGCGACCCACGCCTCCGGTCGGGCCACCGCGCGCGAGCGTGTGCTGGCACTTCTCGACGACGCCTCGTTCGTCGAGACCGACGCCCTCGCACGCCACCGTTCCACCCAGTTCGGCCTCGACGCCGAGCGTCCGCTGACCGACGGTGTCGTCACCGGTTACGGCACGATCAACGGCCGGAAGGTCTGCGTGTTCTCGCAGGACTCCACCGTGTTCGACGGTTCCCTCGGTGAGGTGTACGGCGAGAAGATCATCAAGGTCTACGACCTGGCCATCAAGACCGGTGTGCCGATCATCGGCATCCACGAGGGCGCGGGCCCGCGCGTCGCCGAGGGCATCGTCACCCTGTCGATGTACTCGAAGATCCTGGCCCGCACCACCACCGCCTCGGGTCTCATCCCGCAGATCTCCGTGATCGCCGGCCACACCGGGGGCATGCACGCCCTCGCGCCGGTCTTCGCCGACGTCGTCGTCATGGTCGAGGACGGCGGTGCGCTGCACCTGGCCGCCACGGACGTGGTGGAGAAGGTCACCGGTAAGGCCGCCACCCCCGAGTCCCTGGGTTCCGCCTCCGTGCACGCCACCACCTCCGGCACCGCACACCTGACGGCCCCCACCGACCTGGAGGCGATCAACCTGGTCAAGGAGGTCGTCGGCCACCTGCCGTCGAACAACCGCGCCGAGGCCCCGCGCCCGGAGACCGAGACCTCCCTGGAGGTCACCGACACCGACCGCGAGCTCGACTCCCTCATCCCGGACTCCGACGCCCACACCTACGACATGCACGAGGTCGTGCGTCGGGTCGTCGACAACGGCGAGATCCTCGAGCTGCAGGCCGGTTACGCCGCCAACATCATCACCGCCCTGGCCCGCATCGAGGGGCGTGCGGTGGGTGTGGTCGCGAACCAGCCGACCGACCTCGCCGGCTGCCTCGACTCCGCCTCCGCGGAGAAGGCCGCCCGTTTCATCCGCACCTGCGACGCCTTCAACATCCCGGTCGTCGAGTTCGTCGACTCCCCCGGCTTCCTGCCCGGTGAGGACCAGGAGCACGGCGGAGTGCTGCGCCGGGGCGCCAAGCTGGCCTACGCTTACGCCGAGGCGACCGTCGGCAAGCTCACCGTGATCACCCGCAAGGCCATCGGCCCGTCGTATGTCCTGATGGGCTCGAAGGACCTGGGCGCCGACCTCGTCTTCGCGTGGCCGACCGCGGAGATCGCTGTCACCGAGGCCCCGGCCGCCGTGGCCGCGCTCGACGGGAAGATCGACGAGCAGACCTACGCCGACAATTACATCAACCCCTACCTCGCCGCGGAGCGCAGCCTCGTCGACGCCGTGATCGAGCCGTCCACCACCCGCCCCCAGCTCATTGAGGGCCTCCGCCTCCTGGACCGCAAGGTGATCCAGACCCCGGCGAAGAAGCACGGAAACATCCCCCTGTAAGGAGCCGATCGTGACCACCACCACCGCCACCAAGCCGCTGTTCCGTGTGCTCAAGGGCAACCCCGACGCCACCGAGCTCGCGGCCCTGACCGCTGTGCTCACCGCCCTGGCCAAGAAGCGCCCGGACGAGGAGTCCGGCGAGCGCAACCTCTGGGGCCGTCCCGAGGACCGCCTGCAGCGCACCACGCTCTACAACCCGAACGCGTTCCGCAACGTCACCTTCTACTGATGCGGATCGTTCTCGCGTCCTCGTCCCCGTCGCGGCGGATGATCCTGGCCAACGCCGGTGTCGATCCCGTCATCCAGCCCGCCGACGTCGATGAGGACGCCCTCCTGGCGTCCCTGCAGGACGCCTCCCCCGCCGACGCCGTCGCGGCCCTGGCCCGCGCCAAGGCTCACGCCGTCGCCGGGCAGTTCCACGACGACGTGGTCATCGGCGGCGACTCCATGCTGCTTCTCGACGGCCACCTGCAGGGCAAACCCCACACCGAGGAAGCCACCGTCGCACGCTGGCGGGAGCAGGCCGGCAAGGTGGCGCAGCTGCTCACGGGGCACTGCATCGTCCACCGGGGTGAGGAGTTCGTGGAGACGACCTCCACGACCGTGCACTTCGCCGCCGCCTCCGAGGCCGACATCCTGGCCTACGCGGCGTCCGGGGAGCCCTGGCAGTGCGCCGGCGCCTTCACCCTGGAGGCCCTCGGCGGCTGGTTCATCGACCGGATCGAGGGGGACCCCTCGTCGGTGATCGGGCTGAGCCTGCCGACCGTGCGGCGCGCCCTCTACCGGTTCGGGCTCGACGCCAGCGCCTTCTGGCGTTCCTAGAGGAACTTCTCGATCTCCGCCCACACCTGGGGCACCAGGGAGTTGAGGTACGCGAGGCTGAGGTGGTTGCCGTCGCGGTACACGAGGATGTTGCCGATCACCGGCGGGCAGTAGCCGTCCGCGCAGTACCAGGACGAGGTGTCCACGGCCCGGGCCGTGGGGATGTCCGCCAGGTACTCGAGCGCGGGGTCGACCGGCTGGTAGAAGTCCTCCTCCACCACACCGCAGACCGCCGGGTCATCGGCGACGCGGAGGCAGAACGGGACGGACTCGTCGGAGCCGTCGGGGAGGAACTTCCACGGGTTGTCGCGCAGCCCGACGAAGGGGATGCCCTCGTCGGCGAGGAAGTCCCAGAAGGTGAGGTAGGACTCCGGGACACCCTCCTGGAAGTCACCGAACTCCAGGAAGGGGCGCGTCGTCGTCGAGATGACCAGCTCCGGCCGGGCCTCCGCCAGACGGTCGATGACCTGCCCGTTGAACAGGGCGCAGTCCGGCTCGAAGAGCCCGTCGCGCTCCTCCACGAACGTGGGGCAGGACTGGCGCACCAGCGGGATGACGCGGAAGCCGTGCTCCCTGCCCAGCACGTCGAGGGGGATGACCCACTGCTCGGAGTGGGAGCCGCCGACGAGGTAGACGTCACGGGTCGCCGCCGGGTCGCCGAAGACGCAGTCGGCGCCGCGTTCGTCGATGGGCAGGACATGCGGGTCGTCGCCGAAGCGGGAGATGCACTTCTCCGTCCAGATCTTCGAGATCAGCGCCCCCGCCAGCTCCGGGTCCGGGCGGGTCTTCTTCGCCGGCACGGGCGCACCGGTGAGGGCGGCGGCGCCGGGGTACTGGGTGGCGTCGAGAAGCAGTCCCCCGGCGAGGTGGAGGCGGACCTCCCACACACCCTGGAGCACCAGCAGCGTCGACATGATGAGCGCCAGGACACCGGCCCCGACCGCACGACCGCGGGCCCGGGCGGAGGACCGCAGCTGCGCGAGCGCCTCCCGCACACGCCGCTCCCCCGCGCGGGGACGGGCGGCGTGCTGCCGCAGAGGCTTCTCGACGAACCGGTGCGTCACATCCGCCAGCAGCAGCGACACCGCGACCACCGCGACACCCAGCCACCACGGCACCTCGTCGAAGCCCAGCATGACGAGGCTGAGGATGAGCAGCGGCCAGTGCCACAGGTAGAGCGGGTAGGCGATGTCACCGAGCCAGCGCATGGAACGGTGCGCCAGCCACCCGGCCACCCGGCCCTGTCCCCCACCGAGGATGACCAGGACGGCACCGCCGATCGGGTACAGGGCGGCCGGGCCGGGGAAGAGCCAGGCGCCGTCGAAAAGCAGTCCCGTCGTGAGCACCATCGCCAGGCCCACCACGATGAACAGCTCCTGCAGCCGCGGGTGCACCTTCACGCGGTGCGCGTGCAGCGCCAGGAGGGCGCCAGCGGTCAGCTGCCACATGCGGGACCAGGTGGAGTAGTAGTTGAGCGCCTGCCACTCCCGGTGCAGCCACACCGCGTAGAGGAAGGAGGCCACGGTGGCCAGGACGAGCAGCGCCGTCACCCACCGGGAGATGTCGACGCCCACCCGCCGCATCCAGATGACCGCCATCGCCAGGGCGATGGCCATGACGTAGAACTGCCCCTGGACCGCCATCGACCACAGGTGCTGCAAAGGGCTGACCCCGCCGGAGGCGACATTGTAGTCCGCGTCCTGCGCGGCCAGTGTCCAGTTCTGGTAGTAGAGCAGACTGGCCGTGAACTGGTCCATGAGATCCACGCTGCGCATCCAGGGGATGCCGAGCATGACCACCGCCGCCGTCGTGCCGAGCACCACCAGCAGCCCCGGGTACAGGCGCCGGATGGTACGCCAGAACGGCCACCAGGGGTTCGGCGAGGCGTCGGCGCGGCGTGCGTAGCGTAGCTGCGAACCGAGGAAGAAATAGCCGCTGAGCAGAAGGAACACATCCACACCGCCGGACACCCGCCCGACGAAGACGTGGAAGAGGACCACGAAAGCGATGGCGATGCCACGGAGCCCGTCCAGGTCGTAGCGGTAGGACACCGACCTGACCGGGGGTGCCTGCACGGCGGCGTCCGTCGTCTGCATGGAACCTCATTTCCTCACCGAAGTACCCCGCCAGGTTAACAGCGCAGGTCGAGGTGGAGAAAAGATCACTAGGCTCGGAGGACATGAAGATCAACGACATGATGGCACCGCCGCCCCTCCACCTCCCCGCCGACCCGGCCGCCGGCCTCGACCCCGCCGCCGCCGAGACCGCTTTCGCCCACCCCGACAGCCCGCTCGTGTGGGTCACCCGCGCCGAGATGCTGCTCGCCGCCGGTTCGCTCGACGACGTGGCCAAGCTCACCGCCTACGCCCACGCCCGCACCGCCTACCACCGTTCCCTCGACCGTCTGCGCGCCAACGGCTGGAAGGGCTGGGGCCCCGTCCCCTTCGAGCACGAGGCGAACCAGCCGGTGCTCCGCGCCATCGCGGCCCTCGCCCGCGCCGCGCGTCTCATCGGTGAGGACAACGAGTACGACCGCTGCCGGCAGATGCTCTCCGACGCCGATCCGGCGTCCGTGGCCCGCCTCATCGACGAGGTCGCCTGACCCACCCCGCTCCCGTCAGTAGTGGGTGAGCCCCCAGTAGGGGAACACCGCCCGGGAGGTCGCCCGGAGCGCGGCGGTCGGCCGCTCGCTGAGCACCATCCCGGGGCGGTAGTCGCGCAGCCGGGCCTCCGCCCCCGGGTCCCCCAACGTCGCTGACGTGAGCAGACCACCGGCGCGGGGCATGCGCACGGTGGCGTCGATGCTGACGTCCGCGACCGCCGCGAGGAGCAGCACCCAGGCACGCGCGACGGAGTCGACGTGGTAGCCGCCCCCGCCCAGCGCCACCCAGCGCCCCTGCGCGTGCCGCTCCGCCCAGGCCCCGACCGTCCGGTACACCAGCCCCATGACGTCGACGCTGAGGTCCAGGTCCGTCAGCGGGTCCGCGCGGTGGGCGTCGGTGCCGTGCTGGCTGACGATGATCTCCGGGGAGAAGGCCTGCAGCAGCGGCGGGACGATGCCGTGCACCGCGCGCAGCCACTCCACGTCCCCCGTCCGCCGGTCCAGGGCGATGTTGACCGCCGTCCCCAGCGCCCCCGGTCCCCCGATGTCCCCGGCGTGTCCGGTGCCGGGGAAGAGGTAGAGGCCCGACTCGTGGACCGAGATGGTGAGCACCCGGGGGTCATCCCAGAAGAGCTTCTCGACGCCGTCCCCGTGGTGCGCGTCCAGGTCGAGGTACACGATCCGCTGCGCACCCAGCTCCAGGAGCCGGTCGATGGCGACCGCCGCGTCGTTGAACATGCAGAACCCGCTCATCCGGTCGCGGGCCGCATGGTGCAGCCCGCCCGCCAGATTCACGGCCCGCATCGCCTTCCCCTCCCACACCGCCTCCGCCGCCGCGACCGAGGCCGCGACGATCCGGGACGCCACCGGCGGCAGGTCGGGTGCGAGCGGCTGATCCGCGGTGCCGATGCCGTGCTCCGGGTGCGCCCGCCCGGAACGCAACGCCGCCAGGTAGTCCGGGGTGTGCACCCGCAGGAGGAGATCATCCCGGGCCGGGGGTGGCTCGACGATCTCGAAGAGGTCGGTGAGTCCGAGGAAGCGGGCCAGCTGCACCGCGAGGCTCACCCGGTGGGGGCTCATCGGATGGTCGGCGCCGAAGTGGTAACGGGTGAGTTCGCCGGTGTGGAAGAGCAGCGGACTCACAGTGACCTCGCGAGGGGGTCGCGCTCCGGGTCCAGGGGGAGCACGCGGGCCCGCGCCCCGGTGACGCGGGCCCCGTCGGGGCCGACGAGGACGGGGCCGAGCTCCACCTCGACGACGCTGACCAGCTCGTCCTTGAGACGCCCCAGCCGCATGAGCAGGTCCTCCAGGGCCGCCAGGTCGACGGGCGCGGAGTCGCCGTGGCCGGTGAGCAGCGCGGCGGTGCCCAACCCGGTGAGCATGTCCCGGGCGTCGCGGCGGCGCAGGGGTGGGACGCGCCAGGTGCGGTCGTCGAGAAGCTCGGTGACCGGGCCGGCGAGCCCCACGGACATGATGGGCCCGAGGACCGGGTCCTCCACCGCGCGCAGGGTCACGGCGGTGCCGGGGGCGTCCCCGGGTGCGACCGCGATGCCGTAGGCGGCGAGCAGCCTGCTGCACTCGTCGTCACTCAGCCACCCGCCGCCGGGGTGGGCGGCGAGCAGCCCGCGCAGCAGGTCGGTGGCGTCCTCCGCCGGGGGCGGGGCCGTGTCATCGTCCGGGTCGGGGCGGGCGGCGGCGCGTTTCTCCTCGTTGTCGGCGATGAGCGCCAGGGCCTCGAGGGCGTCGGCGTAGGAGGTGAACACGGGCAGGTCCGTGCCGGTCGGGGGTGGGCCGAAGCCGACGAAGACGCCGACCAGGGGGCGCCTGCACGCGGCGGCCAGCTCCTCCAGTCCCCGGTGCACGGGCCCGGACACCGGCTGGCTGATCTCCACCGCCGCGGTGAGCACGATGTCGACGTGCGGATCAGCGAGCGCCTGGCGAGCGGCCCGGACGAGGCCCGCCACCGGATCCCCGGAGACCGTCACGGCGCTGGGGTGGAGGCCGAAACGGTGGGCGGCCTGCCGCATCTGCCCGGTGAGCCCCGCGGAGTTGGAGATGACCCGCACGCGCCGCCCCGGGGGCACCGGTTGACGGGCGAGGATCCCGGCGACGTCGAACATGGTGTCCCGGCGCGCGGTGACGATGGCCCCGGCGTGGCGGATGACCTCGTCGAGTGCACCCGGGGGCACGGCGACCAGGCCCACCGCCGTGTGGTGGCGCGCCGAGAGCAGCGCCCGGCTGGGGTGAAGATGACCACCGGCTTCTCCAGCGCCAGGCGGCGCAGCACGCGGAAGAACTTCCGGGGGTTGCCGATGGCGTCGAGGGTGAGCAGGCAGATGTCGGTGTCCGGGTCGTCCGACCAGTACTGCATGAGGTCGTTGGCGGTGACGTCGGCGAACGCCCCCGAGGCGACGAAGGAGGAGATCCCGCAGCCGCGCTCCAGGGCCCGGGACAGGGTGAGGGTGGCCACTCCCGCGGACTGCGTGAACAGCCCGACCCGGCC
>NZ_DUOE01000121.1 GCF_012838985.1 Corynebacterium sp. | reverse complement strand
TCCCAGTAGTGGTGTGCGCAGTAGCGGATGCCGGGGTCGCTGATCCAGGGGGTCGGGTTGTACCGGTCCCAGTGGCGCAGGGAGGACCACTGCCATCCGGCGACGTGGATCTCCAGGGTGGGGTCGACCCCGCGGATGGCGGTGACGGCGGCCCGGGAGGCCTCGCGCCAGACGTTCGGGCTCAGTCCCCCACCGTCCTGGGGTTCGGCCATGAGCGTGAACACCGTCATGTGGGAGGCGTCGAGGAAGGCGACGGCGAGACGGTGCCACAGGTCGGCGAAGGCGCTGACGGGCAGGGTCGAGTGGCCGAGGGGGGTGCGGTGGCCGGTGCCGTTGATGTCGCGGTAGTAGAGGCCGTAGTTGTGGATGTCGAGGTTGACGTCCAGTCCGGCGGACGCGCAGTGCTCCACGAAGGTGCGCAGCCGTTCCAGTTCGGTGGGGTCGAGGGTGCCGTTGATGGTCGGCTGGATTCGCTCCCAGCGGATGGGCACCTTGATGCGTCGCCAGCCGCGGGAGGCGAGGAACTCCAGGGACTCCAGCCCGTCGTAGCGGTAGTCGGTGCCGTGTTCGCCGGGGTTGGCGTTGGAGAAGGAGCTGGTCCGTTCGTTCATGGCGGCCCCGTACTCGGGGCCGTTGAGGTGCAGTTCGTGGGTGACGGTCAGGTCCCGGATCCCCTGCCCCTCCCGGGGAGGTTCCTCGGCAGGGGGGCGTCCCAGGGCCTGGTCGTCGGCACGCTCCCTCACCTAGACACACCGCACGATCGGCTGCGGATCGTACCTGGTGGTCTGCGTCTCGCGGGAGATCTCGGCGCCCGACAGGTCACGGATGATGCGGGTGTCGGAGGTGGTGAAGCCGGGGATGCCGCCGGAGGGGATGCAGTCGCTGCCGGAGACGGTCTGTTCGCGGGGCTGCGTCGGGGCCCAGCGGCCGCCGTTGACGGATTCGACGGTGACGGTCTTCACGCCGGTGAGGCGGACGGTGACGTCGCCGCCGCCGACGGCGGTCTCGATGCGCACCGGGTACTGCGAGTTGTTGCGGAACTGCAGGTCGATGGCGCCCTCGAAGACGGTGGCCTCGCGGCCCGCGGGGTAGCGGGAGATGTAGTAGCTGTGCGGGGTGTGGGCGACGTCCTCCATGCCGGCGAAGTAGGCGGCGTTGTAGAGGGTGGTGGCGAACTGGCTGATGCCGCCGCCGACGGCCTCGCCCGCGCGGCCGTTGATGATGATGCCGGACTCGACGTAGCCCTGGGCGGCGCCGCGGGGTCCGGTGTAGCCGTTGAGGGAGAAGGTGTCGCCGGGGGCGACGATCGCGCCGTTGACCACGGTGGCCACCTGCGCGATGTTGATGCCGGAGGCCGCGGAGTAGCCGGAGGTGGTGAACTCGCCGACGACCTCGTCGAAGGTGGCCACCTCGGCCATCTCGGTGGTGAAGGTGGCGGGTTCGTCCTCGTAGACGGCGTCCCACTCACGGTCGGTGGCGTCGGTGGACAGGAGACGCTTCTCGACGCCCTCCAGCGTCGTCTCCCAGTCGAGCTTCACACCGTCGACGCTGGGGGTGATCTGGCGGGAGCCGCCGGAGAAGCTGATCTGCGCGTTCTGCTTCTTCGCCTCGGTGTCGGCGAGGGTCTCGTTGAGGATGGCCTGCGCGGCCTCGAGGTCGAGCTCGGTGCGCAGGGTGCCGTCCTCGGGCACGAAGGTGATGACCTCGCCCATGCGGGCGGGGTCGATGACGCCGTCGACGTCGTCACGTCCGTGCAGGATGAGCGGGCCGGACACCGCGGCGGCGGCGTCCCCCTCGACGACCGACTTCACGTCGTCCGTGCCGATGGCGGGCGGGGTGATGTCGGCGTCCACCTCGACGCCGCTGGGGTCGAGCCAGTCGGTGGTGACGCTTTCCCGCAGCTGCGCGGGGTCGATCTCCTGGCCGTTGACGGGGTCGGTGACGTCCACGCGGCCGTCGACAAGCGTGACCACGCCGTCGGCGGGCTCGGCGGTGAGGTCCGCCTGCAGCCTCTCCAGCTCGGGGGCGAGGGCGGCGTCGTCGACGAGGGAGACGATGTCGGCCTCCCGGCCGTCGCCGAGGAGTCCCTCCAGGCGGAGGAAGGGGTTGAGCGGTTCGGTGCCGATCTGGGCGACCGTGTCCGCGAAGTCGATGCTCAGTCCGGCGGTGGCCGGGATGAACTCGGTCTCCCGGTCGCCGGCCTCGACGCTGACGGGCCGGTTGACGGTGTCGCCGAGTTCGCGTTCCAGGGCAGCCTGAGCCTCGGCGGGACTCATCCCGCCGATGTCGACACCGCCGACGGTCGTGCCGCGCGGCACGTCACCCCTGGTCAGGGCGTAGTCGACGCCGTAGACGATTCCGAGGAGCGCGAAGATCCCCACGACCGCCCCGAGGGCGATCCTGAGTCCCTTTCCGCCCTTGTCCTGGCTGTTTGACTGACTCACAAGTCACACATTAGTGGCCTGCGGCTTCTTTGCCCACTTTCTGCGGCCTACGGACCTGTCTTTCACGCGCCCGTGTACAGGAGCTGCAGCTGCACGCGGTGGGCGGCCTCGTCGAGACGCGACGCCGGGACCTCCCCGCTCGTGACAGCCGCGTCGAGCGCGTCGAGCGCCGCGACGAGAGCCCCGCCGGAGGAGAAGAGCGGCTGGTCAGCGCCCGCCCGGACCGCCGCGACGACGGCCTGCGGGAGGGTGTGGCTGTCGGTGATGGCGCGCATGCCGGTGAGGTCGTCGGTGTAGGTCAGCCCGTGGAAGGGCCGCCCGCCCGGGTAGTCGCCGCTGCGCAGCAGCGCATAGACCGCCGGGTCGAGGCTGGAGGGGGTGTGGCCGTCGCCGAGTCCGGGGACGACCATGTGCCCGACCATGACCGCCCCGTCGACCTGCGGCAGCGCCGTCGCGTAGGGCGGCAGGTCATGGGCGATGACGTGCTCGAGCGGCGGGGTGACCGCCAGCTGGTGGTGGGTGTCCCCGCTGGCCTGGCCGTGGCCGGGGAAGTGCTTGAACACGGGGGTGATGTGGGCGGCGGCCAGGCCCCGCGCGAACGCCGCCCCGTACTCGCCGGCCTGCACCGGGTCGGTGGAGAAGGACCGGTCGCCGACGACCTCCAGGCCGTGCGCGTCGACGTCGAGGACCGGCGCGAAGTCGACGGTCACGCCGTGCCAGCGCAGGACGTTGCCCAGGTCGGTGGCGTACTTCTCCACCTCCTCCGGGGTCATCTGCGCGGCCATCTGCCGCGGGGAGAGCCGGGGTCCGATGACGTGCTCGTGCCGCTGGACGCGTCCGCCCTCGTAGTCGATGGACACGGAGAACGGCCGCCCGACGGCCTCGCGCAGCGCGACGATGTTGCGGCCCGGGGTGGTCAGCAGCTCCGGGTTCGCCCAGCTGGTGATGAAGATGCCGCCGACGCCCTGCTGCAGCTTCCACAGCGCGTCGTCGTAGTTGTCCACGCCGACGACCATCAGCGACGCCGCCTTCGCCCGCTGCTCCTGCGGCACGCGCTCACGCGCGATGTCCTCCGGGGTGGGGGCGATGCTTGTCGACGTCCCCGAGCTCGTCCCCGTGCTCGTCGCCGGGGAGGACTCTGCGGTGGCCACGGTGGCCGCAGTGGTCGCCGTGGGTGCCGGCGCCGGGGCCGGTGCCGTCCCGGCGCAGCCGACGAGCGCCACGGCCAGGAGGCCGGCGACCAGGCTGGCAGACGTATGCATATATCGGAGGGACCTCACGAGACGCACCCTAACAGGGTGCCGGACACGTCGATAGACTGACATCCCGGACCACCCGCCCCAGACACCAGGAACGTGATCCCCATGTCCCAGCCGTCCACCATGCTCATCGCCTTCGACGGGTCCCACGAGTCCCGGCGCGCCCTGTCCTTCGCCGCGCGTCTGCTGGCCGCCCGGGAGGTGGAGATCCTCACGGCGTGGGAGCCGGTGCACCGCACGGCGGCCCGCGCGGTGGGCATGTCCGGGCACCACCAGGCGGAGTGGGTGACCGACGCCGAGCAGGAGGACCCCGCCTACCTGCGGGCCCGCGACACGTGCCACGAGGGTGTGGCGCTGGCCCAGGCTCTGGGCCTGCAGGCGCGGGCGCACCTGGTGGAGGCGTCGACGACGGTGTGGTCGGCGATCTGCGAGGCGGCCGGGGAGCTCGGCCCGGATGTCATCGTCACCGGTTCGCGGGGGGTGAGCGGGTGGAAGTCGCTGTGGCAGTCCTCCACGTCGGAGGGCGTGCTGCAGCACGCGGGGATTCCCGTCCTCGTTGTTCCGCCGGAGTCCGAGGAGTAGGATGAGCAGCCATGTCCTACTCTTCCGGATCCGTTGACCGTCGCTCGGTGAGCTCGGTGATCGCCAGTGCGGTCGTCGGCGTCGCCCTCGGCGTGGTCTCCGTGATCGGTGTCGCCTCCTTCTCGGGGCAGGACACCGTCCCGCAGGGCAACGCCGTGCCCGCCGACGAGGCCCTGCTCGGCGGCCCGGAGTACGGCACCCGCGGCTAGCCGCCCATGCACCTTCTCGGCTGGGTCGTCCTCGGACTGGTCAGCCTCCTGCAGGCACCCGGCAGGGTCGCCGCCGACACCAAGCACGATCTCACGGCTGATCCCGCCGGTTTCCTCGCCCAGGCCACGCACGCGTGGACGGACACGTTCACGCTCGGGCAGCTGCAGAACCAGGCCTACGGCTATCTCTTCCCGCACGGCGCGTTCTTCCTGCTCACGGACCCGTTGCCGGACTGGGTGGCGCAGCGTCTGTGGTGGTGGCTGGTCCTGGGGGTGGGGTACTCGGGGTTCCTGCTGCTCCTGCGCCGCACGGGCACGGGTACGCCGCCCTTCCAGGTGCTGGCGGCGTTCCTCTTCGCGCTCTCCCCGCGCACGCTGACCACGCTCACCGCGATCTCCTCGGAGACGTGGCCGGTCATGCTCGCGCCGTGGGTGGTGCTGCCCCTCCTCGGCCCGCTGGGGTGGCGGGCGGTCGCCGCCGCCGTCCTCCCGGTCGCGCTCATGGGGGCGGTCAACGCCACCGCCACGCTGGCCGCCTGTCTGCCCGCGGGTCTGGTGCTCCTGTGGCGGCTGCTGCGGCGTGACACCCACGCGTTGCCCACCGCCCTCGGCTGGCTGGCTGGATGCGCCGCCGTCAGCCTGTGGTGGCTCGGTCCGCTGTTCATCCTCGGCCGGTACGCGCCGCCGTTCACCGACTTCATCGAGTCGGGTTTCGTCACCACCCGCTGGCTCAACCTCATCGAGATCCTGCGGGGCACGACGAGCTGGGCGCCGTTCGTCGACACCGAGCGGGAGGCAGGTTTCCTGCTGGTCAGCTCCCCGACCTTCGTGCTGGCCACGGCGGCCGTCGCGGCGCTGGGCCTGTGGGGGCTCACCCTGCGCACCACCCCGCACCGCGGCCTGTGGGTCGGCATGCTGCTGGTGGGCGTCACCGTCCTGGGCGCCGCGCACGGCCCGCTGGGCCCCCAGTGGCTCACGCTTCTCGACGGCCCCCTCGCCCCCTTCCGCAACCTCCACAAGTTCGACCCCCTGGTGCGCATGCCGCTGCTCATCGGCCTGGCGGGGCTGGGCACGCGGCTGCCGGTGCCGCGGACGCTGCACCCGGGGCGTCGGGAAGCGGCGGCCGCCCTGGTCCTCGTCGTGGGGGTCACGGCCCTGGCCCCCGCCTGGTCGGGCCGCCTCCTGCCGCGCGGCACCTGGGAGCACGTGCCCGGCTACTGGCAGGAGGCCGCGAACCTGCTCAACCGCGAGGCCGCCGGCACGCGCACGCTCCTCGTGCCGGAGACGTCCTTCGCGCGGCAGACCTGGGGCTGGACCCGCGATGAACCCGCACAACCGCTTCTCGACGTCCCCTGGGCCGTCCGCGACGCCGTCCCCCTCGTCCCCCCGGAGGCGGTCCGCGGCCTCGACGGCGTCATGGCCGTGCTCCACCATGACCCGGTCGCCGGGGCGGACGCCCTGCGGCGCCTCGGCATCGGTGCCCTGCTCAACCGGAAGGACCTCGAGGGGACCGAGGGGCTGCACCTGCGCCCCCTCGCCGAGGCCACCGGGGCCACGCTGCACCGCTTCGGCGAGGTCGAGGTGCTCATCCTCGACCCCCACGCCGACTGGACCGTCACGGACCAGGAGCCGGTCCGGGTGGCCGGCGGCGGCGAGGTGCTCGCGGTGCTCGACATGCTCCACGGCCCCGGCCCGCGGGTGCTGGTGGACGGGGACGCGGAGATCGTCACCGACACCCCGGCGCTGGCGGTGCGCAACTACGGCACGCTCGACGGCGCGGTCTCCGCGCCCCTGGCCCACCTCGCCGAGGGCGCGGACGTGCGCAACGCCGTCCCCGACTACCCCTCCGCCGGTCCGCGAACCCGCGTGGTGGAGCACGGCGGCCGGGTCACGGCCAGTTCCGCGGCCTCCGACGCCACCAGCTTCGGGGGCGCGGACCCGGAGCGGTCGGTGACGGCGGTCGTCGACAAGCATCCCGGCACCGCCTGGTGGCCCACCCCGGGCCCCGGCGAGGGGCAGTGGCTGGAGCTCACGCCGGACCGGGTGATGCAGGACCCCGAGGTCACGCTCACCGCCACCGGGGAGACGGTCGTCGACGTCAACGGCACGGAGGTCGAGCTCGGCGCGGACCCCGTCACGGTCACCCTGCCGGGCACGCACGAGCGCCTGCGCGTCACTCTGACGGAGCGGGTCGGCCTCGCGGAGGTCGCGGTCGCCGGGCACCCGGTCGAGAGGATCGTCACGGTGCCGGACACCTCCCCCGACGTGCGGCAGTTCCTCTTCCAGCGGCTCACCCTCGACGCCGGCCCGCTCATCCGCGCCTTCACCGCGCCCCGCCCGCTGACGCTGCTTCTCGACGCCCCCGGCCCCGTCACCCTCGACGACACCGAACACGCCCCCGGCGACCTCCTCGAACTCGCCCCCGGCCCCCACACACTGCGTACCGACGCCGCCTGGGTCACCCTCACCGAGGAGGGCTTCGACCCCTCCCCCGCCTGGGAACCCACGGGACCGCTCCTCGCCGCCGCCCCCACCGACCGCCTCCTCATCACCGGCCGCGCCGCGAACCCGGGCCTGGAGGCCACTCTCGACGGGGTGCCGCTGGAACCGCGCACCGTCGACGCCGCCACGCAGGCCTTCCTCGTCCCCGCGGGCGCGGCCGGCACCGTCACCCTCGGGTTCGCCGCCGACGGTCTCTACCGGGGGCTGCTCCTCGGCGGCGGGGCCCTCGCCGCGTTCACCGTGCTCGCGGCCCTCGCCGTCCTGGCGTTCACCCGCCGCCGGGAGGGCGGGCCGGGGGACGAGGGGGCGTCGGCAAGCCTCGTGGTCCTGGGGGCCGCCACCGCGCTCCTCGTCGCGGGCTGGCCCGGCCTCCTCGCGGCCGCCGCCACCCTGGTGGTCCGCCGCGTCACCCTCATCCCCACGGGGCTGCTCGCGTTCAGCCTCGTCGGTGTGACCGGGGCGTGGCTCGCGCGCGGACCGTGGCCGGTGGCCGACTACGCCGGTGACTCCACCGTCCTGGCCCTCCTGCTCGTCGCCGCCCTGACCAGCCTCCTGCCGGGCTCCTCCAGGAACACGTAGCTCGCCGCCGCGACCGGCAGCGTCAGCCCCAGCGTGACCAGCAGGACCGGCCAGAACCCGCCGGAGAACCACTCGAGCCCCAGCAGCGGGAAAGCCAGCGAGAGCATCGCGACATGCCACAGGAAGATCGAGTAGGACCAGCGACCCAACGCCTGCATGAGCGGCGTGACCAGCCAACGCCCACCCCGCGCGCCCGGGTCGAGGGCCTCCGGCACGACCACCGCGCAGGCGAAGACCGTGCCAGCCAGCACCCGACGGGCGAACTCCCCCGGCTCCGGGTGCGTCAGCCCGACCGGGCCGAACCACTCCTGCCCCGCCACCCACGCGGTGGCCAGGGCCAGCCACCACCAGACCCACCGCGCACCGAGTGCCCGCCGGAACCAGGCGGGGACCCGGCCCTCCACCTCCGCGGCGAGCAGTCCCACCGCGAACCACGCCGCATACGCCGGCGGCCAGATCTGCCGGTTGGGGATCCCCGCCGCCGCATCCGGACCCGCCGTCACCCAGGGCAGGAAGGCCCAGCCCAGGGACAGGACCGCCAGACCCAGGACCACCCCGATGCGGCCGCGCCGGGGCAGCCGGCCCACCGTCACCGCCAGCAGCGGCAGAGCCAGGTAGAAACCCACCTCGACGCTCAGGGACCACAGGTGCGTCAGCCCCGGGGCCAGACCGTCCGCCACATAGACCTGGGTGAGCGTGAGGTTCGCCACGACCTGCTCCCCCGACATCGTGGACGCCTCCGGCAGCAGCAGAATCACCGCCACCACGCAGCCCAGATAGGCCGGGAGGATGCGTCCGGCACGGTTGAGCAGGTAGCGGGTGATCGTCGGGAAGCTCCTGTCGGAGTGATGACCACGCCACAGCAGAAACGCCGATAACGCGAAGAACACGGGGACGAAGAAGTCGAAACGCGCGAGCACCGACCCCCACGGCGAGCGCGGATCAACCCCCGTCTGGAAGGCGACGTGGGTGAGGATCACACCGAGGGCCGCCACCGCGCGCAGCCCTTCCAGCCCGGAAAGATGCCGTGGTTTGTAATATGTACGGGGAACAGGCGAGCCGGACACCGGTTCACCTCCCATTTTGTCCTCCACCACCGGACCTCCCGTCCAGGGGCGTCTGCCGGTGATCATAAACGAAGAGGGTGGGCACATGCCCGAGACCTTTCTGCGACGAACCCCGATCCGGCTGCTGCTGCTCGGGCTGCTGCTGTTCCTCGTCGCCGGGGCGGTCCCGCCGTTCGTCATCGGACAGATGCGGCCGATCGACATCGGCATGTCAGAGGTGCTCCGTACCCGCCCCGCCCCCACCATGGTGCACGGCGCCCCCTTCGCCGACGGCACACCGCCCCTGGAGAACCAGGACCGCCCCGAATGCCGCGGTGTCGACCCCGCCGAGCTGCCCACCTCCTGCTTCATGGTCATCCGCGACGCGCAGCAGACGCTCACCCTGACCACCAGCAGGGCGCCCAAGAAGAGCGAGGTCAACGTCGACGTGCTCACGCAGGTGGCCATAGACGGCAGGATCGGCGCCGAGATCCACGATTCCCTCCGCCTCGACCGCCGCTCCAGCTACCCCGTGTCCGACCCGGTCAGCCACCTGGTTCTCTCCCTGCCGGAGCGGGGCAGCGGCGTCACATCCGAGGACTTCGTGCGTGAGGGGCTCCAGTACTTCTTCCCCATGCCCACCTCCCGCCAGTCCTACGCCTGGTACGACACGAGCGTCCGCCGCCCCCTGTGGCTCGACTTCGTCGGGGAGACCGAACACAACGGCCTGGACACCTACGAGTTCCACCACACCGTGACCGCCCTCGACCTGAACGAGGCCACCTCCCCCGATCTCGAGCTGCGGGAGGAGGAGCAGGGCGCCCTCGAGAAGATCGCCGGGGAGGGCCTCGGCACCCCCTGGTACGCGGTGCGCCGCACCGTGTGGGTGGAACCGCAGTCCGGCACCATCGTCGACGTCCACGTCGAACCGCACCTCTACTTCGCCCCGGACACCGCGGAGGCGGAGGCCCGCGCCTTCGACCTCTCCCCGGGGCACACGATCTACCACACCACCCTCGCCTGGGACGACGACACCCTCGCCCGCGTGCACGACCGCGCGCAGGGCAGCGTCGTGCAGCTGCGTGTCCTGCAGGTCTTCGCCGTGCTCACCAAGGCCCTCGCCCTGGTGGTGGCCCTGGTCGGCGTCGTGCTGCTGCTGCGTGAGCGCCGGGACCGCCCGTGAACCGGATCCGGTGGTCCCCCCTGTGGGCGGGACTGCTGATCGTCGCGCTGCTGTGGCCGCTGGCCCTGCCCGGGCAGCTGGCGCTGCGCGACATGCTGGTGCTCGACTCCCCCGCCCTGTCCGCCGGGGCGCTGGGCACGGGGGACCTCCCGGCCCGTAACGCCCCGCAGGACGGGGTCCTCGCCGTGGCGGGGATCTGGCTGCCGGCCTCGTGGGTCGCGCGGCTGATGATCCTCGGGGGCGCGGTCGCCGGTGCCTGGGGCGCGGTGCTGCTGGCCCGCACGCGCCGGGCCGGTCCCGTGGCGACCCTCGCCGCGCTCACCCTCACCCTGTGGAATCCCGCGGTCGTGGAGCGGCTGCTGCAGGGGCACTGGTCGCTCGTCATCGCCGCGTGGCTGCTGCCGCTCATCGCCGCCGCCGGTCTCACCGGCCGCACGCACCTGCAGTGGGGCGCGCTGTGGGCCGCCTCCCTCACCCCCACCGGCGGACTGTTCGCCCTGCTCACGGCGCTGGCCACCGCCCGCGGACGGCGGCTGCCCACCGCGCTCATCGGTCTCCTCTGCTGCCTGCCGTGGCTCCTGCCGGGTCTGCTGCTGTCCGGCGGGGCAACCGGTGCGGCCTCCGTCGCCGCCTTCGCCCCGCGCTCCGAGGGCTGGCCCGGCGGGCAGGCCGGCACGGTGATCTCGGTGCTGGGACTGGGCGGCATCTGGAACGCCGACGCCGTCCCGTTGTCCCGCACGCTGGGCTTCGCCCTGGTCGGGGTCGTCCTGTCCGCGCTGCTGCTCACCCGCGTGCGGCACGTCCCGGGGCCGCTGCTCGTGCTCGCCGGCCTGGGACTCGGCGGTGCGCTCCTGCCCGTCCTGCTCCCCGACCTGTGGACCACCGCGCTGACCACCGTGCCCGGCGCCGGTCTGCTGCGCGACGCCAGCAAACTGACGCTCCTGGCGGTGCCGGCATGGGTGGCCGCGGCGGCGTCGGTCAACCGCTGGGCGGGTGTCATCCTCGCCCTCGCCCTGCTGCAGGTCCCCGACGCCCCACGGGCGCTCGCCCCGCTGACGCCGCAGGAGATCACCGTCGATGAGTCCCTCGTGGAACGCGCGGCCGGACGCGACGTCCTGCTCGCCGACGCCACCCCCCTCACCCTCCGCCCCGACGGCACGGTCATCGTGGAGCCCCTCACCAAGGCGTTGCCGACGGTGGAGTCCGGGGCCCTCACCGTCGACGGGGTCCTCGTCGACCCGCCCGCCCCACGGTGGAGCGCCGCGATGGACGCCTGGGGGTCGCAGGACCTCGGGCGGCTCGCGGAACTGGGAGTCGGCCTGGTCCTCGACGACGGACAGGTCACCGAGATCCCCGGCGTGGAGCCGCGCTCCCGGGTCCTCGGGCTCAGCCTGCTGGCGGTGTGGTCGGCTGTTCCCCTGCTGGTGGCCGTCCTGCGTCTCCGACGAGGCCGCGCAGCAGCTCCTCGAAACGCGCGCCCGTGAGCTCCCAGGAGAAACCCGCCGCGCGCTCCCGGGCGGCGCGGCCGAGACGCCGGGTGAGGGCGGCGTCGTCGAGCAGGCGCGTCGTGAGCACCGTCAGCTCCGCCGGGGTGTCCGCCAGCAGGCCGGTCACGCCGTCGACGATGGAGTCCCGCAGACCACCCGCCGCGCGGTACCCGACCGTGGGCACCTCATGCTGCGCCGCCTCCATGACGGCCAGCCCCCACCCCTCCTTGCGCGAGGGCATGAGGTGGACGGTGGCGCGTGCCAGCAGGGCGTGCTTGTAGTCCTCGGTGACCTGACCGTGGAAGACGACACGGTCCGCCACCCCGCGCCGCCGGGCGTGTTCATGCAGTTCATCGGCCCACCAGCCGGAACCGATGACGTCGAGCACCAGCTCCCGGTCCCGCAGGGCCGCGATGACGTCGATGGCGTGCTCCAGCTGCTTGTGCGGCACCAGGCGGCTGAGCGTCACCAGGTAGGTCGTGCCCTCCGCGCTGCGCAACTGCGGGACGTTCGCGGGGATCAGGTCGACGCCGTTGCCGATGATCGTGATGTCCCCCGCCTCCACCCCCAGCCCCACGAGTTCATCGCGTGAGTTCTGCGAGACCGTCACGTAGGGCGCACCCCGGTACACGCGCGGCGCGACCTGCGACTCCAGGAACCACCCCACCCGGGCCAGGATCCGCCCCGCCACCGGCCACTGCTCACGGTGGCAGTGGTGGGTGAGCAGCACCGTCGGCCGGCCGGCCACCAGCCGCGCGAAGAAGGGGATGCCGTTCTGCGTGTCCACCACGACGTCGATGTCCCCCAGCGTGCCGAACCCCGCCCGCCCCAGCAGGATCCCGTACCACGCCCGCGGGTACACGCTGAACTTCCCGCCGCTGCGCGAGTACCGCACCCCGTCGCGGTAGCTGCGGCGCGGCGCATCCGTGTGCCCGGCCGTGCGGTACACCACCTCATGGCCCTGCCGCGCCAGGTACTCACCGACACGCTCCAGGTAGCGCTCCGACCCCCCTCCCTGCGGGTGGGTCGAATCGCGCCAGCACAACAGCAGAATCTTCATGGTCCCGACTAGCCTACAGGTGTGTTCCCCCGCACCCGCCGCTTCTCGACGCTCCCCCGCTCCTGGTCCCTCCTCCGCGCCATCCGCCACGAACAGACCCGCCCGGAACTGTTCTACCGCCCCCTCGCCGAGGACACCGCCGAGCTCCTCGACACCCTGCTTCTCGACGTCCACGGCACCTCCCCCGCCGGCGCCTCCGGTCTCTCCGGCCTCTCCGGCCTCTCTGTTCTTGACGTCGGCGGCGGACCCGGCTACTTCGCCGCCGCCTTCGCGGAGCGCGGCGCCTGGTACGTCCCCGTCGAACCCGACGTGGGCGAGATGGCGGCCGCCGGCATCAGCGTCCCCGGCTCCGTGCGTGGCGACGGCCGGTCGCTGCCCTTCCGCTCCGACCAGTTCGACGTGGTCTACTCCTCCAACGTCGCCGAGCACGTCCCCGACCCGTGGCGCATGGCAGAGGAGATGCTGCGCGTCACCCGCCCCGGTGGGCTCATGGTGCTCAGCTACACCGTGTGGCTCGGCCCCTTCGGCGGGCACGAGACCGGCCTGTGGGAGCACTACGTCGGCGGGGAGTTCGCGCGGCGTCGCTACGAGCGGCGTCACGGGCACCCTCCGAAGAACGTCTGGGGCGAGTCACTCTTCGACGTCTCCTGCGCGGAGGGTCTGCGCTGGGCCTCCTCGGTCGAGGGCGCCGACCTGCTGCTCGCCTTCCCCCGCTACCACCCGTCGTGGGCGTGGTGGATGGTGCGGGTGCCGCTGCTGCGGGAGTTCCTCGTGTCGAACCTGGTGGTCGTGCTGCGCAAGCACCCGTGACGCCTGAGAATCAGTCCACCCCCCAGGGACCGGAGTCAACCTGGGGGGTGGAAGTTCTGACGGGAAGCGAACTAGTTCTTGTTCGCCTCGATGCGCTCCTTGAGCTTGCCCAGCTGCTCATGGACCTCGTTCGGGACACGCGGGCCGAGGAATGCGAGGTACTCCTCGTTGTCGGCGACGTCGCGCTCCCAGTCTGCGGCCGGCGCAGTCAGGGCCTCCTTGACGTCCTCGATCGGGGTGTCCAGGCCGGTCAGGTCGAGATCCTCGGCGCGGGCGGTGCGGCCCACGACGGTCTCCTCGGCGTCAACCTTGCCCTCGATGCGGTCGATGATCCACTTCAGGACGCGGGAGTTGTCACCGAAGCCCGGCCACAGGAAGCGGCCGTCCTCGCCACGGCGGAACCAGTTGACCAGGAAGATGGCCGGCATACGGTCGCCGCCCTTCTTGCCCATGTCGATCCAGTGCTGCAGGTAGTCACCGGCGTTGTAACCCATGAACGGCAGCATGGCCATCGGGTCGTGGCGCAGGGAACCGACCTTCGCCTCAGCGGATGCGGCGGTCTGGCCGGAGGCCAGGGTCGCACCGATGAAGGTGCCGTGCTCCCAGTCGTAGGACTGGGTGACCAGCGGGACGGTGTCGGCACGACGGCCACCGAAGAGGATGGCGTCGATCTTGACACCCTTCGGGTCGTTGAACTCCGGTGCGGCGACCGGGCACTGCTCGATGGCCACGCAGTAGCGGGAGTTCGGGTGTGCGGCGTTGGTGCCGGACTCCGGGGTCCAGTCGTTGCCCAGCCAGTCGATGAGGTGCTCCGGCTTCTCGCCGTCCATGCCCTCCCACCAGATGTCGCCGTCGTCGGTGAGTGCGACGTTGGTGAACAGGGTGTTGCCCGGCTCCATGGTCTCCATGGCGATCGGGTTGGAGGCGTAGTTGGTGCCCGGGGCGACACCGAAGAAGCCGTTCTCCGGGTTGACGGCGTAGAGGCCGTCCTCGCGCAGCTTGAGCCAGGCGATGTCGTCGCCGACGACCTCGGCGGTCCAGCCCTCGATGGTCGGGGTGATCATGGCGAGGTTGGTCTTACCGCAGGCGGACGGGAAGGCGGCGGCGATGTGGTAGCTCTTGCCCTCCGGGGAGTTGAGCTTGAGGATGAGCATGTGCTCGGCCATCCAGCCCTCTTCCTTGGCCATGACGGAGGCGATACGCAGGGCGTAGCACTTCTTGGCCAGGATGGCGTTGCCGCCGTAACCGGAGCCGTAGGACCAGATCTCCTTGGTCTCCGGGAACTGGGTGATGTACTTGGTGTCGTTGCACGGCCACGGCACGTCCTCCTCGCCCGGCTCCAGCGGAGCGCCGACGGAGTGGAGGGCGTGGACGAAGTCACCGTCGGTGCCGATCTTGTCGAGGGCCTCGGAGCCCATGCGGGTCATGATGCGCATGGAGAGGACGACGTAGGCGGAGTCGGTGAGCTGGACGCCCAGCTTGGGGTCCTCGTCGGTGATGGGGCCCATGCAGAACGGGACGACGTACATGGTGCGGCCCTTCATGGCGCCGCGGTAGACCTCGGTCATCTCCTTCTTCATCTCGGCCGGGTCCGCCCAGTTGTTGGTCGGGCCGGCGTCCTCCTCCTTCTCGGAGCAGATGAAGGTGCGGGACTCGACGCGGGCGACATCGTCCGGGTTGGAGCGGGCGAGGAAGCTGTTGGGGCGCTTCTCCTCGTTCAGCTTGATGAGGGTGCCTGCCTCAACCAGTTCCGCGGTGAGGCGGCCCCACTCCTCCTGGGAGCCGTCGGCGAAGACAACCTTCTCCGGCTGGAACAGCTCCACTGCCTCTGCGATCCAGGAGAGGAGCTTCTCGTTATCGGTCGGGGCCGGGCCGACGAGGCCCTTGATCTCGGTGGTCATATGTTCTCCTGACGTTTGCGTCACTCGGCAGAGTTTCCTCTTTACAGGTTATCCATTAAAACGCGGTTGCGGCGGACTCACCGGCTAAGCGAGAAGTGTCACATGTCATAACCGGCCGGTTTAGCCGTGTTCGATCCGGTGCCACCCGGCCTTTTCCAGGGTTTTCCCGGGCCCATCCGTCACCTTTTCGGGGGTGGTTTCGGGGTTCAAACCCCACGACAGGGGTTCCTCGGCAGGCGTTCTAACGGGGTCAGGGACGGCCAGCCCCCAGGCTGCACGGTGGGGATCGGCGGTGAAGACGTCGAAGCCGCCGTCGGCGTGCAGGGAGGAGATGTGGTCGACGACACCGTCGCCGTCGAGGTCGGCGTAGACGGTGGTTCCCCCGGCGTCGGCGAGGGTGACGGATTCACCGGGTCCGCCCTCCAGGTGGAACTGGTCATCACCGAGGTCGAGTCGCAGGTCCCCGATTCCGTCGAGGCCGTCCAGTCCGTGCAGCATCACATCTCCTCCGAAACCTGTCTGCGTAGCCATGTGGCGGGGGCGTGGGGACGGGCCCGCAGGCGGGCGTTCTCCTCGCGGAGCCACGCCCGCTCCGCTTCTCGACGCCCCGTCCACCACCGCATCCCGCCCACCGTCACCGCCGCCACGACGCCCACCGCCGGGGTGGTCTGGCCGGCGGCCAGCCCGGCGACCCCGCCGAGAGCGAGGGCCTGGGCGGCGACGTCCCAGAACACCGGTGGCCGCCCCGGGATGATGGCGCGACGGCGCTCCAGCCGGTCGGCGGCACGCAGCCACGTCCCGGGGCGGGCCGCGGGGACGGCGACGGGGCGGCGGAGGGCGAGATGGAGGGCGTCGACAAGCGTCTGTCCGGGGCGGACGACGGTGCCGGGGACGTCGGACGGCAGGGATGCGGTCGACACCAGGCGTCCGGCACGGCGGGCGGCGTCGCGCAGGGTGGCGTGGTCGGCGGCCCGCCAGCCCGCGTCCGGGGCGACCGCGAGCACGACGTCGACGTGCGGATCCCCGTCCACCACCTCCCAGCCCGGCAGGTCGACGGTGACCGAGGCCGGGCTGATGACGGCCACCCGCGGACGGACGGCCACGGCGACGGGCGGCCCCGCGATGGCGCGCAGCTCCCCGGCGACGTGCGGGTGCCGGGAGGCGAGGGCGCGGAGTTCGCCGCCGAGGAGGCGGAGGCGGGCGTCGATGAGCGGCAGGTCGGGGAGCTCAGCGGGCAGCGCCGGGAGAACGAGGACGGCCTGCGGGCCGGCGGCGATGCGCGAGCGCAGGGCCGCGGTGAGCGGGCCGGGGTGGACGAGGAGCACGACGTCGACCCCCGGGGTGAGCACCGGCCACGCGACCGACACCTCACGGACCGGCCACGGCGGGAGCGGCACGGGTCCGTCGAGGGTGCAGGCACCGACGCGCGGCGGGCCCGTCAGCTCGAGCAGCACGCGGCGCAGCGCCAGGCCGACCGGGCAGCCGAAATCCCGCGCATGTGCCCAGTCGGCCGCGCGGATGAACATGTCCGGAGTCTCCACCGGCCCTCCCCCGAGTTGTTGCGCCCATGATCACCCGGG
>NZ_DUOE01000018.1 GCF_012838985.1 Corynebacterium sp. | reverse complement strand
GGCAGCACATGCCGCCGCGCCCCCGGCCGCAGGTCCCCGCCCGCCACACACCCCCGCCGGCGGCACCGCCGCGCACCCGCCGCCGGAAGCCCCGCTCCACGGGCGGACCGCTGCGGATGCTCGGCTGGATCATGGCCGTCGTCCTGGTGCTCGCCGTGTCGATGATGCTGTGGGCCGACGCCCAGCTCAACCGCGTCCAGGCGCTTCCCGACGCCCGCGTGGCCAACACCGCCGGCACCAACTGGCTGCTCGTCGGCTCCGACTCACGCCAGGGCATGAGCGAGGAGGACGCCGAAAGGCTCGGCACCGGCGGCGACCTCGGCGTCGGACGCACCGACACGATCATGCTGCTGCACATCCCCAACGCCGGGCAGGCACGCCTGGTGTCGCTGCCGCGTGACTCCTACGTCACCATCCCCGGCTACGGCGACGACAAGATCAACGCCGCCTTCACCTACGGGGGCCCGCAGCTGCTGACGGCGACCGTCGAGAATGCCACCGGCCTGCGCATCGACCACTACGCCGAGATCGGCATGGGCGGCCTGGCCAACGTCGTCGACGCCATCGGCGGAGTCGAACTGTGCCCCGCAGAACCCATCAACGACCCCCTGGCCCACCTGGACATCCAGGCCGGCTGCCAGACCATGGACGGCCCGACCGCCCTCGGCTACGTGCGCACCCGCGCCACCCCGATGGGTGACCTCGACCGCGTCGACCGGCAGCGGGAGTTCTTCGCCGCGCTCATCGATGAGGCCACCGCCGCCAACACCCTGCTCAACCCGCTGGAGTTCTTCCCGCTGGTGACCAACACGGCGAACTCCTTCACCGTGGGCAGGGGCGACCACGTGTGGCACCTCGCGCGCGTCGGTCTGGCCATGCGCGGCGGCGTGCAGACCGAGACGGTGCCCGTCGGCGGTTTCGCGGACACCGCGGTGGGCAACGTCGTGCTGTGGGAGCCGGGCGGCGCGCAGGCGCTGTGGGAGTCGATGCGGTAGAGGCTGCGCGATTCCACGTCAACGCGCGGCTGCTCCTGCATTTTCCCAGGTCGTGCGCGGGGCGGGTGGCGTTCACGTGGAATCGCGCCGTGGCGGCGGGGACTAGCCCCAGCCGAGACGCTCCAGGTCCTCCTCCTCGAGGCCGAAGTAGTGGCCGACCTCATGGAAGACGGTCACCTTCACCTGCTCGCGCAGATCCTCCACGGAACGCGCGTAGCGCTTGAGGGACTCCTTGTAGATGAAGATGGCGTCCGGCAGGAAACCGGAGTGGTGGTGCGTCCGCTCCGGCAGGGACACCCCCACGTAGAGCCCCAGGTAGCTGGGGTGCTCCTCGTTGTAGTCGGCGACCTGGATCGCCACGTTGCGCAGCTCCCGGGCGAACTCGTCGGGGATCATGTCGAGGGCGTCGTTGACCATCTCCTCGAAGGCCTCATCGCTGACATCAACCATGGCGACTACGGTACCGGCTGCTCCCGCAGGGGGTTACGGGGCGGCTGCTCGGCGGGCGGCTGGCCGTCGATGAGCAGTGCCTCGCGGCCCGCCCGCGCCGTGCCGTTGAGGTTGGCGAAACCACCGTCCGCATTGACGTGGAACAACGAGCAGTTCACCGAACGCGAACCACCGATCCACGAGGCCTGCCCGAGCGTGCCCCAGTAGGGCTGCAGCGTCGACTGGTAGAGGTTCTCCTCGCCGTCGAGGTAGTCGATCGCGGCCCGGGTGCACGCCTCCTGCAGATGACGGTCCTGGTCCTCCACGCTCGGGGTGCCCTCCGGGAACACCGCCCCGAGATCCACGATCGAGGTGGTCTCCAGGTGGTGGTTCTCCGCGCAGTCGACCAGACGCAGGGAACGGGAGTCGTCGACGAAGACGCACTCACCCGGCTGCGCGACGACCGCCTGGTCCTGCTCCGCGGCGGCCCCCGTGGTGAGCAACGGCACGCCCGACGCGTCGGTGGACTGCACGCCGCACAGCATGGTGCGGTCGCCGGCGGCCCACGCCTCGGCGGGCGGGAGGATCGGCGCGATGGAGTAACGGCCGACTGGATCGAAACGCCCACCCAGGTAACGCAGGGTGGGGGACTGGCACAGCTCCTCACGCAGCTGCGCCTGGCGGGTCAGGTCCGGCATCGGGGCGTTGCGGCCGAACTCCGAGGACGGGTAGGTCGCGAGGTTCTCCCGGGCGGAGATCTCGAAGCGGTGCTCCCCGTCGCAGGAGGCCTGCTGGAAGTTGCTCACCGTGCCGTCCCCGGCGATGTCCCACGTCAGACACGCGCCGACATCGGCGGTGGTGAAGGGCGCCACGGAACTGGAGGTGCCGTTGGACTCCCCGTTGCCGGAGTTGCCCCGGGTCGGGCTGGACGTCGTCGTGTCCCCGCCCGCCACGGTGTCCGTGGTCGCGGCGTCCGAGAAGAAGCTGTAGGAACCGACAGCGACGGCGGCGGCCAGGGCGGCCACCAGGCCGGTGCGTACCGCCGCCGCGGAACGTGCGGATCGAGTCGTCATAATCCCTTCACTCTACTCGCGCGGCACATCTGTCACACGTGTGACGCGGGTGTTCAGGCGGTACCGGTCCGTGCGGTACACCGAGGAGCACCACTCCACCGGCAGGGAACCCGAACGGGAGTGCCGGACGATGCGGAGGAGGGCGGTGCCGGGTGGGACGTCGAGAAGCATCGCCTCCTGCTCGTCGGCGCTGACCGCGGTGACCACCTGATCCGCCTCGGTGACGGGGACGCGGTAGTCGTTCTCCAGGATGGAGTACACCGAGTTGTACACGTCATTCTCCAGCAGACCCGGCACGTGCTCGGCGTTGTACCAGCCGTCGTCGATGGAGTACGGCTCCCCGTCGCCCAGGCGCAGGCGGCGCAGATGCGTGTGCGCCGTGCCCGGCGGCGAACGGAAGAACTCACTCACCTCCGGCGGGGCGGGGGCACGTTCCGAGAGCAGGATCTTCGACGTCGCCGTCACATCCTGCGCCTCCATCTCCGAACTGAACGACGCCAGATTCAGCCGCGACACCAGCGGATTCGGAGCCACGAACGTGCCCTTGCCGCGGGCCCGGCGCAGGCGGCCGCTGGCCACCAGGTCCCCGATCGCGCGCCGCACCGTGATCCGGGAGACTCCGTAGGCCTCCTCCAGGACCCGTTCGCCCGGCAGGAGGTCGCCGGGGTGCAGCTGGGTGTCGCACATCTCCTCCAGGATCGCCCGCAGCTGCGCGTGCTTGGGGCGGGGCCCGTCCGTGATCTTCGTGGCGGGCAACTGGGGGAGGGGAGAATTCCGCGGTGCAGAAGCCATGCCGCCCATTCTAGTCCACTGGTTATGACCAGTCTGCGGAATCGGCCTGTCGGGCCGGTCACGCCCCCACCGCAGGTCGCGGCCCGGGTCCGGGCCCCGCGCGGTAGGCTCATATGCGTGATTGATCTCAAATTCCTCCGCGAGAACCCCGACGTCGTCCGCGCCTCCCAGGTCAACCGAGGCGAGGACCCCCAGCTCGTTGACCGGCTCATCGCCGCCGACGAGGAACGCCGCGCCGCCATCTCCGCCGCCGACGCCCTGCGCGGCGAGCAGAAGGCCTTCGGCCGGAAGATCGGCCAGGCCGCCCCGGAGGACCGCCCGGCACTGCTCGAGGGCTCCAACGAGCTCAAGGCGAAGGTCAAGGACGCCGAGGAGGCCCAGAAGGCCGCCGAGGAGCAGGTCCACGCACTGCAGATGCAGCTGTCCAACGTGGTCGAGGGCGCCCCGGCCGGCGGCGAGGACGACTTCATCATCCTCGAGCACGTCGGCGAGCCGCGCCAGTTCGACTTCGAACCCAAGGACCACCTCGAGCTCGGCCAGAGCCTCGGCCTCATCGACATGGAGCGCGGCACCAAGGTCGGCGGCGCCCGCTTCTACTACCTCACCGGCGACGGCGCGTTCCTGCAGCTCGGCATGATGATGCTCGCCGCCCAGAAGGCCCGCGACGCCGGCTTCCAGCTCATGATCCCCCCGGTGCTCGTGCGCCCCGAGATCATGCAGGGCACCGGCTTCCTCGGCGAGCACGCCGACGAGGTCTACTACCTCGAACGCGACGACCTCTACCTGGTCGGCACCTCCGAGGTGGCGCTGGCCGGCTACCACAAGGACGAGATCATCGACCTGTCGAAGGGCCCCGTGAAGTACACCGGCTGGTCCTCCTGCTTCCGCCGCGAGGCCGGCTCCTACGGCAAGGACACCCGCGGCATCATCCGCGTCCACCAGTTCGACAAGCTGGAGATGTTCGTCTACTGCAAGCCGGAGG
>NZ_DUOE01000120.1 GCF_012838985.1 Corynebacterium sp. | reverse complement strand
CGAGAACGTCATCCACGTCGACGGTGAGGTCGACCCGTCCTCGGACATCTCCGTCATCAACACCGAGCTCATCCTCGCCGACCTGCAGACCATCGAGAAGGCGCTGCCGCGCCTGGAGAAGGACGCCCGCAAGGACAAGTCGCTGGCCGACGTTGTCGCCGAGGTCAAGAAGGCCCAGGCCGTGCTCGACGACGACCGCACGCTGTTCTCCGCGGCCAAGAACGGCGAGCTCGATCTGGCGCTCATCCGCGACCTGCACCTCATGACCGCCAAGCCTTTCCTCTATGTCTTCAACTCCGATGAGGAGGTGCTCACCGACGACGCGAAGAAGGCCGAACTCGCCGAGCTGGTGGCACCGGCCGACTGCGTCTTCCTCGACGCCCAGACCGAGACCGAGCTCCTCGAGCTCGACGAGGACGAGGCCGCCGAGCTGCTCGAGGCCGTCGGGCAGGAGGAGCCGGGCCTGCACTCGCTGGCCAAGGCCGGCTTCGAGACCCTCGGTCTGCAGACCTACCTCACCGCCGGCCCGAAGGAGTCCCGCGCCTGGACCATCCACAAGGGCGACACCGCCCCGCAGGCCGCCGGCGTCATCCACACCGACTTCGAGCGCGGCTTCATCAAGGCCGAGATCGTCTCGTTCGCCGACCTCGACGCCGCCGGCTCCATGGCCGAGGCCAAGGCCCAGGGCAAGGTCCGCCAGGAGGGCAAGGACTACGTCATGGTCGATGGTGACGTGGTGGAGTTCAAGTTCAACGTGTAGTCGCGTTCCGATTCAACGTCTGGACGTTGCGTCCACTGTCTGTTTGTGTGCAACTTGTACAAGTTGTACCATAGGCCCATGACTTCCGTGACCCTGTCCCAGTTCCGTAGCCAGCAGAGCGATTACATCGCCGCGGCGCAGCGAGAGCCCGTCGAGATCACTTCGCGCGGAGCCGGTCGCCGTGCCGTGGTCGTGTCCCCCGAGTTCTTTGATCGTGCGCTGCAGGCATTGGAGGACCAAGCTGATGTCCGTGGTGCCGCCGAGGCTCGCAACGAAGAGGGGCGAGTCTCCCACGAGGAGCTCATGCGCGAGCTTGGCCTCTGAACCTGTTCGATGCCGTACTCAATCAGCTACGTCCCTTCGGCAGCGAAGACTATTCGGAAGCTCGACAAATCGACGGCTCGTCGGCTACTTGAGGCCATCGATGGTCTCACCATTGACCCGCGTCCGCCGGGCTGCATTCAGCTTAAGGGAGGTAGGGGAGAGTTCCGCATCCGCGTCGGTGACTACCGTGTCATATACGACGTCCAGGATGACGAGCTGGTGGTCCTCGTGCTCCGAGTCGGACATCGCCGAGAGGTGTATCAATGAGGTGGCGTCCGCCGTCTCATGATGGAGGGGAGTTTGTTGGCGTGAGCTTGCCCAGATCGAACCAGCGCACTGGGCCCATGGCTGGCCATGTGAAAAAGGGGCGGGTTTACAAGTCACCGCTAGTTGCGTCGGGTGTGTTGGGGATCGAGAACTGGATCAAGGACGACCTTCCAGATCTTCTTTGGCCTGCCCTTGTCCTGTCCGAGCTGGGCAACAACGGCGTCCGGCTGTTCGTGAAGTGGCAGAAGGCTGTGCAGGAGCGGGTCGCTGGCCATGACGAGGACGGATGGGTCGCGGAGACACTCGACGGACGGCTCACTAGTCTGGCCGCGCTGGCTGAGAGGTTCCCCGACGCACCTGCGATCGTCGTCGAGGAGGCCGAATGCCGTGGCCTTCTTTCTGAAAGTGTCCGAGGTGCGCTGGCGTCCTACCCGCGCCTTCCGGCCCGCTGGCTTGTCGGCGATGTCGAGGCCACGCCACCGCAACGGCATGACCTTGAACTCATCAGGGACGCGTTGATCGGTGTCATCAAGGACGACCATCGTGAGGCGCTCCTGAAGTGCTTCCGCACGTGGAGCACTGTTCAGGCTGGGACGTTTAGGTCGAGCGCCGACACGATCGACCTTCTGAAGGACTATCCAAGCGAACTAACCAAACGTGCAGCGGCTGACTCGGCCGTGCGAGCCATGTGGGGTACACACAAGGCGATGATTCAAGTCGATGATCCACACCACTTCGACGAAGCAATCAAGTGGGCACGCGTGTTCTGGGGAGCGAACTCGATGACGTCGAGATGCATCCGAAAGCGGGAGATCGAAGACTCGCGGGGTGTAGGTATCGGAGAGTCGGAGCCCGATGTTGCATCCGGCGATCCCGGTGTAGCTGAACCGACGGCGATGCCCGAGGGCGGCAATAATTTGCGGCGGTTCACGATGGATATGCTGAGTAGCTTCGTAGAGGCATTGGAGACCGCCCCGGCCAACCTCTATTCGAATGAACGGCAGGAGGTCGTCTCCGGGCTCGTAGCCCGCGCCGGGCGTGATCTCATCGCGGTGCTGGGCGCTCCCGACCTGTGGTGCTTGGAACATGGTGCGCATATCGGGCGCATGTTGGTCGAGACGAAGATCTATCTTCACTGGATGGCGCGGCAGGATCCAACCATCTATCGACAGTTCCAGGAGTATGGTGCCGGAAAAGCAAAGCTCTACTCTCGAATCTCAGATGAGCTACCTGAGGAGGCGAAAACTAAGGGGTTTCGTGAGAGCATCGATGAGTTGAGGCGGCTCAGCCATAATAATGACGTACTCGATCACCGGGTCGTAGACACCCGCGACACCTTCGCAGAAGGCAAGTCGATTCGCGCGATGGCCGAAGAGGCAGATCTGCTGGACTTTTACCGGCAGGTGTACTCCCTCGCTAGCGGTGTTGCCCACTCAGAGTGGTGGTCAGTCGAGACGCACGCGATGGAACCGTGCCTGAATGTGTTGCACGGGATGCACCAGATCCCGAGCCTTTCGCTGAGCTACGGCGGCAACGTCGAGCTCGCAACCGCATGGGTGGATCAGTTCTACTCGCTTGCACGGACGGGGCTGCAGATTCTGGGGACTGACGAGGATGCGGTGGCTGAGGCCTTCGCATGGCTGGAGGATGCAGACGACGCGTCCGAGATAACCAACGAAGAGGATCCGGCGTCGTCTGGTTCCTAGCTGCGACGACGTGGTGGGGTTCAAGTTCAACGTCTAGTCGGGGTCGGGCGCTACAATCCGCGGACCACTTTGACGGTGCGTGAGAATCGTTGACGTGACTGACTTCCAGGCCCGCGCGCGACGCTTTGTCGTCGCGCAGTATCCGCAAGCACTCGCGGCGTTCCTCGGCGGCAGCGCCGCTTTCGGGTGGCTACTGCCACCCTGTCCCCTGACTCTCAGAGCAAGGTTGACGGCACGTCAGCGGAAGCGGGCGGTGTCGCTCTCGACCCGCTCCACCCGGTGAACAGTGCGATTTCGATGGGGCGACCTATCATGGAAGACATGAGTGCTGACGCTGCCGATTCCGCCGGGAACCCCTCCTCCGCCACCGCCGGTACCACAGCCGCAACCGCCACCACCCCGCGCCAGGTGCGAAGGCGGCGGTCGACGAACGCGCCCAAGCCGCCGGTCCTGCAGCAGGCCACGAAGAAGCTGAGCCCCAAGCAGATCGTGGGGTTCGTCCTCGGCCTCGTCCTGTTCCTCGTGCCGTTCATCGTGGACGTCCCCGGGCTCGCGGAGCCGGGCGAGCGCATGCTCGCGATTTTCCTGTTGG
>NZ_DUOE01000119.1 GCF_012838985.1 Corynebacterium sp. | reverse complement strand
GGGGCCAGGGGCGCGTTGCCGGAGGTGTCCACGAACGTCAGCGCCACCTCCCGGCCCGTCTCCTGTTCCCGCGCGTGCCAGAAGCGTGCGCCGGGCACGGAACCGTGATCGGCCAGGAGGCGGAAACGGCCGTCGGAGACCGGTGCGCCGGGCACCAGACGCGGGCCCCGGACCACACCGGCGGACATCGGGGCGGGCGCCGGGGAGGCGTTGAAGGCGTCCATGGTGACCAGCTGCGCGGAGAGCTCCTGCGGGTCGCTCTCGCCGACCTCGATGGCCTTGGACTGGTCGGGGCGGACGAAGCGGGACAGGCCCGGGATGCGGGCGAAGGCACGGCCCAGGTTCTGCACCTCCGGCAGGCCGGAGAAGCTCAGCGCGACGCCCGTCGCCACGAGGAAGACGATGCCCGAGATGCCCACCTTGATGAGCACACCGAAGGAGCCCATCCCCGTCAGGGAGGGCAGCAGCCAGTCGACGAACAGCGCCACCGCCACACCGGTCAGTGAGGCCGCCGTGGCCCACACGGTGGTGTGCAGCTGCGAGCGGGTGCCCAGGTGGCCGAGTTTGCGGCGCAGCAGCAGCGCGCCGATGACGGCACCGGCGACGAAACCGAAGCCGTTCGCGGCACCGAGCAGCACGACCACGCGCGAGGGCGAGGACGCCACCATCGGGGCCAGCAGCGACAGGACGATCTTGGTGGCCGTGATGCCGGCGATGATGAAGGTCGGGGTCCAGGCCTCCTCACGCGCGTAGAACACGCGCAGGTGCAGCAGCACCAGGGCGTAGGGCAGCAGCGTGAACGCGGAGAAGGACAGCGTCAGGCCGAGCAGGACGCCGGATTCGGTGTCGAAGTTGCGGTACGCGAACAGGGCCACGCCGATGTCCGGGCCGAAGGCCGTGAAGAACACCACGATCGGGATGAGCGCGATGAAGGTCAGCTTGGTGGCCATGTTGAGGTCACCGACCACCGCGCGGTCATCGCCGTCGGCGGCGTGGCGCGACAGACGCGGCATGATGGCCGTCAGCAGGGTGACACCGATGATGCCGTAGGGCACCTGCAGCAGCAGCCAGTGCTGCTGGTAGATGAGGGGGGCGGCGGCGTCGTAAAGCGAGGCGATGCGCGTGGTCACGATGTAGCCCACCTGGGACACCGCGACGTACGCGACGATGGCCACGGCCATGCCGCCGAACTGCTTGAGACGTTCGTCGATGCCCCACAGGGGACGCAGGTCCACCCCGGCGCGGCGCAGCGGCGGCACCATGATCGCGGCCTGGACGATGACGCCCAGCGTCGTGCCCAGGCCCAGCAGGAGGACGTGCGGGTCCAGCACCGGGGACTGGGCGGTCTCCCCCAGCTGGCCGGGCAGCAGCATGTACAGCAGCAGCACGGCGATGGAGACGATGTTGTTCGCCACCGGCGCCCAGGCACCGGGTTTGAAGATGCCCCGTGTGTTGAGCACCGCCATGAACAGGGCGAAGATGCCGTAGAAGAAGATCTGCGGGAGCAGCAGGAACGCGAAGGACGTCGACTGGACGACGTTGACCTCACCGTCCGAGTCCAGCATCATCCGCGTGAGCAACGGGGCGGCGATGACGGAGATGACCGTCACCACGATGAGCAGCGACGCCGACAACGTGAACAGTCTGCGGAAGAAGGCGGTGCCGCGGTCGGCGTCCTCCTTCTCCGCGCGCACCAGCACCGGCACCACCAGCGAGGTGAGCACCGCGCCGAGGACGACCTCGGTGATGAGGTTCGGCAGGGTGTTCGCCGTGTTGAACGCGGAACCCACCGCGCCACCGAGGGTGACGGCGATGAGCAGGTTGCGCACGAAGCCGGTGATGCGGGAGATGAGCGTGGCGATCGCCATCGACCCACCCGCCCGCACGACGTCAGCGTCGGAGGCCACTCCCCTGTCGGGACTGTCAGGCTCAGCGGGGGTGTCCGGCTCCGGGGCCCGCAGCCGGGACCGGTCCTCGAGGGGAGGGACGGGTGCGGGGGGTGCCGCCCGTTGCTCCGGCACGGGGGCCGGCGGGGTGGCGGCGACGAAGCGGGAACGGAGATTTTCGCTCATGGTCATTTCTCATCTAGGGACGCCGGCGTCGACGGTGACGCCCGACGCGGAACAGCAGCGCGAGCGCCAGCCCCACCACGATGAGCAGGGCGACGCCGTAGGTGCCGACGATACCGGCCCGTGTCTGCACTGTAATCTCCACCGGCGTCGAGATCGGGGACCCGTCGCGGGTGGCCAGCCACAGGCTCAGGTGCGTCTGGCTCTCATCGGGCAGGTCCGCGGTCAGGGGGACGGTGATGGAGCCGTGCGCCGGGATGTGCACGTACCCGTTCATCGCCAGCGTCGCACCCTCCGGCCCGGAGTACGCCAGATCGGAGTCCACGGGCAGCGGCAGGCCGTTCTCCGCGACGATGAGCAGCGGGGAACTCTCCGACGCCCGCGTGTACACGTTCCCCGGCGGGATCAGCGCCACGGAGCCGCGCAGCTCCTGCAGCGTCTGACGGTTGGCGTCGAGGCGGTGGTCGGCGGCACGGACGGCGTCGTCACGCGTGGCCAGGGAGCTTCTCGACGCCCCCGTCAACGCCACCAGGATGTCCCTGCGCAGCGGCAGGGTGAAGTCGTAGCGGTCGAGCTGGATCGCCGGCTCGTTGACCATGATGCGGGTGAGGTCGTCGGTGTAGCGGGTCTGCTGCGCGGCGCGGAGCACCTCCGTGTCACTGACCACCGCCGGGTCCGCCCACGGGCTGCCGAAGCGGGTGACGCCGAGGGTGGGCGGGGCGACGGGCTGTTCCTCCAGCCCCGGGGGCGGGGTCAGCGCGTCCTCGAGGGCGAGGGGGGTGGCGGCGGCGTCGTCGAGAAGCGTGGTGACGGTGCGCAGGAGGGTGGTGGCGGAGTGGGTGTCCAGAAGCGGGGGCGGCATGACCAGCACCGGCTGCGGGGCCTGCGCCCAGTTGCCGGGCAGCGTCTGCTCCCGGACGGCGAGGCGCACGGCCGAGGCGGCGGTGACGGCGCGGGCGGCCGGGGAGTCGAGGCGGTAGTCGAAGCGCCAGTCCGGGTGGGAGTAGCCCGTCGTGCGCGGCGCGGGGCCCGTCGCAGCGAGCAGCGACCCCAGCGCCGGCGGGTAGGTGGCGGCCGTGACGCCCGGCGCGATGAGCGCGTGGTTGCCCTGCCGCGGCACACCCCACACCGAGTTGGCGGACACGAGGGTGCGCACCGGGGAGGTCGGCGTCGGCGCGCCGGAACGGTCCGGGATGTGCGTGGACTCCAGCGCGGTGTCCCCCACCCCGGTGGGCTGCGGCGTGAGCTGGGCGACGGCCGCCTCCCAGGACTTCTCGACGGTGGCCGGCTGATCCGCCCACCCCAGCGCGGAGGCGGCCTGCTCGGTGACGTACCCGGACGGCGGGATGACCACGTTCGTCACCGGCGTCACCCCGAGTGTCTCCGCCAGGAGCTGCGGCCCCCGGGCGACGGCCTCCCGGAACAGCCACTCGTCCTCGGTGGCGGCGACGGCGTTGACGTCCGCGGCGGCCCACGGCAGGGCCACGACACACTCCGCCCCCTGCAGGCGCTCCAGCCACGCGAGCGCGTCGGCGGCACCCCGGCCCGGGACACCGGGGTCGGGCTCGTCGTCGGTGAACCAGCTGTCGCGCAGACGCTTCGTCTTCTGCGTCAGGGAGGGCCGCTCCCCGGCGACGGTGTACCCGGCCGTCATCCGGGCCACGGTGTCCACCAGCGCGGGATCCACCGCCAGGCAGGTGCCGCGCTGCTCGGTGGCGTAGACGTCGAGAAGCCCGCTCAGACGCCCCTCCGGCGCGAGCTGGCCCGCCAGCTGCTCCGACTGCAGGATGAGCGGGGTGTCCTCGGCGGCGCGGCCGGTCTCCCCGGGCACGATGTCCACGGGCGCGGTCAGCGGCAGCAGCACCGTCAGGCCCGGGACCTGCGGGGCGGTGACGTCCTCCCCCGCCGGGGCGGGTGCCGGGGTGACGGTGACGAGCATCCGCTCGGTCGTCTCCCCCAGCTGCAGCAGCAGCGGGAACGTCCCCTCCGGCAGGAACTCCGGCGGCAGGAGGAGGGTGACCTCCCGGCGCTCCCCCGGCCGCAGCTCCCCCGGCAGCTCCAGGCCCGGACCCTCCCAGGGGTACGCCCCGGTGTCCAGCGCGAGGACGCGCCGGGCCTCCTCCACCGTCCAGGTCGGGTCGCCGCGCCGGGCGGTGACGCGCAGGTCGGAGACGGTCTCCTCCGAGGAGTTCGACACCGTGAGACCCAGGCGCATGCCCTCCCCCGCGTGGACGATGTCGGGGGTGCGGGTGACGTCGATACGCAGGTCACCTGATTCGCCGGCCCGCGCCAGGGGGTTGACCCACGCCTCCCTCGTCTCCGGGGAGTAGGGGGTGGGGGCGGCGAGGACGGCGGGGGACGTCGAGAAGCACACGGCCGCCGCGGCGCACGCTGCGACCAGCGCCCGCATCACCGTGGGGTCGCCCTTCCCGCGGCCTTCTCCTCCCGTGCCAGCTCCGGCAGGAGGTCATGGGCGGTGCGCGCCAGTTTGCGCTCATCCGCGTAGGCCAGGTGCTCGATGAGCTCGGAGACCGGGATCCAGGCGACCTCGGTCACCTCCGGGTCGTCGTCGTTGAGGTCGCCGTCGACGAAGCGGAGCAGGTGGTGGTGCACCGTCTTGTGGATGCGCACGCCCTCGGAGACGAACCAGTAGTCGATGACGCCGAGGTCCGCGAAGGCCTCGCCGTACACGCCGGTCTCCTCCCACACCTCACGTTCCGCGGTGGCGCGGCGGTTCTCCCCCGGTTCCACGTGACCCTTGGGCATCGACCACAGCAGACGCCCCCGGCGGTCCAGCCGGCCGATGAGCGCGACGTAGATGCGGCCGAGATCGACCTCACCGGCGTCGTTGACCGCCTCCGCCAGCCCGGACACGACGAGGCCGCCCGCGGACGTCTCGTCACGGGTGGCCATGCGGTTCTGCTGCGGGCGGTGCTGCTTCTGCGACTTCTGCACCCGGTGCGGGTTCCGATTCGGGCGGCGGCGACGCTTCTGTGAGGGGCGCTGGGAGCTCTTCGTCTCGCTCTTCTCGCCCGTCTGCTTCGTCTGCTGCTGAGCCTGAGTTCCGGATCCACGACGACGCGAGCGGCGGCGACGCCGACGCTTGGGGCCCTGGGGATCATTCTCAGTCATCCCCATGATCGTAACCGGTGGGGCGACCTTTCGAAATTCCCAGGCCGCAGCGTGTCCCCGGTAGACTCACGGGTTGTGAACGCGGACGAGTCCCTTACCCCCCTGGCCCTGCTCGCGCAGGCTGAGCGCACGATCGCCGGCCTGCAGGACGTCCTCGGCGACCTCGTCGCCGAGTTCCAGTCCCGCTCCCTACCTCTCTATCTGGTCGGCGGTTCCGTCCGCGACGCCATCCTCGGACGCCTGGGCAACGACCTCGACTTCACCACGCCCGCCCGCCCCGACGTCATCTCCTCCATTCTGGAGGGCTGGGCCGGACACGTCTGGGACACCGGCATCGAGTTCGGCACCGTCTCCGCCGCACACCGCGGCCAGCAGATCGAGATCACCACCTTCCGCTCCGACTCCTACGACGGCGTCTCCCGCAACCCCGCCGTCATGTTCGGCGACACCCTCGAGGGCGATCTCATCCGCCGTGACTTCAAGGTCAACGCCATGGCCGTCGAATTGCTTGTCGACGACACCGGGCAGCTCTCCGCCCGCTTCCACGACCCCGTCGGCGGGCTGCAGGACCTGGTGGACCGCCGCCTGGACACCCCGGACGCCCCCGAGATCTCCTTCCACGACGATCCCCTGCGCATGCTGCGTGCCGCCCGTTTCGTCTCCCAGCTGGGCTTCGGCGTCGCCGGGCGCGTGAAGGCGGCGATGACCGACATGGCCGGGGAGATCAACCGCATCACCGCCGAACGCATCCAGGTGGAGCTGGACAAGCTCATGCTCGGCGAGGCCCCGTGGGCCGGCATGAACCTGCTGGTCACCACCGGTGTCGCCCGCCACGTGTTCCCCGAGATCCCCGCCATGCAGGACATGGCCGACGAGCACAACCAGCACAAGGACGTCTACGCCCACTCCATGCAGGTGCTGCGCCAGGCCATGGACCAGGAGGAGGACGGCCCCGACCTCGTGCTCCGCTGGGCCGCGCTGCTCCACGACTGCGGCAAGCCCGACACCCGCGCCTGGAACGACGAGGGCCGCGTCACCTTCCACCACCACGAGGTGGTCGGCGCGAAGCTGGTGCGCCGCCGCCTGCGCGCCCTGAAGTACTCGAAGCAGATGGTCGGCGACGTCTCCCAGCTCATCTACCTGCACATGCGCTTCTACGGCTTCGGCGAGGGCCAGTGGACCGACTCCGCCGTGCGCCGCTACGTCACCGACGCCGGGGAGCTGCTCCCCCGCCTGCACAAGCTGGTCCGCGCCGACTCCACCACCCGCAACAAGCGGAAGGCCGCCCGCCTGCAGCGCACCTACGACCACCTCGAGGAGCGCATCGCCGACATCGCCGCCCGCGAGGACCTGGCACGTGTCCGCCCGGACCTCGACGGCAACGAGATCATGGAGATCCTCGGCCTGCCCGCCGGCCCCGACATCGGCCGCGCATGGTCCTTCCTCAAGGAACTGCGCCTCGAGCGGGGTCCCCTGGAGCGCGAGGAGGCCGTCGCGGAACTCCGGGCGTGGTGGGCCGCGCAGGGATGACGCGTTTGCACAACCGTGCGGGTGGTGGGAAGCTGAACAGTCACAGGGTCAGCTGAGCGAGGGAGGTCGCACCCACCATGTCGATGTCTGATTTCTACGCCGATCGCCTGTTCAACGCCCTTGAGCGCAATGAGCCGGCGCCGGGCATGCTGCTCGTCGCCGCCCCGGGGATGCTGTCGGACGAGTTCAACCGTTCCGTCGTGCTCATCATCGAGCACAACGAGCACCTCACCTTCGGCGTGAATCTGGCATCCCGCAGTGACCTGGCCGTGTTCAACGTGATGCCGGACTGGCTGCCGGCCGTCGCGAAGCCGCAGGCGCTCTACATCGGTGGCCCCCTCAACCAGCAGTCCGTCGTCGGCCTGGCCATGACCAAGGCGGGCGTCGACATGGAGGAGGCTCCGCAGCTCAACCGGCTGGCCAACCGCCTCGCGCACGTCGACCTGCGCGCCGACCCTGGTGACATCGCCGAACTCGTCGAGGGCATGCGCCTGTTCGCCGGCTACGCCGAGTGGGCGCCCGGCCAGCTCGACGGGGAGATCGAGCGCGGCGACTGGTACGTCACCCCGGCGCTGCCGACCGACGTCATCGTCCCGGGCCGCACCGACCTGTGGGGCGACGTCATGCGTCGTCAGCAGCCGCCACTGCCGCTCTTCTCCACGTTCCCGGCCGACCTCATGGACAATTGATCCCCGAGATCCGCGCCGGACTGCGTGACGCCTGGGCCGTCGCCCTCGGGCTCGTCCCCCTGGGGCTGGCCTTCGGCCTGCTGATGACGCAGGTGGGCTTCGCCTGGTGGTGGACGCCGATCTTCTCGGTGCTCATCTACGCGGGGTCCATGGAGTTCCTGGCGATCAACCTGGTGATGGCCGGCGTCGGCCCCCTGTCGACGGCGCTGACCGCCTTCATGGTCAACTTCCGGCACATCTTCTACGGCCTCACCTTCCCCCGGCACCTCGTCCGGGGTCGGGTGGGCCGTGCCTACTCCACGTACTCGCTGACCGACGAGACCTACGCCATCGCCTCCGCCCACCCTCCGCGCTCCGGTACGCAGGTGCTGACGATCCAGATCTTCTGCCAGGCGATGTGGGTGGTGCCCGGCATCATCGGGGCGCTCGTCGGTGAGGTCATCCCGCCGGGCATCCAGGGCATGGAGTTCGCGCTCGCGGCGCTGTTCGTGGTGCTGGCGTGGGAGACCTTCCGCAGCAGCCGGGACCTCTCCCTGCCGCTGCTCGCCGGTGGCCTGGCGCTCGTCGTCGGGCTGGTGCTCCCCGGACAGCTGCTCATGGTGGCGCTGAGCGCCTACTTCCTCATCCTCATCGGTCGGCACCTCTCCCCCGCCCTGGACCGTCGTCTGGAGTGGAGGGTCTGATGCACGGGCTTCCCGAGGGCGTGACCCTCCTCCAGGTGTTCAGCGCCCTGCTGCCCATCGGGCTGGTGACGCTGCTGCTGCGCTGGCTGCCCTTCGCCTTCGTCGCGGCGCTCAAGGACAACCAGTTCTTCGATCTGCTCGCCCGGATGATGCCCGTGGGTGTCATGACCGTGCTGGTGGTCTACACCCTCTTCGGGCAGCGCTCGGCTCCCGGCGGCCTGGTGGCGGCGCTCATCGGCATCGCGGTGACCCTGGGGCTGCACGCCTGGCGCCGCGACTCCGGGCTGTCGATCCTCGGCGGGACCCTGGCCTACATGGGCCTGGTCAACCTCGTCTTCTAGCTAGCCGAGCTCCGGGAAGGCCGCCACGGCCTCCGCCCACAGGCCCTCGAACTCCTCCGGGGTGAGCAGACGGTGCTCGATGTCGGGGAAGTCGGCGTAGGTGTCCGGGTGCGGCACGACCGGGTTGGGGGCCTGCGCCAGGCCGGCGGAGGTGTCCTGGGTGGCGCCGCCGCGGATCGTCTCGGAGGGGTCCAGCTCGATGATGCGGATCATGGTGCAGGTCTGCGCGTCCCGCGGCAGGAGTTCTGCCACATGAATCACAGAACCCGCCCCCGGGATGCTCATGTCGATGCGTACGTGGATGTTTTGTTTCACGTGAAACATCGTAGGGGGCGGGCGTCGAAAAGCAATCAGGAGTGCAGGACCACCGGCTTGCGGGGCGGTGCCTGGCGGGCGTAACGCGCCGCCAACCAGGAGCACATCATGAGCTGCACCTGGTGGAAGATCATCAGCGGCAGGATGAGCAGACCGATGCTCGCGCCGCCGAAGATGACCGACGCCATCGGCAGGCCGGTCGCGAGCGACTTCTTGGTGCCGCAGAACTGGATGGCCTTCATGTCCTTCTGGTTGAAGCCCAGCTTCTCCGCGGAGAAACGGGTCAGCCACAGCATGATGGCGACCAGGACGATCGAGAAGACGATGAGGAACACGATCTGCCCCACCGACACATCCGACCACACACCGGCGACCATGCCCGCGGAGAACGCCGAATAGACGACCATGGTGATCGAGCCGCGGTCCACGATCTTCGTGGCCTTGTTCGCGGCGAAGCCCTTGACCCAGCGGCGCAGGACCTGGCCCAGGACGAAGGGCAGGAGGAGGAGCACGGCGATGTCGATGAACACCTGCGTGTCCACGTGGATCGTGCCCGCACCCGACATGAGCAGCATCACCAGCAGCGGCGTGAGGAACACACCCGCCAGGTTCGAGGCGCTGGCCGCGACGATCGCGCCGGCGTAGTTGCCCTTCGCGATCGACGTGAACGCCACCGAGGACTGCACGGTGGAGGGCACCAGCGTCATGAAGAGGATGCCCAGGTACATGTCCTCACCGATCAGCCCCCCGAGCGGACGCAGGGCCACGCCGATGACCGGGAACACCAGGAACGTGAACGCCAGGATGAGCAGATGCAGCCGCCAGTGCAGGAGACCCTTCACCGCCTCCTGCGTCGACAGGCGGGCGCCGTAGAGGAAGAAGAGGAACGCGATGGCGATGTTCGTCGCGGTGGCGAACCACTCCGCGAAGTCGCCGCGGGCGGGCAGAATGATCGCCACCACCACCGCCGCGATGATGAGAAGGATGAGCGGGTCAGTCCGCTTGAGAAGGGACAACATGCCCTGAAGTTTACGGCGGCGGCCGAGGCTCCACCTAGCATGGGGCACATGACGCTACTTTTCTCGCCGCTGCGCCTGCGCGATCTGGAGATCCGCAACCGTGCCTGGATGCCGCCCATGTGCCAGTACCACGCCTTCGATTCCGACGGCACCCCCGAGGACTGGCACCTCGTCCACTACGGCGCCCGCGCTGCCGGAGGTTTCGGCCTGCTCATCGCGGAGGCGACCGGTGTCGTCCCCGAGGGGCGCATCTCCCCGCTCTGCACCGGTCTGTGGAACGACCGCCAGGAGAAGGCCTGGGCGCGCATCGTCCAGTTCGTCCACGCGCAGGGCGCGACAATGGGCATCCAGCTCAACCACGCCGGCCGCAAGGCATCCACCGCGCCCTGGCGTCCCGGCCTGGGCGAGGGCTCCGTCCCCCTCGGCCACGGCGGCTGGCGCACCGTCGGTCCCTCCCCCATCGCGCAGGAGGGTATCGACGAGCCCCGCGAGATGAGCGTCGAGGAGATCCAGGCCGTCCCCGGTCAGTTCGCCGCCGCCGCCGAACGCGCGGTGCGGGCCGGCTTCGACACCGTCGAGATCCACGGTGCCCACGGCTACCTGCTCCACCAGTTCCTCACTCCCCTGGCCAACCAGCGCACCGACGAGTGGGGCGGCTCCTTCGAGAACCGCACCCGCCTGTTCCTCGCGGTGGTCCGGGCCGTCCGCGAGGTCATCCCGGAGGGTATGCCGCTGCTGGTCCGCATCTCCGCCACCGACTGGATCGACGGTGCCTGGGACCTCGAGCAGTCCGTGCGTCTCGCTGCCCTGCTTCGCGACGCCGGCGTCGACCTCATCGACGTCTCCACCGGTGGTGCATCCATGGCGAAGATCCCCACCGGCCCCGGCTTCCAGGTCCCCTTCGCGGAGGCCATCCGTCGGGAGGCAGGCATCCCGACGGCCGCCGTCGGGATGATCACCGAGCCCGAACAGGCCGAGGAGATCCTCCGGGAGGAGCGTGCCGACGTCATCCTCATCGGCCGCGCCGCCCTGCGCGAGTCCGGGTGGGCGCTGCGTGCCGCCCACGAGCTCGGCCTGGAGCGGGACGAGATCCCCTACCCCGGCTCCTACTGGCGCGCTACCTGGAGACGCTGAGCGTCCCGCCGCTCTGCTCCAGCTTCGCCGGGTAGAGGGGATCCCGGGACGGTCCCGAGACGACCGAACCGTCCGCGATGTTGAACACCGAGTCGTGGTTGGTGCACCGCACGGTGTCCCCCTCCACCTCGGTGATGGGGCTGCGCTGGTGCGGGCAGGTCTGGGAGTAGGCGACGTAGGTGCCCTCGGTGGGCTGTGCGATGATGAAGCCGTCGAAGATGGTGGCGCTGCCCACCGGGACGTCGGCAGCCGCGACCTCCACGCCCGGTTCGCTGCCGCAGGCCGCCAGGAAGGCGCCGGCGAAGGTCGTGGCGGTGCCGAGCAGGAACATCCGTCGTGAGCACGTGTTTGATTCAGACATGCCCTCAGTATGCCCCTGCCGTGG
>NZ_DUOE01000118.1 GCF_012838985.1 Corynebacterium sp. | reverse complement strand
CCGTGAGCACCAGGGACATGATGACGGCGGTCCACAGGATACGGTGGGCGAGAATCTCCACCGGACCCGCCGGCAGCAGCAGCGGGAAGAACGCCGGGAAGAGCCCCCACAGCAGGTAGGCGAGCAGACCGAAGATCATGGGTGGGATGGTACCCGCGAGGTCATATCAAAGAGCGTGGGGATCGTGTTTTGACGGAGTCGATAGACTCACACACATGGCCAAGAACTCCTCTTTCGTGCACCTCCACAACCACACCGAGTTCTCGATGCTCGACGGCATGGCGAAGATCGACATGCTCGCCGACGAGGTCGTGCGGCAGGGGATGCCGGCCGTGGGTATCACCGACCACGGCAACATGTTCGGCTCCGACGCCTTCTACCGGGCGATGACGAAGGCCGGGGTGAAGCCCATCATCGGCATCGAGGCGTACCTCGCGCCGGAGAGCCGCTTCAACAAGAGCCGCGTCCGCTGGGGTGAGCCGCACCAGAAGTCCGACGACGTCTCCGCCTCCGGTGCCTACCTGCACCAGACGATGATCGCGGAGAACGCCACCGGCCTGAAGAACCTCTTCTACCTCTCGTCGATGGCCTCCTACGAGGGCCAGCTGGGTAAGTGGCCGCGCATGGACTCCGAGCTCATCGCCGAGCGCGCCGACGGCATCATCGCCACCACCGGCTGCCCCTCCGGCGACGTGCAGACCCGTCTGCGTCTCGGCCAGTTCAACGAGGCCCTCGAGGCCGCCGCGATGTGGCAGGACATCTACGGCAAGGAGAACTACTTCCTCGAGCTCATGGACCACGGGCTGCACATCGAGCAGCGCGTGCGCCGGGAGCTGCTGGAGATCGGCCGGAAGCTCGATCTGCCGCCCCTGGTGACCAACGACTGCCACTACGTCCTCGAGTCGCAGGCCACCGCCCATGAGGCGATGCTCTGCGTGCAGACCGGAAAGACCCTCCACGACGAGGACCGCTTCAAGTTCGACGGCACGGGTTACTACATCAAGACCGCCGAGGAGATGCGCGCGCTTTTCGACGACACCGTGCCCGACGGCTGCGACAACACCCTCCTCATCGCCGAGCGTGTCCAGGACTACGGCGAGATCTGGGAGTCCCACCCGCACGACCGTATGCCGGTCGCGGACGTCCCCGAGGGGCACACCCCGACGACGTGGCTGCACCACGAGGTGATGGCGGGACTGCGTGACCGATTCCACGGGGGCGAGATCCCGCAGGAGTACATCGACCGCGCGGAGTACGAGATCAAGGTCATCGACATGAAGGGGTACCCGTCGTACTTCCTCATCGTCGCCGAGATCATCAAGCACGCCCGCTCGATCGGCATCTGGGTGGGCCCGGGCCGTGGTTCCGCGGCGGGTGCGCTCGTCGCCTATGCGCTGACGATCACCAACATCGACCCGATCGAGCACGGACTGCTCTTCGAGCGTTTCCTCAACCCGGAGCGACCCTCCGCACCGGATATCGATATCGACTTCGATGACCGCCGCCGCGGTGAGATGATCCGCTACGCCGCCGAGCGCTGGGGCGAGGACAAGATCGCCCAGGTGATCACCTTCGGCACGGTGAAGACGAAGCAGGCCCTCAAGGACTCCGCCCGCGTGCAGTTCGGCCAGGCCGGCTACCAGATGGCCGACCGCATCACGAAGGAACTCCCGCCGCCGATCATGGCGAAGGACATCCCCCTGTCCGGCATCATGGACCCGGACCACGAGCGCTACAACGAGGCGGGCGCGGTGCGCACGCTCATTGAGACGGACCCGGACGTCGCGAAGATCTACGAGACCGCCCGTGGCCTCGAGGGCGTCGTCCGCCAGGCCGGCGTCCACGCCTGTGCGGTGATCATGGCGTCCGTGCCGCTGCTCGACCATGTGCCGATGTGGAAGCGCCCCGCCGACGGTGCGCTCATCACCGGCTGGGACTACCCGGCGTGTGAGGCCATCGGCCTGCTGAAGATGGACTTCCTGGGCCTGCGCAACCTCACCGTCATCGGTGACGCCCTGGCGAACATCAAGAAGAACCGTGGCATCGACCTCGACCTGGAGAACCTCTCCGTCGAGGACGTGGAGACCTACGAACTCCTGGGCCGCGGCTCCACCCTGGGTGTCTTCCAGCTGGACTCCGGCGGCATGCAGGAGCTGCTCAAGCGCATGCAGCCGACGGGCTTCAACGATATCGTCGCCTCCCTGGCGCTGTACCGCCCGGGACCGATGGGCGTCAACGCGCACCTCGACTACGCGGACCGCAAGAACGGCCGCAAGCCGATCGAGCCGATCCACCCTGACCTGGGCGACGCCCTCGAGGACATCCTCGAGGAGACCTACGGCCTCATCGTGTACCAGGAGCAGATCATGCGTATCGCGCAGAAGCTCGCCAACTACACGGCCGGTGAAGCAGATGGTTTCCGTAAGGCCATGGGCAAGAAGCAGGCGGAGGTCCTGGAGAAGGAGTACGCGAAGTTCTCCGAGGGCATGAAGTCCAACGGTTTCGGCCCCGAGCCCATCAAGGCGCTGTGGGACACGATCCTCCCGTTCGCCTCCTACGCGTTCAACAAGTCGCACGCCGCGGGCTACGGCCTGGTCTCCTTCTGGACCGCCTACCTCAAGGCACACTACGCCCCGGAGTACATGGCGGCGCTGCTCACCTCGGTGGCGGACCGCAAGGACAAGTCCGCCATCTACCTCGGCGACTGCCGTCACCTCGGTCTCAAGGTCCTGTCCCCGGACATCAACGAGTCGGAGAATGACTTCTTGGCCGTCGGCGAGGACATCCGTTTCGGCCTCGGCGCGATCCGCAACGTCGGTGCCGAGGTGGTCGACTCGATCGTCGAGACGCGCCGCACCAAGGGCACCTTCGCCAACTTCTCCGACTATCTGGAGAAGATCGACCTGCTGCCCTGCAACAAGCGCATCACCGAGTCGCTCATCAAGGGCGGGGCCTTCGACTCCCTCGGGCACCCGCGCAAGGGTCTCATGCTCATCCACGAGGATGCGGTGGACTCCGTCCTGGCCACCAAGAAGGCCGCCGACAAGGGGCAGTTCGACCTCTTCGCGGGCTTCGGCGGCGAGGACGAGGAGACCGCGAGTGTCTTCGCCATCGACATCCCCGACGAGATCTGGGACCGCAAGCATGAACTCGCCCTCGAGCGGGAGATGCTCGGCCTCTACGTCTCCGGCCACCCGCTGGACGGCTACGAGGAGGCCCTCGAGGCGCAGACCGACACCGCCCTGACCACGATCCTCGCCGGCGAGATGCGGCACGGCGCGGAGGTCCTCATCGGCGGCATCATCTCTGCGGTGGACCGGCGCTTCTCCAAGCGCGACGGCTCCCCCTGGGCGATCGTCACCGTGGAGGACCACAACGGTGCACAGGTGGAACTTCTGGTGTTCAACAAGGTGTACTCGCTGGTCAGCTCGTCGATCGTGGAGGACAACATCATCCTCGCGAAGGCGCACGTGTCCATCCGTGACGACCGCATGTCCCTGTTCTGCGACGACCTCAAGGTCCCCGAGCTGGGCCCCGGCAACGGTGCCGGCCTGCCGCTGCGCCTGACGATGCGCACCGACCAGTGCACGATGGACACCATCGCGAAGCTCAAGGAGGTCCTCGTCCGCAACGCCGGCGACTCCGACGTCTACCTCAAGCTGGTCAACGGCGAGGACTCCACCATGATGATCCTCGGCGAGCACCTGCGCGTCGACCGCTCCGGTTCCCTCATGGGCGACCTCAAGGCGACGATGGGCGCGGGGATCCTCGGATGAGGTTCGCACAGGTCGACGTATTCTCCGAGGTCCCGTACCGCGGCAACCCCGTCGCGGTGCTTCTCGACGCCGACCACCTCGACGACCACCGCATGCTCGAGATCGCCCGGTGGACGAACCTCTCCGAGACGACCTTCGTCGTGGCGCCGGAACACCCGGACGCCGACTACCGCGTGCGCATCTTCACCCCCTTCGGGGAGCTGCCCTTCGCCGGGCACCCCACCCTCGGCACGGCGCACGCCTGGCTGGAGCACGGGGGAGTGGCCAGGCGGTCGTCGATCGTCCAGGAGTGTGCGGTGGGCCTGATCACCGTGCGTACCGACGACCGCCTGGCCTTCCGCGCCCCGCCCACACTCCGCACGGGGCCGCTGGAGTCGGAGGTCCTCGCGCAGGTGGAGGCGGTCATCGACGCCGAGATCATCGACCACCAGTGGGTGGACAACGGGCCCGGGTGGGCCGCCGTCCAGCTGGCCGACGCCGCCGCCGTCCGCGCCGTCACCCCCGATTTCCGGGAGCTCGGCGACATCAAGCTCGGACTCGTGGGCCTCCACCCGGAAGGGTCTGAGTGTGCCCTCGAGGTCCGTGCCCTGTTCAACGGCATCGAGGACCCCGTGACCGGCAGCCTCAACGCCTCACTGGCGCAGTGGTTCTACCGCGCCGGGAAGATCGACCACGACTACCTCGCCTCCCAGGGGACCGGACGGGTGTCCGTCTCCCGCGATCAGCAGGACGAGGTGTGGGTCGGGGGAGCGACCGTCACCTGTTTCTCCGGGACGGCCCGCTGACTCTAGCCCTGGATGCCGAACTGGGCGAGGAAGGCACGGAGCTGGTCGACGCCGCCCGGCAGGAGCGGGACGATGATGACCGCCGCCTGGGTGGCCGCCATTCCGAGGGTGAGGATCGCGCGGAGGATCTCGAAGTTCAGCTCGGCCTCCGGGGTCATCTCCAGGGAACCGGCCCAGCCCGGGAGCTCGACCTTCT
>NZ_DUOE01000117.1 GCF_012838985.1 Corynebacterium sp. | reverse complement strand
GGATCGCGCGGGCGCGCTTGATGAGGGTCTCAGCGGCCTCGGTGTGCTCGGAGGTGTTGAGCAGGCTGTCGGCGCCGTCGGCAATGTAGACGGAGGCGATCATGGGGCGGGCGATCTTGCGGATCATGGTTGTTCTCCCTGTATTTATGCGACGGTTCGTACGTGATCCACTGTACTGACGAATCGTCACCAACGACGCTCCCACCAGTCATCCAGGTGGGGCCGTTCCGCGCCGAGGGTGGTGCCTTCACCGTGGCCAGGATGGACGATGGCGTCGTCGTCGTACCTGTCGAAAATTCTCTCCGAGACGTCCTTGAACAGGCGCACGAAGTCACTCTCCGAGGTCGTCTTGCCCAGCCCACCGGGGAAGAGGCTGTCGCCGACGAACAGGTGCGTCTGACCGTCAATCTCGGCGGTGAGGGCGGCGCCGCCCGGGGTGTGGCCGCGCAGGATCGCGACAGGGAGGTCACGCCCCGCGAACGGCAGGGTGTCGCCGTGCTCGAGTTCGACGTCGACGTCCGCGGGCAGGGCGGGGGCGTCGAGGAAGGGGGCGTAGTGGGTGGCTCCGGTCTTCTCCAGGACCTCGACGAGCGCCCGGTGGTGGTCCGGGTGGCGGTGGGTGGTGAGCACGGCGGTGATCTCCGCGCCGGCCTCCTCGGCCATGCGGAGGATGGCGGGGGCGTCGTCGGCGGCGTCGATGAGCAGGGCCTCAGAGCCGGCGACGAGGAGGTAGCAGTTGTTGTCCATCTCTGAGACGGAGATCTGGTGCAGGGTCAGGTTGTCGGTCATGTCACCCAGGGTAGCGACGCAGCGCCTCTCGGTATTATGTTCGAGGGGGTACCCGACAACAGACCGGAGGACTCATCTGTGGCTGACCGCCTCATCGTGCGCGGAGCGCGCGAGCACAATCTCAAGGGCGTCGACATCGAACTGCCCCGCGACACGCTCGTCGTGTTCACCGGACTCTCCGGTTCCGGCAAGTCCTCACTGGCCTTCGACACCATCTTCGCGGAGGGGCAGCGGCGCTACGTCGAGTCGCTGAGCTCCTACGCCCGCATGTTCCTCGGGCAGATGGACAAGCCGGACGTTGACTTCATCGACGGCCTGTCGCCGGCGGTCTCCATCGACCAGAAGTCGACCAACCGCAACCCGCGTTCGACGGTGGGCACGATCACGGAGATCTACGACTATCTCCGTCTGCTCTTCTCCCGCGCGGGCACCGCGCACTGCCCGGTGTGCGACGAGAAGATCGCCCGCCAGACCCCGCAGCAGATCGTCGACCAGGTCCTGGCGATGGAGGAGGGGCTGAAGTTCCAGGTCCTCGCCCCGGTCGTGCGCACCCGCAAGGGTGAGTTCGTGGACCTGTTCAAGGATCTCGCGGCGCAGGGTTTCGCGCGTGTGCGTGTCGACGGCGAGGTGCACCAGCTCACCGACCCCCCGACCCTGAAGAAGCAGATCAAGCACGACATCGACGTCGTGGTGGACCGTCTCCAGGTCAAGGCGTCGCAGCAGCAGCGCCTCACGGACTCGGTGGAGACGGCCCTCGGGCTCGCCGACGGCCTGGTGGCCCTCGAGTTCGTCAGCCGCCCGGAGGACGATCCGGAGCGCTACATGATCTTCTCCGAGAAGCTCGCCTGCCCGAACGGCCACCAGCTCACCATCGACGAGCTCGAGCCCCGCGCGTTCTCCTTCAACTCCCCGTACGGCGCCTGCCCCGCCTGCGACGGGCTGGGCACCCGCACCGAGGTGGACATCGACCTCATCATCCCGGACATCGACGCCCCCGTGATCCGCGCCGTCCAGCCGTGGACCTCGAGCCCGAACGCCGGCTACTTCGAGAAGCTCATCGAGGGCCTGGCGAAGGCCCTCGACTTCGACCCTGAGACCCCGTACTCCGAGCTCACCTCCGCGCAGCGCAAGGCGCTCGTCCACGGCACGAAGACCGAGGTCAGCGTCCGCTACAAGAACCGCTACGGCCGCATCCGCAACTGGACCGCCCCCTTCGAGGGCGTCATGGGCTACCTCCACCGCAAGATCGACCAGGTGGAGAGTGAGTGGTCCAAGGAACGCTACCTCGCCTACACCCGCGAGGTCGCCTGCCCCACCTGTCAGGGCGCCCGCCTCAAGCCGGAGATCCTCGCCGTCCGCCTGGACTCGCGGACCCACGGCGAGCACTCCATCGCCGGCCTGACGGAACTGTCCATCGCGGAGGCCAGCGAGTTCCTCGACTCCCTCGTCCTGGGACGCCGCGAGGAGATGATCGCGGGTGCGGTGCTCAAGGAGATCCAGGCGCGCCTGCGCTTCCTTCTCGACGTCGGCCTGTCCTACCTCACCCTCAACCGCGCCGCCGGCACCCTGTCCGGTGGTGAGGCCCAGCGCATCCGCCTGGCCACCCAGATCGGCTCCGGCCTGGCCGGCGTGCTCTACGTCCTCGACGAGCCCTCGATCGGTCTGCACCAGCGGGACAACCAACGGCTCATCACCACGCTCAAGCGTCTGCGCGACATCGGCAACACGCTCATCGTCGTCGAGCACGACGAGGAGACGATCCGGGCCGCCGACTGGCTCGTCGACATCGGCCCGAAGGCCGGTGAGTACGGCGGCGAGATCGTCTACCAGGGTGAACCGGCCGGCATCCTCGAGACCCCGGACTCCATCACCGGTGACTACCTCTCGGGTCGTCGTGTCCTCGGCGTGCCCGGGGAGCGCCGTCCCGTGGATCCCGACCGTCAGCTCGCGGTGATCGGGGCGCGGGAGAACAACCTGCAGGGCATCGACGTGTCCATCCCGCTCGGCATCCTGTGCTGCATCACCGGTGTCTCCGGTTCCGGCAAGTCGACGCTGATCAACCAGATCCTGGCGAAGACGCTGGCCAACGAGCTCAACAAGGCCCGCCAGGTCCCGGGCCGCGCGAAGCGGGTCGAGGGCACCGACCACCTGGACAAGCTCGTCCAGGTCGACCAGTCGCCCATCGGCCGCACCCCGCGGTCCAACCCGGCGACGTACACGGGCGTGTTCGACAAGATCCGCAAGCTCTTCGCCGAGACCACCGAGGCCAAGGTCCGCGGCTACAAGGCCGGCCGCTTCTCCTTCAACATCAAGGGTGGCCGCTGCGAGGCCTGCCAGGGCGACGGCACCCTGAAGATCGAAATGAACTTCCTGCCGGACGTCTACGTCCCCTGCGAGGTCTGCGACGGCGCACGCTACAACCGCGAGACACTGGAGGTGCGCTACAAGGGCAAGACCATCGCCGAGGTTCTCGACATGCCGATCTCGGAGGCGGCCGTGTTCTTCGAACCGATCGGCTCGATCCACCGCTACCTGCAGACGCTTGTCGACGTCGGCCTCGGCTACGTCCGCCTCGGCCAGTCCGCCACCACCCTGTCCGGTGGTGAGGCCCAGCGCGTGAAGCTCGCCTCCGAGCTGCAGAAGCGCTCCCAGGGCCGCACCGTCTACATTCTCGACGAACCGACGACCGGCCTGCACTTCGAGGACGTGCGCAAGCTCATGCTCGTCATCCAGGGGCTGGTGGACAAGGGGAACTCGGTCATCGTCATCGAGCACAACCTCGACGTGATCAAGGCTGCAGACTGGATCATCGACATGGGGCCGGAGGGTGGATCCGGTGGTGGCCGCGTGATCGCGGAGGGTACCCCGGAGCAGGTCGCGGAGGTGACGGGCTCCTACACCGGTCAGTTCCTCGCCGAGGTGCTGCCGTGACGCAGATGCCTGATCTGCCCCGCATCCGGGTCAACTGGCTGTGGATCCTGGCCACCGCCGCCCTGACGGTCGCGGTGGTCATCCACCTGGTCCGTGACATCTACCCGGGCCTGCCTGACCCGATGCCGGTCCACTGGGACGCGGCCGGGGTGGCGGACGGATTTCAGGAGAAGTCCCTGTCCGGCTTCCTCGTCACCGTCCTGCTCGGGCCGGTGATCATCCTGCTGAGCATGCTGACCGGGGCGGGGGTGATCTCGTCTCAGTCTGCGTCCCTGACGCAGCGGGGCGGGGCGCGCACCCCGGAGGAGGCACAGCGGACCTGGCACACCCTGCGGGCCTCCCAGACCCACCTGGGCTGGTACCTGTTCGGCGTCAACGCCGCCGTGCTTCTCCTGCTGGTGCGGACCTACACGGGGGACGGGCAGAAGGCGGACCTGGGGCTGTTCCTGGTGGTCCTGGCGGGACTCACTGTCCTGCTCATCGTGCTGCTCCAGCGGGCGCGGACAGTGGCGGAGGAGCGTCACCCGCGTGAAGAATCAGAACGGGAGAAGTGGCGGGGACTCTTCTACCGGGACCCCGATGACCCCCGGATCCTCGTGCCGGGGGACGGAGGCATGAACATGACCTTCAACCTGGGACGTCCCGCCGGCCGCCTGGCCTTCGGGCTACTGGTCGGTGGCCCGCTCCTGCTGGTGCTGGTGCTGGGGCTGCTCCTCTTCCTCCTCTGACCCGGGCCCCCGGTACCGGGTACGCAGGGACGCCATCGCCAGCAGCGCGATGCCGGAGACGAGGAAGGCCAGGGCCCGCGGCAGGCCCTCGAGCGTGCCCAGGTCGAAGAACACCAGCTTGACCACGCCGGCGGCCGCCAGCACCATGCCCGCCCCGAGGGAGGCACGGTCGGTGAGACCCGGGGCGGCAAGCAGGATCCACGCCGCCAGGATCATCCACAGGATGCTCACCAGGGCGTGGCCGATGAGGTAGCCGAGCCACATGCCGGAGGTCCCGGCGAGGATGTTGCCCAGCCAGGTGGCGGCGGTGACGATGGCGACCATCGACAGATGCAGTCCGGCCACGGCGAGGACCACCTGCGCCCACACCGGGAGAGGGGCGAGTGCCCGCCGGCGTGAGACCACCACCCCGAGGAACACCGCGATGAGTCCGGCCTGGACCAGTGCGATGTGGTCGGTGAGCCACAGCGGGGACTTGTTCAGCACGTTGCGGGTGAGGTGGAACGTGACGGTCAGTGCCGCGCCGAGCCAGAAGGCCCACGGCCACACGCGGCCCTCTTCACTGGACTCCAGCCACAGGACGGTGATGACGGCGGCGATGAAGAAGAGGGCGACGACGATGGTGGCGTCGATACGCGCCCCCGCCCCGAAGGGTGGGGTGAGCTGCCAGACGAGGATGAACGCGACGGCTGTGGCGCAGACCGCGACCATCTCGAGCAGGTGGTCGTGCCGGTGCCCGAGGAACGCCAGGGCGGCCGTGGCGGGGACAAGCAGCCAGATCGCCCAGGTGTCCGCGGCGGGCGGTGCCGCGAGGAGCAGCAGGACGAGGGGCACCGTGAAGACGGTGAACCGTTCCGTGCGTTTCCCATCGCTCGGGTGACGCAGCGTCATCCACGCGAAGGCGGGGGCGGAGACCATGGCGAGCAGGGCGGCGGCGACTGCGGTGGACTGCGGAGCCCGGTCCCAGTCCGCGATGCCGCCCAGGGACAGCAGCGTCTGGGAGAACAGTGCCATGACACCGGCCAGGGTCCGGAGTGGCGCATGCCGCAGGACTGCGGTGACGGCCAGCAGCGTGAGCGGCAGCAGGGCGACCAGCCAGGTCGTCGGCGTGAAAGCGTCGAAGAAGGCGTCGACGATGAAGATGATCGACAGACCGCTGTAGAACGCCACCCAGTGCAGCCTGCGTGTGACCGACACGGCGAGGAACACCAGCCACACCGCCATGAGGACCAGGACGGCCGCCCACGCCGGCCACCACCCGAGGACCTCCAGGAGGGCGAAGAGGATGACCGCGGACGTCAGCCACGAGGTCACGAAGAGGGCGGTCGCACCGGCGGTCATGCCGGCGGTGTCACGGCCCTCGATCCGGTGGCGGTAGGACTCCAGCCAGAGACCGGCACCGAAGAGGGCGACGGCCAGCAGCGTCGACAGCAGGATCCGGCCGAGCGGACCGAGCAGACCGGCCTGGATGACCAGGGCCACCGCCAGGCCCACGCCGGCCACCGTGATGAGTGATCCCACCACGGCGACCGCCCGGATGACCTTCGTCTCGATCGGCACCGGGGGCCTGGGAGGCCCAAGGGGTTTCTCGTACAGGGCCGTCGGCCGTTGCTGTGGGGCAGGTGGGGAGGGAGGGACGGGAGGCCCGAGAACCGGGGCAGCCGCGACGGGGGCTACGACGGCGGTCGGCTCCGACTGCCGGTTGAGGACGGCGTCGAGGGAGCGGCGGGCGTCGCTCAGCGCCGCCTCGGCGGCTTCGAGCCGCCGCAGGGTCAGTCGCAGCTCCATGGAGTCGCGGGGATCGACAGTCATGTGATCAGCCTATGTCCTTGACCGGCAGGCGGCGAGTGCTGGGGTCCAATGTTCGAGAAGGTATAGTTCCCGCACGTGAACACGTGGTCTCCGGGGCTCTCACGGGTGGCGTCACGCGCCGTGCCGGTCCTTCTCAGCGTCGGTCTGCTGGCCGGTTGCGTCTCCAACGGTGCCGCAGGGGAGAACCCGCCGCCGGAGGAGCGTGCTGAGTCTGCCGCGCTCAGCGCGGAGGAGCTGCGACGGGAACTCCGCTCCCTGGCCCGGGAGGTCGGCTCCGGGTACGGCGGCCGTGTCGGTATCGCCGTGGCCACCGCTGACGGTGTCACCCACGTCGGTCTGACCGGCAACTCGTGGTCCTGGTCGACGATCAAGGTGCCCGTGGCCGTGGTGGCGGACCGGGAGGGGGTGGCGACTGAGGCGTTGATCGGGGCGTCGATAAGCAGTTCCGACAATGCCGCGGCCTACCAGCTCTCCCGTGCCATCGACCTGGACCTGGGGGACCTGCCGCACACACCCGAACTGGAGCCGCTGCCCGGGGAGACGCTGTGGTCGCTGAAGGAGCAGGCGCAGTTCGCGGCGGAGCTGCCGTGCCTGGACACGGTCGGGACGACCTATGAGGCGATGGGGGAGATCGTCGACTGGCAGCGCTACGGGCTCGCGGAGATCCCGGACGCGCACTTCAAGGGCGGCTGGGGCAGTGACACCGCGGAGGTGTACACGGTCCGGCAGCTCGGCACGGTCCCGGTGGGGAAGGGGGCGGTCGGGCTGGCGGTGCTCACCCACCCGGACGACAACTCGCATGACACGGCCGTGGAGATCCTCGACGCCGTCGGTGCCGGACTCGCGGAGCTCATCGAGGCCGAGGCCATCGGCCCGGCGGTGACCTGCAGGGCGTGATTTGGCTTCCGGGCCGAGTGGTGTTAAGGTAGTCCCCACTACCACCCGTGCGCCTTCTCCAGGGGCTCGGGCCACAAGCGGAGATCATCCCACCTCATGCCGCCGGTTCCACCGGTTGGATACAGGTCAAAGAGTAGGTCAGCCTTCCGGGGCTGTCTTATTTTGAGAGATCTCCCGCCGTCGGACACCAACCGACAGGCGGGTTTTTCTCGTGGGGGAAATCCTCGCAGGTGGCACGGTACGTTTCACGAAACCCGCTACTTGAGGAGTCACACATCAGCGCTGAAGCTCGCATTAATGAGCGTATCCGAGTTCCTGAGGTCCGCCTTGTCGGCCCGGGCGGTGAGCAGGTCGGTATCGTCCG
>NZ_DUOE01000116.1 GCF_012838985.1 Corynebacterium sp. | reverse complement strand
CGGGGTGAGCCGGTCGCCGGCGGCCAGCGCGTAGTCCTCCCGGGTGGGTTCGGCCGGGGCGGGGGCCTCCAGGCCGAGCAGCCCCAGGGCCCGGGCGGCCAGCGGGTGCCGCAGGGCGCGCAGGGCGGCCCCGTCGAGGGGGACCTCCCCGTCGGGTGAGAACGCCATGACCTCGTCGAGTTCATCGGTGAGCAGGGCGAGTTCGGCGTCGAGAAGCACCGTGTCCAGCGGCGGGGCACCGTCGAGGACACTGGCCGGCCACCAGGCACGCAGCCAGTGGCCGAACGCCAGGTGGCGCAGCCGCGCGGCGAGGGGCCGGTCCCACTCCGGGTGGAACTCCCCACCGCGGAGAAGGGCGACGTGGGCGGCCTCCCCGATGAGGAGGTGGAGCCAGTCGGCCTCGGCGGGGTCATGGACGGTGAGGTGGGGGAGTGCGGGGTCGGCGAGCGGCCACTCGAGGGTGACGCCACGGGCCTGCAGGGCGAGGGTGGTCAGGCTGGTCATGCGGCTGCCTCCAGGGCGTCGCGGATGAGCTGGCGGTGGTCGTACATGACGGAGCGGGCCACGCCGGTGAGCAGGTCCCACACCTCATCGGTGTCGGCGGGGGAGCGGCCCAGCACGTCGAGGCCGTGGAGCCGGGCCCACAGGCGGTTGAGGTAGGGCAGCCAGAAGGCGTGGAGACCGGCGACGACCTTCTCCTGCCGGGGGTCGATGGCCTGCCCGGCGGCGAGCAGGCGGCGCAGGTGCAGGACGTAGGCCTCCTTCGCCAGCCGGGCCTGCACCTCCCGCAGCAGGGTGGGACCGAAGTCCCGGCGCCCGGCCAGCGGCTCCAGTCCGGCGGCCAGCAGCACGCCCGCGGCGAAGGTGGAACGCCAGAAAGGATCCTGCAGGCCGAGCGGGGCGAGCGCGCGGTCGACCTCGGCGGCGAGCAGGTCAGAGGCGGAATCTGCCAGCTCCCGGGAACGGCGCAGGGCGGCGCGGGCGCGGGCCTCCAGGGAACGGTCGAGGGCGTGGGTGGACTCGCCGCGCAGGGGAGGGGCAGGCAGCGGATCCCCGGCGGACAGACGCAGCCCCGCGACCGGGCCGGGCCACTCGACGGCGTCGAACAGGGCCGCGAGCTGCCCCGGGGTGTGGCGCAGCGCCGTGCCCCACGCCGCCACCTCGGGCGACTCCGCGAGGGTCTCGCCGGAGTCGAGCAGATCCCACAGCTCGGCGGCGAGCGTCCCCAGATCCGGGGCGGGGCCGGGGGTTCCCCAGTCGGGGAAGGGGTCGGCGGGGAGGGCGTCGAGAAGCGGGGTGAGGTCGTGGACGGAGACCTCGCCGTGGACCTCCGCGATGACCGCGTCGCACAGGTTGGCGGCGTCCGCACCGGGGGCGCCGTGGAGGCCGGCCAGCTCGAAGGCGCGGGGGAAATAGAGCTCCTGGGCGTTGCCGTCGGTGATCTTCGCGCGACGCCGCGCGGCCCGCAGCAGCGGGAACCAGTCACTCGCGTGCGCGAGGTGGGTGCGGTGGGCGCTGAACAGCTCGGTCAGCGCCGCCGCCTCCGCCGGGCCGAGCAGCGGCGCGGCGAGTTCCGGGCGCAGACGGGGACGGATGACCAGGGGATCGAGCAGACACTTCACCGCGCGGGCCACCGGCAGCCCGTCACGGGTCAACGCGGGGGCGCTTATCGACGCCGCCGTCCAGCTCTCCGCGAGCACCACCCGCCGCGGCCGCATGTCCCCCATGTTTCCCTTCTTCATGAGACGATGTGTGCCGTGCCCAGTGTAAACACGACGGCGCGGTTCCGGGCTCTCCTCGAGGTGGCGGCCGCGCAGATGGAGAGCGGTGACCCCGCGTGGGAGCACTCCCTGGCGCAGGCCCGCGCGCTGGTCGACCGACTGGTGCCCGCGGAGCAGGCGGAGGCCGGGGTGCGGCTGCTCGTCCTCGAACACCGGGTGGCGCTCCTCCGCGGTGACCTGCGGACGGCCCGCGGCCACCTCGGAGAGGCGCTGTTCCTCGTCGACGACGGGGACCCCGGCAACGCCCCGATGCGTTTCCACCTGCTCTCTGATCTGCTCCAGGTCCACCTGCTCGCCGGTGACGTGACGGCGGCCTCCGGGGTGCTGGGGATCATGCGGGCGACCGGGTGGGAGGACCCCCTCGCGGAGGCCCTGCTCAGCATGCGGGAGGCGGACATCGCCCTCACGCAGCACGACTACCGGACGGCGCAGGCCGCCTACTCCGAGGCCGTGGAGGCACTGCGGCGGGACCCCTCCCAGGGGGAGCTGCTCGGGGCGGTGCTGGTGAGCCTGGCGACGGTGCAGTCCCACGCCGGTGACGCGGACGCCGCGGAACGCACCGCCGCGCAGGCGCGTGGCCTCGTCAGCGCCCGGGCCGAGGACCTCGCCGGGCTCCACGAGGTCGACCTCACCGTCGCCCGCATCCGCGGGGACGTGGAGGAGGTGCGTCGCACCTATGCCGCGTACCGGGAGTTCATGGCCGGACACGGCAGCGGGGTGCGGCCGGACCTGCACCTGGAGGCGCAGGCCGGGGCCGCTCTGGAGGCGCAGGCCGCCGGTGACCCCGCCGGCGCGGCCCTCCTCTACCGGGAGCTCGCCGGGCGGCAGAGCAGCCCGGCGAATGAGGCCCTGTCACTGCTGCGGGCGGCCGCCGCGACCTGGGACACCGGGGACCACCGGGGGACGTTCGCCCTGCTTGACGACGCCGCCGCGCTCCTCCGCGACGACTCCCACCTCACCCTGCGGGCGAGCATTGAGATCTACCGGGCGCAGTTCCTGTCCCTGCTGCCGCAGGTGAGCCTCCCCGCGGTGCAGGCGCTGCTCCCGCGGGTCCAGGCCGCGGCGATCGTGCTGCACCACCTGTCCTTCCAGGTGGACACGGCCCCCGCGCGCCGGGAGTTCGCCCGCCACTGGGCCACCGCGGCCGTGGAGGTGTGCTGCCACCTGGCGTTCGGGATCGGCGACAACCGGGGCGTGGCCGACATGATCGACCTCGTCGCGGCGACCCCGGCGGTGCGGGTCGCGGGACCGTCCCTGCTCATAAGCGCGCCGCCGCGAACCCGGGGCCTGGAACAGGCCTACGGGATCGCGGCGGCGGAGTACGGGGTGCGGGTCTGAGTCCGTCTTAGGCGGCGCGGCGCTTCAGGATCAGTGCGGCACCACCGGCGGCGGCCAGCAGACCGACGGCCAGGATGGTCAGGACACCGCTGATGCCGGTGTTGGCCAGCTGCTGCTGCTGAGCTGCCTGGGCAGCGGTGGCCGGGGCGGCTGCTGCCGGAGCTGCGGTGTTGGCGGCTGCGGCCGGGGCGGCTGCCGGGGCGTTCACGGCCTGCTGCTGAGCCAGGACCTTGAAGTCGACGAAGTTGTCGCGGCCCTCGCCGAGGACCTGGGACTCACGGCCCTGCTCGCCGCCCTCGCCGCCACCGCGGGTGTTGTCGCCACCCTCGCCCTCGCCGCCACCGCGCTCGGTGCGGGTCTCGTCCATGCAGGGGACCTCGTGGCGCTCGGTGCGGGTGCTGCTCTCGGTGACGTTCTCCTCGACGACCTTGAAGGTGACGGTCTCGGCGACCTGGTTCTTGGAGAAGCTGAAGTGGAGGGCCTCCGCGGTGTACTCGCCGGTCGGGGTGCCCTCGGGGATGTTGGCGGTGATGGCGTGCTCGGCGCGGTCCTGGCCCTCGCCGACGGCCTTCTGCTGGAAGGTCCAGCCCTCGGGGCCCTTGACCTCGCCGACCTGCCAGTCGCTGGCACGGGTGCCGGTCTCGGCGACGGTGCGGGTGCCCACGACCTTCTCCTCGGTGATGACCTTCTCCACGTAGCACTGGTCGCCGACCTTGATGATCTCCTCGGCGCCCTCGCCGGCGGCGGCGGTGGGGAGGAAGGCGAACGGGACGAGGGAGGCACCGGCGACCGCTGCGGCAATACGCTTGTTGAACATGTTTTTCCTTCGTGAGATGTGTTGTTGTCGGTTGTCGCTCTGGGCTCGGACCAGGCGGTGGAGATTTCGGGAAATGGTGCCGAACAGGTGAATTTCTTGCTGTGAGTACCAACACTAAGCCACACCGCGGAAGGAGTGTTGGTCGGGACGCGCCGCACACGCGAAACGCCACTAAAGTGCTACGTAATATAGCCCTTTATGGGGGTGAAAAAGCGCTTATCGACGCTTCCTGGTTGCGGTTGTCGAAAATTTGACGGACGAAATGTGACGACAGTGAATTGGAGGGACTTGGGGGGAATGTGAGAAAACCCGCCCTGGGGCATTTCTAGCCTGCAGTTATGGAATATATAGGCACTGATGTGTGTCGTTTTCGGGCAGCAAAAAGCCGGATGATGTCCGATCATGTGGGATCGGGCATCATCCGGCTCTGGGGCTGGTGTGACTCCTGGGGTTATTCCCGGATGTCTTCCGGGTGGGTCTAGAGCGAGTCTCCGAAGTCCTCACGGAACTTGGCCACCAGCTGCTCCAGCCAGTCGTTCTTCGGCTTCAGTCGGCCGTAGAAGAAGCGCAGGATCTCCGGCTCCTCCTCCCACTCGAGGCCGCCGATGAGCTGACGGTTCTGGTACAGCCAGTCGAGGCGGTCGATGACGTAGTTGACCTGGGAGAGGGTGAACACGCGGCGCGGCATGGCCAGGCGGACCAGCTCCATGTCGGCCAGCGGCTCGACACCCTCGGCGTCACGCGCCTCGGACATCGTGCCGCGCTCCATGCCGCGGACACCGGAGCAGACGTAGAGGGCGGCGGCCAGGGCGGCGGCCGGGTACTCGTTCTGCGGGATGTGGTCGACGAAGCGCATGGCGTCGACGTGTGCGCCGAGACCGCCGGCAGGGGTGATGACCGGGATGTTGCGCTTGTCCAGCTCGGTGACCATGTACTCGATGAACTGCGGACCCTGGTTGATCATGTCCTCGTCCATGGTCTCCTCGAGACCGACGGTGATGGCCTCCATCTCACGGACGGACATGCCGCCGTAGGTGAGGAAGCCCTCGAACATCGGGACGTAGCCGCGCATCTGCTTGTACAGCTCCTCGTCGCGGATGCAGATGCCGCCGCCGCGGCCGAAGCCGAGCTTGCGGGCGGAGAAGTAGAGGACGTCGCAGAGGTCGGCGATCTCCTTGGTGATCTCACGGATCGACTTGTCCCTGCAGGACTCCTCGCGCACCTTGTTGAAGTAGAGGTTGTCGGCCAGCAGGGAGGCGTCGAGCACGAGCGGGATCCGGTGCTCGCGGCAGACGGCGGAGACCTCACGCAGGTTCTGCACGGAGAAGGGCTGGCCGCCGATGAGGTTGGTGCCGGCCTCCATGCGGACGTAGGAGAGGGCCTCGGCGCCGCGCTCGTCGATGAGCTTCTGCAGGGCGTCGATGTCGAGGTTGCCCTTGAACGGGTGGTCCGAGGTGACCTCGAGGCCCTCCGGGATGACCAGCTCCACGACCTCGCCGCCGTTGACGGTGATGTGCGCCAGGGTGGTGGTGAAGTGGTAGTTCATCGGCACGAGGGTGCCGGGGCGGATCATGACCTGGGAGATGATGTTCTCGGCTGCGCGTCCCTGGTGGGCGGGCAGGAAGTACTCCATGTCGAAGATCTCGACGAGCTTCTCGTGCAGGCGGGTGTAGGTGGCGGAGCCGGCGTAGGCGTCGTCGGCCATGAGCATGGCGGCCTGCTGGTCCTGGGACATGGCGTTGACACCGGAGTCGGTGAGCATGTCGAGGAAGACGTCCTTGTTCTCCAGGAGGAAGGTGTTGTAGCCGGCCT
>NZ_DUOE01000115.1 GCF_012838985.1 Corynebacterium sp. | reverse complement strand
GTCGACGGCGTGCTTACGGGCGGCGAAGCGCTCCTCGAGCTGCGGGCCGGCGCCCTCGGGAACGGTGATGGCGTTGATTTTCACGATGCTCATGCCCCCCATTGTGCCCAACCCGCCGCTTCCCCGGCGGACACCCCGGAAAGTCACTAGATTCGTGGGTGTTGCCAGTTTCCCCGCGAAAAGGAGCCCGACCCATGGCCGACATCACCACCTCCGCTGAATGGAAGAACCTGGAGTCCGAGTTCGAGCGCACCCAGGGCCGGACCCTGCGGGAGCTGTTCGCCCAGGATCCGCAGCGTGCGGAGAAGCTGACCTTCGATGCGGCGGGTCTCCACGTGGACCTCTCCAAGAACCTGCTTGACGACGCCACCCTCGCCGCCCTCATCGCCCTCGCCAAGGAGGCACAGCTCACCGAGGCGATCGAGAAGATGTTCACCGGCGAGCACATCAACAACACCGAGGACCGCGCCGTGCTCCACACCGCGCTGCGCCTGCCCGTCGAGGAGGACCTGGAGGTCGACGGCCAGGACGTCGCCGCCGACGTCCACGAGGTGCTCGGCCGCATGCGTGACTTCGCCTCCTCCCTGCGGGCGGGCACCTGGCTGGGACACACGGGCCGCACCATCAAGAAGGTCGTCAACATCGGCATCGGCGGCTCCGACCTGGGCCCGGCGATGGCCGCCCGGGCGCTGCGCTCCTACGCCACCGCCGGCATCACCGCGGAGTTCGTCTCCAACGTCGACCCGGCCGACATGTCCGCCACCCTCGATGAGCTCGACCCCGAGTCGACCCTGTTCATCATCGCCTCCAAGACCTTCACCACCCAGGAGACGCTGGCCAACGCGCACGCCGCGAAGCGCTGGCTGCTGCAGGCCTTCGACGGGGACGAGTCGGCCGTCGCGAAGCACTTCGTGGCGGTGTCCACCAACGCCGAGAAGGTCGCCGAGTTCGGCATCGACACCGACAACATGTTCGGCTTCTGGGACTGGGTGGGCGGCCGCTACTCCGTCGACTCCGCCATCGGTCTGTCCCTCATGGCCGTCATCGGCCCGATGGACTTCATGCGTTTCCTCGAGGGCTTCCGCGCGATGGACGAGCACTTCCGCGCTACCCCCTTCGAGAAGAACGTGCCCGTCCTCATGGCGCTGCTGGGCATCTGGTACGTCAACTTCCACGGCTTCGAGACCCACGCGGTCCTCCCCTACTCTCAGGACCTCTCCCGTTTCGCCGCCTACCTGCAGCAGCTGACCATGGAGTCCAACGGCAAGTCCGTCCGACACGACGGCACCGCCGTCGACTACGCCACCGGTGAGATCTACTGGGGCGAGCCGGGCACCAACGGCCAGCACGCCTTCTACCAGCTGATGCACCAGGGCACCCGCGTCGTGCCGGCCGACTTCATCGGCTTCGCCCGCCCGAAGAACGACCTGCCGACCGCCACCGGCGAGGGCTCCATGCACGACCTGCTCATGGGCAACCTCTTCGCGCAGACCAAGGTGCTCGCCTTCGGCAAGACCGCCGAGGAGATCGCCGCCGAGGGCGTGTCCGGGGATCTGGTCACCCACAAGGTCATGCCGGGCAACCGTCCGTCCACGACCATCCTCGCGGAGGAGCTCACCCCGGCGGTGCTCGGTGCGCTCATCGCGCTCTACGAGCACATCACCTTCGTCCAGGGCGTCATCTGGGACATCAACTCCTTCGACCAGTGGGGCGTCGAGCTGGGCAAGCAGCAGGCCAACCAGCTGGCCGCGGCCGTCTCCGGCGCCGAGGAGGTCGACTCCGGCGACTCCTCCACCGACGCGCTCGTGCGCTGGTACCGCGCGAACCGCTAGTTCGGCAGGGCCGGCATCCCCAGCGGGGTGCCGGTCTTCTGCTTTACGACGTCGCCCCGCTCCCCGTAACTGAACCGGAACTCGTGGAACGGCAGGTTCACGGTCTCCAGGTGGTAGAAGGCGTTCCGGGCGTGCTTGGAGTAGTGGTACTCGCGGGCCTTGAGGGTGGTCACCGACAGCAGGTTGCCGTATCCGGGCAGCAGCAGGTGCTCGTACTGGCGGAGGAAAGGCGTGAGGTCGAGGCTCCAGCCCTGCGCGGTGCGGGTCAGTTCCGCCGGGTACAGGTCGACGGTGGCCACGTGCTCCATCTTCTCGCGCTGCTCGTCGCCGTAGATGACCTTCTCGTCGCGGAGCAGCTGCAGCTTCACCGCGTTGAGTGCGCCCTCGCCGGCGTTGAGTTCCCACAGGTCGGTGGCGACGTGCAGGCGCACCTCGTCGTCCGGGGTCAGTGCCGCCTGGGTCATCCGCCCGTAGAGGTGGCTGCTGAACAGGTCGCGGGACAGGCCGTTGACCTCCAGGGTGACCGCACCCCGGCGGAAGAGGGTCTGCAGGTGGGGGTCGCGGGCGATGATGGCGGTGACGGCGTTGTTCTCGTCGAGGATCTCGGGGTTGAACTTCGCCACCCGGGGCACGCTGAGGTCGTCGTAGATGTGCGGCTGGTTCTGGCGGATGAAGGAGTCCACCAGGCGGCGGCTCGCGTCGGGTTTGGGCGGGAATCTCTGCGGTTGCGCCTGGTAGAGCGCCTTCTGGATGCCGCACGTGTAGGCCCGGTTGCCACGGTTGTTGTTGCGCTCGATCGGGCAGCCGGCGTAGCAGAGGTAGAAGTACCCGCAGCTGATGCAGTCCTGTGAGAGTTCCTCGTTGGTGGCCTCGTAGTCCCGGATGGTGGCGGCGCCCTTCTCGGCGATCTCCGGGAGCCCCAGGTGGTGGATGTTGCCGAACTTCAGCTCCGGCTCCGCCTGCGCGCGGTGGCAGGGGTAGACGTCGCCGTTCTTCTGCACCAGGAAGTTGCTGGACCCGCAGTTGATCTGGTGGGTGCAGTAGCCGTGGGTGAACTCCTTGAACCACTCGTAGTACACGGCGCGTTCGAAGCGGGTGCCGCGGACGCGGTCGAGGATGCCCTCGAAGAACTCCACCATCTGGGTCTGGTCGAGCTGGCTGGAGTCCCCGGAGTTGACCGAGTCGTAGGCGAACATGATGTAGAAGTCGGTGACCATGTCGAAGCCGTGCTCGTCCAGCCACATGAGGTCGGCGACGAACTCGTCGATGCGTTCCAGGTGCTCGCGGCCGACGACGCAGCTGATCTGCTTGCGGTGCGGGTACTGCCCGAGCAGCAGCACGTTGTCGATGGTGCGCTGCAGCGTCGACTTCCCCGCCTTGGTCACCCGGAACTTCTCGTGCAGGGAGAAAGGCAGGTCGAAGCTGCCGGAGATGGAGACCTCGTACTCCTCGAACAGCGGGCGCAGCTGGTGGAAGTTGTAGAGGTTCGTCTTGATGTGGATCGCGGCGCCGCCCCGGCCGAGGGCCTTGAGTTCGAGGCGGTGGGTGCGTCGGTAAGCGGTGTAGAACTCGAAGAGTTCCCGCAGGACGGGCTCCGGCAACGTGGAGATCTCCGCGCCGTGGAGCAGCAGCTGATCCACGAGGATGCCCTGGTGTCCGAGGTGTCCGCAGATGCGGGCGAACTCGGCGACGACGTCGTCCGGGTTGTCACGGTTGTTGGTCAGGTCGCCGAGGTAGCAGTACGTGCAGCCGAGGTTGCAGAACTGGTTCGGGACGAAGGTGAGCTTGATCGCCCGGTGAAACAGCAGGTCATCCATTGTTATTGTTGTTGTTATTGTTGTTGTTGCTGGAGTCGCTGCCGGAGTCGCCGCCCTCGAAACCGAGGATGCCGGCCCAGCCGTTGCAGAAACTCGCCGACTCGCTGAACGGATCCCCACCGGCCGTCGTGATGCCACCGGCCGCCTGGCGCCTGAAGCGCTCACCAAAGGGTCGGGTCATGTCAGTTCCTCCTGTCGATTCTCGATGGCCACCGCCACCGCCTGCGGATTCTCCGGCAGGTACTTCACCCGCACGCGCGGGGTCGCCGTCAGCAGACCGTGCTCGAAGCTGCTCAGGCGCATGGACTTCCGGTGCTCGAAGGGCGTGGCCCCCACCCGGTGGATACGCAGGCCCACGTCATAGACCGGGAAACCGCCGAGCACCCGGTCGGTGCGGTCGATGCTGAGCACATCCGCGTCCGTGAGCACCCCCGCCTGCGCGGCCTGCAGCTCCAGGACCTGCACCATCCCGTCCCGCACGCGGACGTGGTCGAAGAAGCGCTGGGCCTTCTGCTGCTTGTCGCCGCGCGCGATCTTGATCTTCTCCCGACGGTCCGGCCGGTACATCGCCGGGAACTGCAGGCCCGGCTCGATGCCGGCGACCGAGGCCTGCGGCACCCGCCGGGTGAAGGTCGAGTCGAAGGACCCGCTCCCGTCGGCGGGCTCCACCCGGACGTTCACGTTGACCAGCCGACGGCCGTCCTTGAGTTCGGTTGTCGACAGGACCTTCTTCACCGTCGCCACCCCGACCTTCGCGTCCGGCCACTCGACCGGCCCCGGCCCGGACCGCACCGAGTCGACGACGAACCAGAGCAGCAGCAGACCGAACAGCACTCCCCCGGCCACTGCCGCCCACTTGAGGAGGGTGAGGACGCCGACGCCCGTGCTGGCGGCGACCACCAGGAACAGCAGCAGAATCGCCACCGGCCACGACAGGAACCTAGACATAACCGGGATCCTAAGGCCCGGCGACAGGCTCTGCAGGGCGAGCGGGTGGCGTCGAGAAGCATTTTGCCCCCGGAAACCTCCCCGCACACTAGAGTCTTTCCTCATGGGCGACGCAGTATCGACAGACACGTACACCCCGCAGCAGCGCACGCGCTACCGCCAGCACCTGAACAACGACCTCGAGGTCTTTGACCGGCATCTGCAGAAGGCGGAGTTCGGCAACCGCGGCACGATCGGCCTGGAGCTGGAGCTCAACCTCGTCGACGAGGACATGCAGCCCGCGCTGAAGGGCCAGGAGGTGCTCGCCCAGCTGGGCGACGAGTACCAGTCCGAGATCGGCATGTACAACGTCGAGCTCAACCACCCGCCGCTGTCCGTCGCCGGGGACGGACTCCGCCAGCTCCACGACGGCATCAGCTCCCGCCTCGCCGAGGTGCAGGCCGCCGCGGAGAAGGTCGGGGCCCGCGTCGCGATGATCGGCACCCTCCCGACCGTCACCCCCGAATTCCTCGCCGACCCGTCGTGGATGACCCCGGAGAACCGCTACCGCGGCCTCAACAACGCGATCATGCAGAGCCGCGGCGAACTCGTCCACATCGACCTGTCCAACGAGGAGGAGTGCCGCCTCGACTTCGACGACATCGCCCCGGAGTCCACGTGCACCTCCATGCAGCTGCACCTCCAGGTGCCGCCGGACCGTTTCACCCACGCGTGGAACGCCTCCCAGGCGATGGCCTCCGTGCAGGTCGCCCTGGCCGCCAACTCCCCGCTCTTCCTCGGCCGCAAACTGTGGCACGAATCCCGGATCCCGGTGTTCCAGCAGTCCATCGACACCCGCACCCCGGAACTCGTCGCCCAGGGCGTGCGCCCCCGCGTCTGGTTCGGCGAACGCTGGATCACCTCCGTCTTCGACCTTTTCGAGGAGAACGTCCGCTACTTCTCCCCGCTCCTCCCCGAGGACCGCGGCGCCTCCGGCGAACCCGTCTTCGAGGGCCAGTCCCCCACCCTCCACCACCTCAACCTGCACAACGGCACGGTGTGGCGCTGGAACCGCCCGATCTACGCGCCGGGCAAGCAGCGCGCCCACATCCGCGTGGAGAACCGCATCCTGCCCGCCGGCCCGACCGTCACCGACATCGTCGCCGACTCCGCCTTCTACTACGGCCTGGTCAAGTACCTCTCCTCCGAGACCCGCCCCGTCTGGTCCCGCCTGACCTTCAAGGACGCCGAGCAGAACTTCTTCTACGCCGCCCGCGCCGGCATGTTCGCCCGCCTCGACTGGCCGACGCTGGGGCGTATCGACGTCGCCACCCTCATCCAGGACCACCTCCTCGAACAGGCCCGGGAGGGTCTGCGCGCCCTCGACGTCGACGAGGACCTCATCACCCAGAACCTCGACATCATCCGCGAACGTGCCCGCACCCGCCAGAACGGCGCCATGTGGCAGCTGCGCACCGTCAAGGCCCTCACCCCGGCAGGTTCCAAGCCGGACTCCCCCGAGCGCCGCGCCGCCCTGGCGGAGATGCTGCGCCGCTACCTGGAGAACCAGGCCACCGGCGAGCCGGTCCACACCTGGAAGATCACTCCGTAGTCAAGTGGGGATCGTTCCCGATCGTCTTTTCTGTGGATAACAGGGAGTTGTCCACAGGCCCACGACCTGCTTCTCGACGGCTGCCCGCCGGGGGTTTATCGTCCGGGGCATGACCACGATCGAGCTGCTGACAGCCCTGCGGGCCATGACGGTACTGGGAGAGATCTCCTCCGGCACCGTCACCGTCGCCGACCTCGATCGACTCGGTGTCCGCGACGCCCGGGCCTGGGACAAACTCGCCGGCGTCTACTTCGGCCCGACCCGTC
>NZ_DUOE01000114.1 GCF_012838985.1 Corynebacterium sp. | reverse complement strand
GTGTGTCGGTGGTTGATAGCGGCAGGGAAACGCCCGGTCCCATTCCGAACCCGGAAGCTAAGCCTGCCCGCGCTGATGGTACTGCACTCGGGAGGGTGTGGGAGAGTAGGTTGCCGCCGACGCTAAAATTTAAAAGAGGAATGTAAGGCGCCGCCTGTCGAGTTGAGAAACATCTCCTCGGCAGGCGGCGCTTTCGTCGTTTCTGCCCCCGGGCAGAACTTATGGGAGAATATAGTCTTATGTCTGATCGCCCGAATCGTGACCACCAGAACAATCCCCGCGGGGGCCGGCCGCAGCGTGGGGGAGCACCCCGTCGTCCCCGCGGCGACCGTGATGACCGTGACTGGCGTGACAGCCCGCGCGGCGAGCGTGGGGATCGGCGTGAGGGACGTCGGGACGAGCGGTGGGGGGAGCGCGGCAACCGGGACAACCGTCGCGGTGGTGGCGAGCGTCGTCACGCACAGCGGGCCGGCGCCGAGCGCTCGCAGCACACCCGTTCCTCGCCGCAGCGTTCGGGCTTCCGTGAGGAACGCATCAACAAGCGGATGACCGAGCCGGATCTGCCGGACGACATCGACATCCACGTCCTGGATCCGATGGTGCTGCAGGACCTGAAGGTGCTGAGCAAGGATAATGCGGAGGCTGTCGCCAAGCACATGTTCATGGCGGCGACCCTGATGGAGGACGACCCGAAGCTGGCTCTGCGTCACGCCCGGGCCGCGAAGGACCGTGCCGGCCGCGTCGCCGTGGCGCGTGAGACCAACGGCATCGCCGCCTACCGGGCCGGCGAGTGGCGGGAGGCCCTCTCGGAGCTGCGCGCCGCCCGTCGTATGTCCGGTGGACCGGGGTTCATGGCCGTCATGGCCGACTGCGAGCGCGGTCTCGGACGTCCGGAGAAGGCCGTCGAGATGGGGCGTTCGGATGAGGCCCGCATGCTGGACCGCGAGGGGGCGGTGGAGCTCGGCATCGTCATCGCCGGCGCCCGCCTGGACATGAATCAGCCGGAGAGCGCCGTGATCACGCTGCAGCGTCTCAACCCGGACCTGTCCTCGCAGGGGGCGGTGAACGCCCGCCTGTCCTACGCCTACGCTGATGCGCTGGTGGCCGCCGGTCGCGTGGAGGAGGCGAAGGAGTGGTTCGCCCACGCCGACAAGATCGACGAGGACGACATGCTCGACGCGGCTGAGCGACTGTCGGAACTGTCCTGATCATCCGGAACCACTAAGCTTGGACACCATGAGTCTCCTGCGTACCCATGATGCCCTTCTCCTCGACCTCGACGGAACTGTCTGGGAAGGGGGACGCGCCGTCGCCGGAGCGGTGGAGGCGATCAACGCCGCCGGGGTTCCGGGCGTCTACATCACCAACAACGCGATGCGCTCCCCGGAGTCCGTCGCCGAGAAGCTGCAGGCCATCGGTCTGGATGCGGGGGCAGCGGACGTCGTCACCGCCGCGCAGGCAGCCATCGACCTGGCTGCGGAGCACCTGCAGGCCGGTGACGCCGTGTACGTCATCGGCACGGAGTCCTTCCGTGACCTCGTGCGTGCCGCGGGCTACCGGGTCGTCGACTCGGCGGCCGAGCAGCCGAAGGCCGTCCTCCAGGGCCTGGATCCGGAGGCCGGCTGGGCGGAACTGTCGGAGGCGGCCCTGGCGATCCGCAACGGCGCCACCTACTTCGCCTCCAACCTGGACACCACCCTGCCTTCCGAGCGGGGCCTGCTGGTGGGCAACGGTTCGATGGTGGCGGCGGTGGTCTCCGCGACGGAGGTCACCCCGACCTCGGCGGGTAAGCCGGAGCCGGCGATGTTCCACACCGCCGCCCGACGCCTCAACGCCCAGCGCCCGCTGGTGGTGGGCGACCGCCTGGACACCGACATCGAGGGCGGCAACGCCGCCGGAATGCCGACCTTCCACGTCCTCACGGGCGTCTCCGGGCACATCGCGCTGCTGGAGGCCCCGAAGGAGCTGCGTCCCACCTACGTCGCCGAGAACCTCAGCGCGCTGACCGAGGACGCGGCCGTCCTGCGCCCCGGCGCCCAGGGTGGTTTCACCGCGCGCGTCGACGGCAACGACATCCTGCTCGACCGCGGCCGCCCCGAGTCCACCTCCATCCAGGCACTGCGCACCGTGCTCGAGGTCGCCTGGGCCATGAAGAAGCCCGCCGACCTCATCCGCCCGATCAGCGAGCACGCCGCCCGCGCCGTCTCCGACTGGTGGTGAGGCCGATGGTCAACCCGGCTGACCTGGTGAGGCCGCAGCCGGAGGACGTCGAGAAGCAGGTGGCGGAGATCCTCGCGGAGACCGTCACCACCCCGGCCGAGGAGGCCGATCAACTCACCCGCGCGCATGCGGTCCTGCATCGCGCGCTCCAACAGGGACACTAGGAGGCTTCCATGGCTCCCACCCGTCGACGACTCGACGCCGAGCTCGTCCGCCGGAAGATCGCCCGCTCGCGCGAGCAGGCGGTCGACATGATCAAGGCAGGCCGCGTGTACGTCGGTGGATTCCAGGCGCAGAAGCCGGCGACCGTCGTGGAACCGGAGGTCTCCATCCGTGTGGAGGAGGCCGCGGACGAGGACTGGGCCTCCCGGGGCGCCCACAAGCTGCTCGGCGCTCTCGATGCCTTCGAACCGCAGGGGCTGAGCGTCGCGGGGAAGAAGGTGCTCGACGCGGGCGCCTCGACCGGCGGTTTCACGGACGTGCTGCTGCGTCGTGACGCCGCGGAGGTCGTCGCCGCCGACGTCGGTTACGGGCAGCTCATCTGGCGTCTGCAGAATGACCCCCGGGTGACCGTGCTGGACCGGACGAACGTGCGCACCCTCACCCCGGAGATGTGCGGCGGCCCCTGCGACATGATGGTCGGTGACCTCTCGTTCATCTCCCTGCGCCTGACGCTGCCGGCCATCGCCGATTCACTGCGGGACGGCGCTGACCTGCTGCCGATGGTCAAGCCGCAGTTCGAGGTGGGCAAGGACCGCCTCGGCTCCGGCGGGGTGGTGCGCAGCCCGCAGCTGCGCGCGGAGGTGACCCGCGAGGTCGCCGAGTTCGCCCTCACGCTGGGTCTGAGCTGCCGGGGGGTGGTGGCCTCACCGCTGCCCGGCCCCAGCGGAAACGTAGAATACTTCCTATGGCTGGTCAAGGACGGCGGCGCCACCGCCCCGAGCCCGGAACAGCTGGAGTCCATGATCACCACTGCCGTGCAGGAGGGTCCTTAAATGACCGACCGTCAGGTGCTGCTCGTCCCGCACACGGGCCGCAGCAAGAACCTCTCCGCCGCGGAACGTACCGCCGAGCTTCTCGACGCCGCCGGCATCACCGTCCGCGTCCTCGTCCACCAGGACGGCCGCCCGCTCGAGGGCAGCCGGATCCTCGCGCCGCTGGAGCGCGTCACCCACACCGCGGACGCCGCGGAGGGCTGTGAGCTCGTCCTCGTCCTGGGTGGTGACGGCACCTTCCTCCGCGCCGCCGACCTGGCGCACGCCGTGGACGTGCCCGTCCTGGGCATCAACCTCGGGCACGTCGGCTTCCTCGCCGAGTGGGAGGCGGAGTCCCTCGACGCCGCGATCCAGCGGGTCATCGACCGTTCCTACCGCGTGGAGGACCGGATGACGGTGGACGTCACCGTCCTGGACAACGACCTCGAGGTCATCGGCCGCGGCTGGGCCCTCAACGAGGTGAGCGTGGAGAACCTCAACCGTCGCGGCGTGCTCGACGCGATCCTGGAGGTGGACGGCCGTCCGGTGTCCTCCTTCGGCTGCGACGGCGTGCTCATCTCCACCCCGACGGGTTCGACCGCCTACGCCTTCTCCGCCGGTGGCCCGGTGCTGTGGCCGGAGCTCGACGCGATCCTCGTCGTACCGAACAACGCCCACGCACTGTTCACCAAGCCGCTGGTCGTGTCCCCGCGGTCGACGGTGGCCGTCGAGTCCAACCCGGACGCCTCCCCGGCGATGGCGGTCATGGACGGTTTCCGTCCCATCCCGATGCCGCCCGGTTCGCGCGTCGAGGTGGTCCGCGGCGCCCGTCCGGTGCGGTGGGTGCGTCTCGACGAATCGACGTTCACCGACCGTCTGGTCACCAAGCTGCGCCTCCCGGTCTCGGGGTGGCGTGGTCCGCGCACGACTCCGCCGGCCAAGGAGAACTAGCACAGTTGTTCGGGTAGTGTTGTCGGCATGCTTGCAGACATCGCCATCGAGAACCTCGGTGTCATCCCGGCCGCGTCCGCTGAACTCGCCGCGGGACTGACCGTCCTGACGGGTGAGACGGGCGCCGGCAAGACGATGGTCGTCACCGGCCTGCGTCTGCTCGCCGGGGGCCGCGCCGACGCCTCCCGCGTGCGCAGCGGGGCCCCGCAGGCGGTGGTCGAGGGCCGTTTCGTCACCACGGCGCTGGCCCCTGAGGTGTCCGCGCAGGTGACTGAGCTGGTCGATGCCGCCGGGGGCCGCGCCGACGAGAACGGCGAGTTCATCGCCTCCCGCACCGTCAACGCCGCGGGGCGTTCCCGGGCGCACCTGGGCGGCCGTTCCGTCCCGGCAGCCACTCTCGCGGAGTTCACCGGCCCGCTGCTCACCATCCACGGCCAGAACGATCAGCTCCGCCTGCTCGCCCCCGACCAGCAGCTGGCGGCGCTGGACCGTTTCGATCCGGCGATCGCCCCGCTGCTGGCCGACTACCGGGCGGCGTGGCGCACCTGGCGTGACCTGGCCTGGGACCTGCGGCAGCGCACCGAGTCCCGCCGCGAACTGGCCCAGGAGATCGACCGCCTGCAGTTCGCCCTCGACGAGATCGACGCCGTGGAACCCGAACCGGGGGAGGACGTGGAGCTGGTCACGCAGATCCGGCGGCTGCAGGACGTCGACACGCTCCGGGAGGAGGCCTCCACGGCGCTCACCGCCATCGACGGGCCGGAGACCTTCGGCGGTTACTCCGAGGAGGACCCCGCCTCGACGCTCCTGGGCCGCGCGGAGGCCGCGCTGACCGCCTCGGAGGACGACCAGCTCACGGAGCTGGGGGCCCGGTTGACGGAGATCACCAGCCAGCTCAGTGACATCGCCGTCGAGCTCGGTGGTTTCCTCGCCGACCTGCCGGCGGACCCCTCGCTGCTGGAGGAGTCGCTCCAGCGTCAGCAGCAGCTGAAGATGCTCACCCGCAAGTACGCCCCCGACATCGACGGTGTGCTGGCCTGGCGGGACAAGGCGCGCACGCGGCTGGGGCGCATCGACATCTCCTCCGAGGCTCTCGACGAGCTGAAGAAGCAGGTCGCCGCCGCCGAGAAGAAGATGAAGGCGGCCGCGCGGAAACTGAGCACGGCCCGCGGGAAGGCCGCCGCGGCGCTGGGCACCGAGGTGACCGCTGAGCTGCAGGGGCTGGCGATGGCGAAGTCACGGCTGACGGTGGATGTGCGGAAGGTCGCCCCGGGCGCGGACGGCGCGGATGAGGTCGAGCTCATGCTCGCCCCCAACGCCTCCGCGGAGCCCCGGCCCCTGGCGTCGAGTGCCTCGGGTGGTGAGCTCTCCCGCGTCATGCTGGCGCTGGAGGTCATCCTCTCCGCGGGGACGCAGGGTGCGACGCTGGTCTTCGACGAGGTCGACGCCGGTGTCGGCGGCCGCGCGGCGGTGGAGATCGGGCGGCGCCTGGCGCGGCTGGCCACCCGGAACCAGGTGATCGTCGTGACGCACCTGCCGCAGGTGGCGGCCTACGCGGACACGCACCTGCACGTCGCCAAGAACGTGGGCGATGAGGCGGTGACCTCGGGCGTGCTCACCCTCAGCGCGGAGGAGCGCGTGGAGGAGCTGGCGCGCATGCTCGCGGGCCTCGACGACACCGACACCGGACGCGCCCATGCGGCGGAGCTGCTGGAACGGGCCCGCAGCGAGCGGCGCGCCTTCACCACCGGGTAGGTCCCGACCGTCACAATAGCCACATGAGTCTGTTCTCCCGCACCGCCGACCTGCCCGGTCTGCAGGGCACCTTCCGCGACTGCACCGCCGGAGGCAAGGGCCTCCAGCGCCTGCGCGCCGGTGACATCGCCGTCATCAACACCGCCGACATCTCGCGCCGTGACGCCCAGCTGCTCATCGACGCCGGCCCCGCGGCCGTCGTGAACATGTCGCGGTTCTCCACGGGAGCGGTCCCCAACTTCGGACCACACATGCTTCTCGACGCCGAGGTCCTCCTCGTCGAGGACACCGGCGTCGACCTCGCCGCCGGCATCCGCGACGGCAAGAAGGGGCGCATCACCGAGGACGGCGCCGTCCACCTCGGGGAACGGCAGATCGGCTCCGGCAGGGTCCTCACCGCGGACGCGGCGGAGGCCAGCTTCACCGAGGCACAGCAGTCGCTGGTCGACCACATGGAGGCGTTCTTCGGCAACACCATCCAGTTCATCCACTCCGAGGGGCCGCTGCTCATCGACGGCCTCGGCATCCCGGACACCGGCGCGGACATCGCGGGCCGCAAGGCGCTCGTGGTCAGCCCCGGCCCGGACCACCGCAACGAGGTGAAGCTGCTGCGTAACTTCATCCGTGAGTACGACCCGGTCATCATCGGCGTCGACGCGGCCGCGGACACGCTGCTGGAGCTCGGCTACAAGCCGGACCTCATCGTCGGCAACCCGGCGGGTATCGGGGCGGACACGCTGCGCAGCGGCGGGCGCGTCATCCTGCCGGCCGACCCGGACGGTCACGCCGCGGGCCTCGAGCGGATCCAGGACCTCGGCGTCGGCGCCATGACCTTCCCGGCGGCGACCGACTCCGCCACCGACCTGGCGCTGCTGCTGGCCGACTACCACGGGGCGCAGCTCATCGTGAACGCGGGCAGCCCCTTCGACCTGGACGCGGTCTTCGCGAATGACCCGGCGGCCACGCCGACCGCGATGCTCACCCGCTCCAAGCTGGGGGCCCGCCTCGTCGACGCCTCCGCGATCTCCGACCTGTACACCGTCAACTCCGGCCGCGGCACCGCCTGGCTGTGGGCGGTCCTGGGCGTCCTCGTGGCCGCCGCCGCGATCGTGCTCATCGTGGGTCTGTCCGGTCCGGAGAGCTTCAGTGACAATCTCATCGACACCTGGAACAGCATCGCGCTGACTTTCCAGGGCTGGTTCAAGTAGGGGAGCAGATCATGGGTTCCACCACCGGCCGTGCAGGCTGGCTCATCGGCGGCATCGGGTTCGGCGTCGCCGCCGGCGTCGCGTTGGGCACTCTCGTGCTCGCGCCGAACATGCCGGAGGGGTCCGGCCGGAGCACCCTCGAGCTGGAGGCGGCCGCGGAGCGGGCCGACATCGCCGAGGCCCAGGCGGCCTCCGCGGACAGCGTCGTCGGCGAACTCGCGGCGGGGGCGGTCACCGACACCCTGAGCGACCGTCCGGTCCTGGTCTTCCGCACCGCGGATGCGGTGGAGGAGGATGTGGCGGGCGTCGGGGAGCTGCTCGCCGACGCCGGCGCCGTCAACGCCGGCACCATCACCCTGGCGGAGCAGTTCCTCACCGCCGAAGGCGCCGATCAGCTCAAGTCCATCGTGGCCAACACCCTGCCCGCCGGGGCACAGCTGTCCGAGGACCGCCTGGACCCGGGGCTGCACGCCGGGGAGGCGCTCGGCTCGGCGCTCATGCTCGCCCCTGAATCGGGCGAGGAGCAGGCCAGCTCCGAGGAACGTGGACTCCTGCTGCGTGCCCTGCGGGACGCCGGTTTCCTCGACTACGAGGACGGGACGATCCTGCCGGCCCAGGTCGCGGTGGTGATCACCGGTGACGATGACGGCACCCGGGGCCTCGCCGCCCGCACGCTCGCCGACTTCGTCGGGGCCCTCGACGCCCGCGGCAACGGTGCCGTCCTGGCCGGACGCATCCACACCGCCGCCGACACCGGCGCCGTCGGCCTGGTGCGTGCCACGGCGGACAACGGGGTGTCCACCGTGGACTCCGTCGACCGCGCCGTCGGCCGGATGGCCACCGTGCTCGCCGTGCGTGAGCAACTGGCGGGCGAGACCGGTTCCTACGGCTCCGCGGTGTCCGCTGAGGCGGCCAGCCCGGCGCCCTAGGGGCGGCTGGGTAGATTAGTGGGCATGACCACCCCCGGTAACCACCAGTTCGACGTCCTCGATTCGGAGCTCCTGCACGAATCCCCCATCCTCGCCCTGCGCCGCGACACCCTCGCGATGCCGGGTGGAGGCACCGGGCGGCGGGAGATCGTCGAGCATTTCGGGGCCGTGGCCGTCGTCGCCGAGCGGGACGGGGAGATCGCCCTGGTCCGCCAGTACCGCCACAGCGTGCAGGCCCGCCTGTGGGAGCTGCCCGCCGGCATCCTCGACATCGACGGGGAGGATGAGCACGTCACCGCGCAGCGGGAACTCGCCGAGGAGGCCGGCCTGGCCGCCGGGCGCTGGGAGGTCCTGTGCGACCTGGTCACCTCGCCCGGGTTCTGCGAGGAGACCGTCCGCGTCTACCTCGCCCGCGACCTGCATGAGGTCGACCGTGGCGAGGTGGAGCACGAGGAGGCCGACATGACCTTCTCCTGGACACCCCTGGAGGAGGCCCGCGCCATGGTGCTGCGCGGCGAGATCATCAACTCCATCGCCATCGCCGGCATCATGACGGCTGCGGAGGTGCTCGCCGGACGGGGACAGTCCCGGCCCGTCGACACGCCCAATCCGTGGCGGCCGCAGACGTTGGCGGCGCGGCGTCGGGAAGCAGACGTCGGCCCGGACCTGAAGAGGATGCCGTGACGGCCCGCGGCATCGCGGACACCTGGCTCGACCACCTCGCCGTTGAAAGGGGCCTCTCCGAGAACACCCTCACCAACTACCGCCGCGACATCAACCGCTACCTCGACTGGCTCGAGGAGGCCGGACGGACGGACCTGGCGGACGTCGCCACCGCCGACATCGAGGCCTACGTCGCCGACCTGCGACGCTCCGGCCTGGCGGCGAGCTCCGCGGGACGTGCCCTCGTGGTCGCCCGGGGCCTGCACAAGTTCGCCGTCCGGGAGGGCGTGCTCGGCGTCGACGTCGCCGCCGAGGTCTCACCCCCGAGCACCGGCCGCCACCTGCCCGACACCCTGTCCATCGACGAGGTGGCCACCCTCATCGAGGCCGTCCCCACCGATGACCTGGCCACCCCGCTGGACCTGCGCGACCGCGCTCTCCTCGAACTGCTCTACGGCACCGGGGCGCGCATCTCGGAGGTCACGGGACTGCTTGTCGACGACGTCACCGACACCGACGGCATCCTGCGGATCTCCGGCAAGGGCGGCAAACAGCGCCTCGTCCCGGTGGGCTCCAAGGCGCTCGAGGCGGTCGAGGCCTACCTCGTGCGCGCCCGTCCGGTCCTCGCGCAGGGCAAGTCGCACGCCCTGCTGCTCAACACGCGCGGGGGAGCACTGTCCCGCCAGAGTGCGTGGGCGGTGCTGAAGAAGGCCGCCGAGCGGGCGGGGCTGGACAAGGACATCTCCCCGCACACCCTGCGGCACTCCTACGCCACGCACCTGCTCGAGGGCGGTGCCGACGTCCGCGTCGTCCAGGAACTGCTCGGACACTCCTCCGTGACGACGACGCAGATCTACACTCACGTCACCGCGGAGAACCTCCGGCAGGTGTGGCGGGAGGCGCATCCGCGGGCTTAGGCGGTGTTACGAACGTCGTTTCAGCCAGTGCCGGATCACCGCTACCTGAACCGTCGCCTCGAAGTGCACCGCTAGTTTGTCGAAACGGGTGGCACACCCGCGGTGCTGCTTGATCCGGTTAATGCCCCGTTCCACGGTGTTGCGACGCCGATAGGCTGCGGTGTCGAAGGCAGGGTCGGCCACCGGTCGATCCCCTGCGCCGCCGGTGGGCGACTTGATCCTTCGGCTGGGAGATCTTGGCCTTGATTCCTCGTGACAGCAGATACTTACAGTTCGCGTGTGAAGAACATGCCTAATCCGCCAGCACCCGCTCGGGTCGAGATCGTGGTCGCCCACGCCCGGTGGATGGCACCCGGATTGCTGCCAGGACAAGGGCGATCACCAAGGCACCCCACAGTCCGCATCAATGCCCACGTGAACTTTTCTGGCTCTTCACGATTTAGAGTGCGTTGATCCTGGCCTGCAGCTGCCCGGAGTGGATCAGTGACCGCAAGATGTAGTGGTCGAGGTTCCGGAACCCGAGTGCGATGCCGCGTAGGTGCTCAAGCCGTCCGTTGATGGCTTCGACCGGGCCGTT
>NZ_DUOE01000113.1 GCF_012838985.1 Corynebacterium sp. | reverse complement strand
TCTGGATCGCCGCCGAGTACCAGTCCGATGAGGAACTGGCCGAGGAGATGAGCCAGCTCATCTACTGGACCCAGGTCATGATGGTCGCCCGCGGGCTGACCCCCGACGACATCTACAAGAACCTCTAAGGAGACCACTCATGATCAAGATCGCCGTCCCCAACAAGGGTTCGCTGTCCGAGGCCGCCGTGGAGATCCTCCGCGAGGCCGGCTACAAGGGCCGCGGTGACAGCCGTGCCCTGGCCGTGTTCGACCGTGCCAATGACGTGGAGTTCTTCTTCCTCCGCCCGAAGGACATCGCCATCTACGTGGCCAACGGCCAACTCGACATGGGCATCACCGGCCGTGACCTGGCCCTCGACTCCGGCGCCCAGGTCGATGAGCTGCTGCCCCTCGGCTTCGGTGCCTCCACCTTCCGTTACGCCGCCCCGGCGGACGAGACCTGGACCGTCGAGGACCTGGCGGGCAAGCGTATCGCCGCGGCCTACCCGAACCTGGTCAAGAAGGACCTGGCCGCCCGCGGCATCGAGGCCGAGGTCATCCGTCTCGACGGCGCGGTGGAGATCTCCATCAAGCTGGGTGTGGCCGACGCCATCGCCGACATCGTCTCCACCGGCAACACCCTGCGCACGCAGGGCCTGGCGCCCTTCGGTGATCCGCTGGTCACCTCCGAGGCCGTCATGGTCGGCCGCCGTGGCATGGAGCTCACCTCCGAGCACAACCTCATCCTGCGTCGTATCCAGGGTGTGCTCACCGCGCAGAACTACCTCATGATCGACTACAACATCGCCCGCAGCGAGCTAGAGGAGGCCTCCGCCGTCACCCCGGGTCTGTCCGGCCCGACGGTCTCCCCGCTGTCCCGCGACGACATGGTCGCCGTGCGTGCCCTCGTGCCGCGCAAGGGCGTCAACGCGGTCATGGACCAGCTCGATGAACTGGGGGCCGAGGCCATCCTCGCCTCGGAGCTGCGGATCGCCCGTATCTAGCAGGTCCGGGCGGTCGGACGGACATGGTTGAGCTGGGTCGGACCCCGGGAACACCACAGGGCTAAGATGGGCGTATTGCACCCGTTCCAGTGAGAGGATCCCCGTTCACCATGGCGAAGTCCACCAAGCAGGACACCCCCGACGCGCCGACGAAGTCAGTCGTCCGGAAGACCCGCACCGAGGAGGATCTCCTCGGTTTCCTGGAGGTCCCGGTCAATGCCTACTACGGCATCCACACGATGCGCGCGATGGACAACTTCCAGATCTCGCGCACCACGATCAACCACGTGCCGGAGTTCATCCGCGGCATGGTGCAGGTGAAGAAGGCCGCGGCGATGGCCAACCGTCGTCTGCACACGCTGCCCGCCAAGAAGCACGAGGCCATCGTGTGGGCCTGCGACCAGATCCTCGATGAGGGTCGTTGCATGGACCAGTTCCCGATCGACATCTTCCAGGGTGGCGCCGGCACCTCGGTGAACATGAACACCAACGAGGTCATCGCGAACCTCGCACTGGAGTACCTGGGGGAGGAGAAGGGCAGCTACGACATCATCAACCCCAACGATGACGTCAACATGTCCCAGTCCACCAACGACGCGTACCCGACCGGTTTCCGCCTGGGCCTCTACGCGGCGCTGTCGACCCTCATCCAGCAGATGGACGCCCTGCAGAAGTCCTTCCGCGAGAAGGGCCGCGAGTTCCAGGACATCCTCAAGATGGGCCGCACCCAGCTGCAGGACGCCGTCCCGATGACCCTCGGTGACGAGTTCAACGCCTTCGCCCACAACCTGGCCGAGGAGCAGGCCGTCCTGCGCAACGCCGCCGACCGTCTGCTCGAGGTCAACCTCGGTGCGACCGCCATCGGCACCGGTGTGAACACCCCGGCCGGTTACCGTCACCAGGTCACCGCCACCCTCGCCGAGGTCACGGGCCTGGACATCAAGTCCGCCCTGGACCTCATCGAGGCGACCTCCGACACCGGCGCCTACGTCCACGCCCACTCCGGTGTGAAGCGCGCCGCCATGAAGCTGTCGAAGATCTGCAACGACCTCCGTCTGCTCTCCTCCGGTCCGCGTGCCGGCCTCAACGAGATCAACCTGCCGCCGCGTCAGGCCGGTTCCTCGATCATGCCGGGCAAGGTCAACCCGGTGATCCCCGAGGTGGTCAACCAGGTCTGCTTCAAGGTCTTCGGCAACGACCTCACCGTCACCATGGCCGCCGAGGCCGGTCAGCTGCAGCTCAATGTCATGGAGCCCGTCATGGCCGAGGCCATGTTCCAGTCCATCCGCATCCTGGGCAACGCCGCGGTGACGCTGCGTGAGAAGTGCGTCGAGGGCATCACCGCCAACGAGGACGTCTGCCGCGCGTTCGTGGAGAACTCCATCGGCATCGTCACCTACCTCAACCCGTTCATCGGCCACCACAACGGCGACCTCGTCGCCCGTGAGGCCGCCGTGACCGGCCGCTCCGTCAAGGACATCGTCCTGGAGCGGGAGCTCATGGACGAGGAGACCCTCTCCCGCGTGCTGAGCAAGGAGAACCTCATGCATCCGGAGTTCCGCGGTCGTCTGTACCTCGACAACCAGTAGTACCCCGCAACAGTGCCCGTTTGTGTGTGATTACACACAAACGGGCACTTTTTGCGTCGAGAAGCTGGGTTTTGCCTGTGGTCGGACCATAGGCTTGTGGTTATGCTGCTCGCCCTCCAGATACTCATCGTCCTGGGTGCCATCGTCCTCGGCGCCCGCCTGGGTTCCGTCGCCATCGGCTTCGCCGGTGGTCTCGGCGTGCTCCTCCTCAGTCTCACCGGTGTGCCGGTCACGGCCGCGGACATCCCCTTCGACGTCATCGGCATCATCATGTGCGTCATCGCCGCGATCTCCGCGATGCAGCGCGCCGGCGGCATGGACTACCTCGTCCACCTGGCCGAACGCTTCCTGCGCCGCAACCCCCGCCAGATCACGCTGTGGGCGCCGGTGGTCACGTGGCTGATGACGGTCTTCGCCGGCACCGGCCACACGGCGTTCTCCACGCTGCCGGTCATCGTCGAGGTGGCCAAGGAGGGCGGGGTACGCCCCTCCCGCCCCCTGTCCGTGGCGGTGGTCGCCTCCCAGATGGCCATCGTCGCCTCGCCGCTGTCCGCCGCGGTCGTCTTCATGGCGTCCCTGCTGGAACCGCGGGGCGTCAGCTACCTCACGCTGCTGGGAGTGATGCTGCCCGCCACCTTCCTCGCCATCTTCCCGACGGCCCTGCTCACCAACCACCTGGGCAGGGAACTTGCCGACGACCCCGTCTACCGCGACCGCCTGGACAAGGGACTGGTCCGCATCCCGCAAGCCGCGGAGGACTGGCACCCGCGCCCGGGGGCGAAGGCCTCGGTGTGGATCTTCCTCGCGGCGATCATTGGCGTCATGGTCTACGCCACCGCGATCTCCGAGCAGGTGGGCCTCATCACGGACCCGACGCTGCCGCGCAACGAGGCGATCATGACCATCATGCTCGCCGCCGCCACCGTCATCGTCCTGGTCACCCGCATCCCGGCGGACGAGATCATCAAGACCCAGGTGTTCCGTTCGGGCATGTCCGCCTCCGTCTGCGTGCTCGGAGTCGCCTGGCTGGGCACGACCATCATCAACGAGTACATCGACGAGATCCAGGTCCTCGCCGGTGACGTGCTGGCCGCTCGCCCGTGGCTGCTGGCCGTGGTGCTCTTCTTCGCCGCCGCCCTCCTGTACTCGCAGGCCGCGACGGCCAAGGCCCTCATGCCGGCGGCCCTGGTCATCGGCGTGTCCCCGCTGACGGCCCTCGCCGCCTTCCCCGCCGTGTCCGCCCTCTTCGTCCTGCCGACCTACCCGACGCTGCTGGCCGCCGTCGAGATGGACGACACCGGCTCCACCCGCATCGGCCGCTTCGTCTTCGACCACCCCTTCATCATCCCGGGCGTGGTCAACATCACCCTGTCCATCGTGCTCGCCTACGCCTTCGGCGCGGTCCTCCTCTGATACCTGACCAGAAGCCCATGACGGCCAGGACACAGCCCCGCACCGATGTCGACATCGCCCAGGCCCACACCCTGGAACCCATCACCGAGATAGCCCACCGGGCGGGGATCCCGCCGGAGGCCCTCATCACCTACGTGCCGACGAAGGCCAAGGTGGACATCACCCGACTGCGTCCGCAGCGGGAGAGTCGGGGAGTCGGCAAGCTGGTCCTGGTCACCGGAATCTCCCCGACACCGGCGGGGGGAGGGCAAGTCCACGGTCCTCATCGGACTCGCCGACGTCCTGACACGCCTCGGCCACACCGCCGCCGCCGGCGCTGCGTGAACCCTCCCAGGGGCCGGTCATGGGCATCAAGGGAGGTGCCGCGGGCGGCGGACACTCGCAGATCGTGCCGATGGAGGACATCAACCTCCACTTCACCGGCGACTTCCACGCGATCTCCACGTGCGTGAACTCATCCCCCGTACCGGGGCCGGATTCATCGTCGTGCTCACGGGTGCGGTGATGACCATGCCGGGACTGCCCGCGCGACCGGCGGCCGAGGGGATCGACATCGACGCGGACGGGCGGATCTCCGGACTGTTCTAGGGGGTCAGATGACCCGGCGCGCTCTGCGCAGGGAGATCAACAAGGCGCCGTCCGGGGGTGGTTGAACTGCAAACTCTGACTGTCAGTGCAGGTGGGATGCCTGAACGGGGGTATGTATATCAAAATGCCCGGGATATCGTCGGGCGACACAATGGGGTGGTAGGACCACATGTCGTGCTTCGTCAGAAAGGAATGCCATGTCCACCGCCACCCCTCCCGGGAACCGCACTGTTTTCGAACCTGTCGACCTTGGGCCGATCACCCTTCGTAACCGGACCATCAAGGCCGCCACCTCCGAGGGGCGATCGCCCGACGGCAAAGTGACTGACGAACTCATCGCCTTCCACGAGGGCTTCGCCAAGGGCGGGGTCGGCATGACCACGCTGGCGTACTGTGCCACCTCACCTGCCGGTTTCTCGGCGCCCGGTCAGATCCTCATGACCCGGGACGCCGTTCCGGGTCTGAGGGAGTTCACCGACACCATGCACCGGCACGGGGCGAAAGTCTCCGCACAGCTGGGGCATGCAGGCCCGGTGGCCAACAAGGCGATTACCGGGGAACGGCCGATGGCGCCGAGTCGATTCCTCAATCCGACATCGTTCCAGATCAGCCGGGGAATCGACAGGGCCGAGATCCAACAGGTCATCCGCGAGTTCGCGGACGCTGCAGAGATCGCCGTCGAGGCCGGCTTCGACTGTCTGGAACTGCACTTCGGACACCTGTATCTCCCCAGTGCCTTCCTGTCTCCGTGGATAAACAAACGCAATGACGAGTACGGTGGCTCGATCGGGAACCGCAGCCGCATGGTCCGGGAGATCGCGGCCGCTGTGAAGGACCGGGTGGGCGACGATGCGGCAATTATCGCCAAACTATCGATGACGGACGGCATCAAGGGCTCAATCACTCTGGCGGATTCGCTGCAGACCGCTGAGATGCTCGACGAGGACAATCACCTCGACGCCATTGAACTCACGCAGGGCTCCAGCGTTAAACGCCAGATGTACCTGTTCCGCGGTGATGTTCCCATTGACGGTTTCGCTGCCCAGATGAAGGAACCCTTCAAGACCGGCGTGAAACTGCTCGGTAAGCCGATTCTCGGAGAATTCGAGTACTACGACCTCTACATGTTCGAGGATGCCCGGCAGTTCGTGCGCAAGATGAAGAACACCAAACTGGTGCTCCTGGGTGGCCTGACCGAACTCGCCCACATGGAGACGGGCCTGAAGGAAGGCTTCGACTTCTTCGCCATGGGTCGTGCTCTGCTGCGAGAGCCGGACCTGATCAACCGCATCCAGGAGAGGCCTGACACCCGCAGCCTGTGCGATCACAACAACGCGTGCATGTTCACCGTTTACGGCACCACGCACTGCATTTACGAGCCCAACTACGCCATGAAGGAGTAAGGGGTCAGTCCGCCGTGGAGCCCGGCCAGCCCGGGTACTCCGGCGGGGTGCCGCCGAATGCCGGGCACAGCGACTGGAAGGAGCACCAGCCGCACAGCTTGGAGGTCTTCGGGCGGAAGCTGCCCGACTGTCCGTCGCCGGCGATCTTGCCCCACAGGTCGCCGAGGTCGCGTTCGAAGTACTCCAGCTCCTCCTTCGAGGGGGCGAGGAACATCGAGTCGAGGACCTTGAGGTACATCAGCCGCAGCTGGTGGGGGATCACGCCGTAGAGGCGCCAGTAGACCAGGGCGTAGAAGCGCATCTGGAACTGTGCGTCGTGGCTGTAGCGGGGGAGCGGCTTCTTGCCGGTCTTGTAGTCGACGACGCGGACCTCACCGGTCGGGGCGACGTCGACGCGGTCGATGAAGCCGCGCACCGGCACGCCGTTGGGCAGGACGGTGTCGACGTACATCTCCACGGCGTGGGCGTCGAAGCCCTGGGGGTTCTCCATCTCGAAGTAGCCGCGGAGCAGGGAGCGGCATTCGATGAGGAAGTCGAGCAGCGCGGACTCGGGCACGAGCTCGGCCAGTTCCCCGTCGGCGGCGACCATCTCCGCCCAGTGCGGCTTGAGCTGCTTGACCGCCGCCGGGTAGGTACGTTCCTCCCGCGGCTGGGCGTGCATGTACTCGAGCACCGCGTGCACCAGATTGCCCCTGACCTGGGGGAGTGTCTTGGGTTCCGGCAGCCGGTCGATGGCGCGCAGGCGGTAGAGGAGCGGGCACTGCTGGTAGTCGGAGGCGCGGGACGGGGACAGGGCGAGCGGGCGGGGTGCAGGCGTGGTCATGATGGCCACCACCTTATCCGTGGCAAGCTGGACACATGAACCAGACTCTCGACTTCCTCGACTTCATCGCCGCCAGCCCGAGTTCCTACCACGCCGCGCGCGTGGTGGCCGACCGGCTCATCGACGCGGGCTTCATCACCCAGGACGAGTCCGCCCCGTGGGACGCCACCCCGGGTGGGCACGTGCTGATCCGCGGTGGGGCGGTCATGGCGTGGTGGGTGCCGGAGGACGCCTCCCCGGACTCCGGGTTCCGCATCATCGGGTCCCACACCGACTCCCCGGGCTTCACCCTCAAGCCGGGTCCGGAGCTGTCGTCGGCGGGCTGGTCGCAGGCCGGCGTCGAGGTCTACGGTGGCCCGATCCTCGCCTCCTGGCTGGACCGCGAGCTCACCTTCGCCGGCCGGGTGGTGCTGGGGGACGGCTCGGTGCGGCTCGTCGACACCGGCCCGGTCGCCCGTATCCCGCACCTGGCGATCCACCTCGACCGCTCCAAGGAGCTCACCCTCGACCGCCAGCAGCACATGCAGCCGGTGCTCGGCCTCGTCGGGGAGGGGCACACCCCGGTGCTGGAGCTGGTGGCGGAGAAGGCGGGCGTCGAGAAGCAGGACATCGACGGCTTCGACCTCATCACCTGCGACACCCAGCCGGGCCAGGTGTTCGGCGCCGACGCCGAGCTCATCGCCGCGGGACGCATGGACAACCTCAGCTCGGTGCACGCCTCGCTGGTGGCGCTGCTCCACGCCGTGGAGTCCGGGGACACGGGTGACGACGTCCTCGTGCTCGCCGCCTTCGACCACGAGGAGGTGGGCTCCGCGTCGACGACCGGCGCGGCCGGCCCCATCCTCGAGGACGTGCTCACCCGGACGGCGGCGGCCCTGGGCGCGGACCTCGACGACACCCGGCGGATGTACACCCGCTCCAGCTGCGTGTCGGCGGACGCGGCACACGCGGTGCACCCCAACTACGTGGGCAAGCATGATCCGCAGCACCACCCGCTCATCGGCGGCGGCCCTGTGGTGAAGATCAACGCCAACCAGCGCTACGCCTCCGACGCGGAGACCATCGCCCGCTGGCGCCGCGCCTGCCGGGCGGCGGGCGTGCCCAACCAGGACTTCGTGAGCAACAACGCCATGCCCTGCGGTTCCACCATCGGCCCCATCACCGCGACGCGCCTGGGCATCCCGACCGTCGACGTCGGCGTGCCGCTGCTGTCGATGCACTCCGCCCGCGAGCTCGCCGGGGTACGGGACCAGCTGTGGTTCGCGGAGGCTCTTGAGGCATACTTGATTGGTTCCTGATCCCTCCAGCACGCACCAGCGAGGAGCCCCCATTGGCCTATTCCGGTCCCTTCCAGCCCGGTGACCGCGTCCAGCTCACTGACGCCAAGCGCAGGCACTTCACCCTGATCCTCAACCCGGGGGAGAAGTTCCACACCCACAAGGGCGAGATCCTGCACGACCAGATCATCGGCATGGACGAGGGCTCCGTCATCCAGTCCTCCCTGGGCGCGGACTACCTGCTGTTCCGGCACCTCATGGTCGACCACGTCCTGTCGATGCCGCGCGGTGCCGCCGTCATCTACCCGAAGGACTCCGCCCAGATCCTCGTGGAGGGCGACATCTTCCCCGGGGCCCGCGTGCTCGAGGCCGGCGCCGGTTCGGGCGCCCTGTCCATGGCGCTGCTGCGCGCCATCGGCCCGGAGGGTGAGCTGATCTCCTACGAGATCCGCGAGGACCACCTCGAGTTCGCCGAGTCCAACGTCGACGAGTACTTCGGCGGCCGCCCGCAGACCTGGGACCCGCGCCTCGGTGACCTCACCCAGGTCACCGTCGAGGATCTCGGCGGTCCCGTCGACCGCGTCATCCTCGACATGCTGGAGCCGTGGGAGTGCCTCGACGTGGTCAAGGAGGTGCTCATCCCGGGTGGTGTGTTCATGACCTACGTGGCCACCGTCCCGCAGCTGATGAAGGTGATGGAGGGCATCCGTGAGCGCCAGTGCTTCACGGAGCCGCGCGCCTGGGAGTCGCTGGTCCGCGAGTGGAAGGTCGAGGGTCTGGCGACCCGCCCGGAGCACCGCATGAACGCCCACACCGCCTTCCTCGTGCTCACCCGCCGCCTGGCCGACGGCGTCACCCCGCCGCGCCCGCAGCGTCGCGCCCGGAAGTAGCAGGCCGACCCGGGGTTGAACACCCTCCAGGTGGCGGGGGTTACAGTTGTGTCATGACTAACGCCCAGACCACCGATGAGAATGCCCTCCGGCGGGAGATCCAGACCCTGAGCAGCCGCAACGCGAAACTCGCGCAGCTGCTCAAGTCCTCGCGGGACAAGCTGAAGGATCTGTCCGCCCAGATCGACGCCCTCGGCGAGCCCGCCTCCACCTACGGCATCCACCTGGGCGGGGGAGTGGGCCGCGACGCCGAGGTCTTCACCGCGGGCCGCCGGATGCGCCTCAAGGTCTCCCCGGAGGTGGCGGACACCGACCTGGTGCCCGGCGCGCTGGTGCGCCTGGGTGAGGGGTCCATCATCGTCGAGGTCTGCGGTTTCCCCGACACCGGTGAGCTGGGCATGCTCACCGAGCGCATCGGGGCCGGGCGCGCGCTGGTGGCCAACGCCACGGGCGAGGAGCGCCTGGTCCGGCTGGCCGGGCCGCTGGAGAAGTCCGCGCGTGCCGGCGACACCCTGCTCGTGGACACGAAGGCGGGGGTGGCGCTGGAGCGCATCCCCAAGACGGAGGTCTCCCAGCTCTCGCTGGAGGAGGTGCCGGACGTCACCTACGCCGACATCGGCGGCCTCGACGAGCAGATCGAGCAGATCCAGGACGCCGTCGAGCTGCCCTTCTCCCACCCGGAGCTCTACCGCCGCTACCAGCTCAACCCGCCGAAGGGCGTGCTGCTCTACGGGCCGCCCGGCTGCGGCAAGACGCTCATCGCCAAGGCGGTGGCCAACTCGCTGTCCCGGCGGGTGGGCGACGGCTCGGCCAGCTACTTCCTCAACGTCAAGGGCCCGGAGCTGCTCAACAAGTACGTCGGTGAGACGGAGCGCCGCATCCGCCTCATCTTCGAGCGGGCCCGGGAGCTGGCGGGGGAGGGGCGGCCGGTCATCATCTTCTTCGACGAGATGGAGTCGATCTTCCGCACCCGCGGCTCCGGTGTGTCCTCCGACATGGAGACCACCGTCGTCCCGCAGCTGCTCACGGAGCTCGACGGCGTGGAGAACCTGGCCAACGTCATCATCATCGGCGCCACCAACCGCGAGGAGCTCATCGACCCGGCGCTGCTGCGCCCGGGTCGCCTGGACGTGAAGATCCGCGTCCAGCGCCCCACCCGGGACGGGGCGCGCGACATCTTCGAGCGCTACCTCACCGAGGAGGCGCCGCACGCGGTGCCGGTGGCGGAGTTGATCGAGGTGGGCGTCGAGAAGCTCTTCGAGCAGCGACCCTTCGTGGAGCTCACCCTCGTCGACGGTGAGGTGGAGGTCCTCGACTACTCGGACTTCGTGTCGGGCGCGATGATCGCCAACATCGTCGACCGCGCGAAGAAGCTGGCCATCAAGGACCACCTCGCCGGCGTCAGCGAGGACGGCGTCACGGTCGCGCACATCGAGGAGGCGGTCGCCGCCGAGCAGAACGAGTCCGAGGACCTGCCGAACACCGCGAACCCCGACGAGTGGTCGCGGATCGCGGGCAGGCACGGCAAGCGTGTCGTCCAGGCGCGAGTGATTGGTTAGGGTGTGACGACATGAGCAGATTCATGGGTACGGAGACCGAGTACGGCATCGCGACGCCCTCGGACCCGGGCATCAGTCCCATCCTCACCTCCACGCACGTGGTGGTGGCGTACGCCGCGCTGAACACGGGCGCGCGCTCCCGCTGGGACTACGAGGAGGAGTCGCCCCTGCGCGACACCCGCGGCTTCGACCTGCGCCGCTACCACACGGTGCCGGTCGTGGAGCCGGACGCGGTGGGTATCGCCAACGTGGTCACCACCAACGGCGCCCGTTTCTACGTCGACCACGCCCACCCGGAGTACTCCTCGCCGGAGGTGTCCAACGCCTATGACGCGATGGTCTACGACGCCGCCGGTGACGTCATCATGCGCAGGGCGGTGGCGAATGTGCAGGAGCTCTACGAGCAGGGCCTGAGCGTGCTCAAGCACCACGACCCGTGCCCGCCGCTGAAGATCTACAAGAACAACGTCGACGGCAAGGGCGCCTCCTACGGTGCGCACGAGAACTACCAGTACTCGCGCAAGACCGACTTCGAGGTGCTCACGCAGGCGCTCATCCCGTTCTTCGTCACCCGCAACGTCATCATCGGCGCGGGGCGCCTGGGCATCGGCGAGGCCGGGGAGCAGGACGGTTTCCAGATCTCCCAGCGGGCGGACTACTTCCACCAGGAGATCTCGCTGGAGACGACGCTCAACCGCGGCATCGTCAACACCCGCGACGAGCCGCACGCCAATGCCGTCCACTTCCGCCGCCTGCACACCATCGTCGGTGACGCGAACATGTCGCAGACGTCGACCTTCCTCAAGCTGGGCATGACCAAGCTGGTCATCGACGCCATCGAGAACGAGGTCGACTTCTCCGACCTGCGCCTGGCCGACCCGGTCGCCGAGATCAAGCGCGTCTCCCACGACCTCACGCTCACGCACAAGCTGCTGCTTCGCGACGGCCGCGAGCTCACCGCCCTGGAGATCCTCGCGGAGTACCGCTCGCGGGTGGTCGCGGTCGACGCCGTCGACGAGCGCGTCATCGCCCTGTGGGGCGAGGTCATGGACATGCTCGCCGACGACCCCCTGTCCACCTCCCACCTGCTCGACTGGACGGCCAAGTGGGCGCTGATCAAGGGCTACCTCGACCGTGGCGTCGACATCTCCGACCCGAAGCTCAAGCTCATCGACCTGCAGTACTCCGACATCGACCCCGCCAAGTCGCTCCACCACGCCCTCGTGCGCAAGGGACGCATGGTCACCCTGGCGACCGAGGAGGAGATCACCCGCGCCGCCGAGGAGCCGCCGGCCGACTCCCGCGCGTGGTTCCGCGGTGCCGTGTCCGCCCGGTTCCCGGACGACGTCATCGCCGCCAGCTGGCAGACGATGATTCTCAGGTACTCCGGCGGAACCGCCCGTTTCCAGACCAACGAGGTGGACAAGCTCACCCGGGAGCACGTCGGTGAGATCATCAACTCGGCGGCCGACACCGACGAGCTCATCGAGAAGCTCACGGCGATCGACTTCGCGCCTGACCACTACATCACCCACCACAACAAGCCCCACCAGAACTAGAAGGAGTTTCCCCCCATGACCGGACCCCAGTCCCAGATCTCCGCCGGCGGCGGCCACGACGACAGCGGCGACGACGCCTTCGAGGCCGGCCAGGCGCAGCTGAGCACCACCGGCACCGACGACCTGCTCGACGAGATCGACGGCCTCCTCGAGACCAACGCGGAAGAGTTCGTCCGTTCCTACGTGCAGAAGGGCGGACAGTAGTCCCTCATGACCTCACCCGTGTTCGCCCGCCGCATCGTGGGCGTGGAAACCGAGTACGGCATCACCGCGGTCGCCGGTGCGGGCGCGAGTTCGCTCACCCCCGACGAGATCGCGCGTTACCTGTTCCGTCCGATCGTCGAACAGTACGCCAGCTCGAACATCTTCACCCCCAACGGTTCCCGCCTCTACCTGGACGTGGGCTCCCACCCGGAGATCGCCACCGCCGAGTGCGACAGCCTCACCCAGCTGCTCAACCACGAGCAGGCGGGCGATCTCGTCGTCGATGAGCTGGCGCGACGCGCGGAGGAGGCCCTGGCCGCCGACCGCATCGACGGCCGCGTCTACCTGTTCAAGAACAACGTCGACTCGGTGGGCAACTCCTACGGCTGCCACGAGAACTACCTGGTCAGCCGGCACCTGCCGCTGCGTAACCTGGGCAAGCAGCTCCTGCCGTTCATGATCACCCGCCAGCTCATCTGCGGGGCCGGCATGGTCGGACGGGCGACGGGCGGCTACCAGCCGGGCTTCGTCCTCTCCCAGCGCGCGGACCAGGTGTGGGAGGGCATCTCCTCGGCGACGACCCGCGCCCGGCCCATCATCAACACCCGTGATGAGCCCCACGGCGACTCCAGCCGCTTCCGCCGCATGCACGTCATCGTCGGTGACTCGAACATGTCGGAGACGACGTTCGCGCTCAAGGTCGGCGCCACGCTGCTCGTCCTCGAGATGGTGGAGGCGGGCGTCGAGCTGCCCGACTTCGAGATGCACAACCCCATCGGCCACATCCGCGACATCGCCCGCGACATGACCGGCGGGACGCTGCTCGACCTCAAGGCCGGCGGCACCGTCACCGCCCTGGAGGTGCAGGAGGCCACCCTGGCCGCCGCCACGCAGTGGCTGGAGGAACGCCCCGACGAGGGCACCCCCACGGAGGAGCTGCGTCGCGTCGTCGACCTGTGGACCCGCCAGCTGGAGGCGATCCGCACGCAGGATTTCAGCCGGGTGGACCGCGAGATCGACTGGGTGATCAAGCTCAACCTGCTCAACCGCTACCGCGAACGCCTCGGCGAGGACTGGGGGCACCCGAAGCTCGCCCAGGTCGACCTCACCTACCACGACATCCGCCCCGGCCGCGGCCTGTTCCCGCTGCTGGAGTCACGCGGCCTGGTCGACCGCTGGACCACGGACGAGGCCATCCGGGAGGCCGTGGACACCGCCCCGCAGACCACCCGGGCCCGCCTGCGCGGACAGTTCATCGCCAGGGCCGGGGAGCTGGGGGTGCCCGTCACCACCGACTGGGTGCACCTCAAGGTCAACGAGCCGGAGCCTCGTGTGGTGGAACTGCTCGATCCTTTTGCGCCGGTTGATGAGCGCGTCGATGACCTCCTGGCATATCTTGAGGAGAGCGCCGCCACTGCGCGCGGCTGATCTCAACGTCAGGAGGCCCCATGGGCAGGCAGGACAGGGCGGTGCACCGCCTGACCAACCTCGTGTTCGCACTGCAGGAGGCGGACCGCCAGGGCGGGCGCATGCTCACCCCGGAGTGGATCCGGCGCAACGTCGACGGTTACGGCGACAGCAGCCCGGAGGCGTTCCAGCGCCGTCTCAACCGTGACATCATCACCCTGGGTCGCGCCGGCGTGCCGCTCGAGCAGCGCAGTGCCGGTGACAGCGGGGGCACGGCCTACCGGCTGCTCACCGACCGCTATGAACTCCCCGAGGTCTCCTTCACCCCGGAGGAGGCCGCCGTCCTCGGCATGGCCGGGGACCTGGGGGAGTCCAGCGAGCTGGGCGTGTTCGCCCGTTCCGGCTGGACGAAGCTGGCCGCCGCGGGCGTGCGCCGGGACCTCTCGGAGGCGCCGGTGTTCACTGCGGTCAACGACTCCCACCGTCTGTCCCCGGAGATCCTGGGCAACATCCTCACCGTCATCCGGGCGGGGCTGCGGATGTCCTTCGACTACGTCGCCACGCCCACCTCCGAGCCGGTGCGCCGCACGATGGACCCCTGGGCGCTGGTGCCGCTGCAGGACCGTCTCTTCCTCGTCGGCCACGACCTCGACCGTGACGCGCCCCGCGCCTTCCGGGTGCTGCGCATCGCCAAGGTCTACGGCAGGCGCACCCCGGCGACGCATCCGCGGCCGGAGGAGAACCTGCAGGAGGTCGTCGAGAAGTCCCTGCGTTCCCTCCAGCAGCGTGTCGACGCCGTGCTCACCATCCCCGAGGGCATGGCCCACGAACTCGCCGCGGCAGGGCAGCGGCGGGAGGACGGGCACACCGTGCTTCACGACGTCGACCGCACCTGGCTCGCCCGCACCGCCGCGGGATTCGCCCCCGACGTCATCGTCCACGAACCCGCCGACGTCCGCGCGGACGTCATCGCGCTGCTGAAGGGAGTGTCCCGGTGACCCGTCACATCGATTCCTCGACGAAACTCGACCGCCTCGTCCGGTCCCTCAACCTCATCCCGTACTTCCAGGCGCACCCGGACCGCAGCCTCATGGAGGCGGCGAAGGATCTGGGGCGTGACCCCGCGGAGCTCCAGCTGGAGATCCAGCGCCTGCAGTGCTGCGGGGTCGGGACCTGGCCGGAGGAGCTCGTCGACCTGGAGGCCAACTGGCAGCGGGTGTCCATCTCCAACTCGCAGGGCATGGACCGCCCCCTGCGGCTCACCCCGACGGAGGCCGGGGCGCTGCTGCTCACCCTCGAGTCGCTGGAGGCCATGCCGGGGCTCACCGACCGGGAGGCGGTGCTCTCCGCCGCGGCGAAGCTACGCACCATCATGGACAGCGGGGCCGTCGCCATCTTCGACTCCCTGGCGGCCGATGACCCCGCCGAGTCCACGCCGCAGGAGGTGCTCCGGGAAGCCATCTCCGGGGGCCGTCGCGTGGCTTTCACGTACCGTTCCATCTCCTCGGACACGACCCGGCGGCGGGAGGTCGACCCCGCGAAGATCTTCGTCACCGAGGGGGAGACCTATCTGACCGCCTGGGACGCGGAGGCCGGCCAGCACAAGAACTTCCGCGCCGACCGCATGAGTCAGGTCGAGGTCCTTGACCAGGAGGCCACCCCGCACCTGGACAAGCTGCCCTTCGACCCCGAGGACCCCTTCGGGTACCGGATGATCGCGCAGCAGGCCGATCTGCTCATCCACCCCGAGCACACCTGGCTGGCCGACTATTACCCCATCACGCTGGGCGGATCAGTCCCCGGAGAACCCGTGCCCGCCCGCATGCCCGTCGGGTCAGAGGCATGGTTCATCCGCTTCGCCCTCGGCCAGTCCGACCGGCTGAGCGTGACCGGTCCCGCCGACCTGGTCGCCGACGTCTCCCGCCGCGCGGCAGCGGCCCTGGCGGCGTATCATGACACGCCAGACAGTTAGCGCCGCAGAAGTGCTACCGTTGCCCTGATACACAGATCTCCACTGAAAGGCAGTCATGCCCAACATCGGTCCCACCGAGCTCATCATCATCGTCGTCGTGCTGATCCTGCTCTTCGGCGCCAAGAAGCTGCCGGACGCAGCTCGTTCCCTCGGACGCTCCATGCGTATCTTCAAGTCCGAGGTCAAGGAGATGAGCAACGACGACCAGCCGCAGCAGCCGCAGGGCCAGATCGCCCCGCCGCAGCAGCCGCAGCAGGCCTACTGGGATCAGCCGCAGAACCAGCCGCAGGCGCAGCCGCTGCAGCAGCCCCAGAACCCCCAGCAGTACCCGCCGCAGCAGGGTCAGCCGGGCCAGAACCCCGACTACCCGCAGCAGCCCCAGCAGCCGAACCAGCAGTAGGGCAGGTAGGCGTCGACAATGTCCCGGTCCGGTGACGTTTCCCAGCGACGCCCGCGGCTGAGCAGGAAGAAGAAGTCGCCCACCGGTGACATGTCCCTGGTGGAACACCTGCAGGAGCTGCGGCGTCGCGTCATCATTTCTCTGCTCGCCCTGCTGGGCGGCACCATCCTGGGTTTCCTCTGGTACCAGCACAGCCCCTTCGGGCTCATGCCGCTGGGTGAGATCCTCCGCGGCCCCTACTGTGCGCTGCCCCCGGAGAGCAGGGCGGACTTCACGGGCGGCGGCGAGTGTCGCCTGCTGGCGACCGGCCCGTTCGAGATGTTCATGCTCCGCCTGAAGGTGGGTGCGCTGGCCGGCCTGGTGCTGTCCTCCCCGGTGTGGCTGTACCAGATCTGGGCGTTCATCGTCCCGGGCCTGCACAAGAAGGAACGCCGCTCCACCTTCACCTTCGTGTCCCTGGCGGTGCTGCTGTTCGTCACCGGCGCCGTCATCGCCTACTTCGTCGTCCACTACGGCCTGTCCTTCCTGCTCACCATCGGTGACCAGACGCAGGTCGCCGCGCTGACGGGTGAGCGCTACTACAACTTCCTGCTGGCACTGCTGCTCATCTTCGGCGTCAGCTTCGAGGTGCCGCTCATCATCGCGATGCTCAACATCGTCGGCGTGCTCGAGTACGAGACGATCAAGGAGAAGCGCCGGATCATCATCCTGGTGCTCTTCGTGTTCGCGGCGTTCATGACGCCGGGCCAGGATCCTTTCTCCATGGTGGTCCTCGCGCTGTCGCTCACCCTGCTCGTCGAGCTCGCCATGCAGTTCGCGAAGTGGAACGACAAGCGCCGCGCGCGGAAGCGCCCCGAGTGGATGGACCTCGACGACGACGCGGCGTCCCCGCTGGACACCGCCCCCGCCCCGGTGGCCCGCCCCGCGCCGGTGGATTCACCAGGCGCGTTCGACGACGTCCTCTGACCCCTCCACGGCCCACGTTTTCAGTAACGTGGGTCTCATGAACGGTAACGTCAACCCCGGTTCCCACCTCGCTGAGTTCGCCTCGCGGTTCTCCTTCCCCCTGGATGATTTCCAGCTCCAGGGGTGTCGGGCAGTCGAGGAGGGACACGGGGTTCTCGTCTGCGCGCCGACGGGTGCCGGTAAGACCGTGGTGGGTGAGTTCGCGGTCTCCCTGGCGCTGTCGCAGGGCACGAAGTGTTTCTACACCACGCCGATCAAGGCGTTGAGCAACCAGAAGTTCAACGACCTGCGCAAGGACTACGGCGAGGACGTCGTCGGTCTGCTCACCGGTGACGTGTCGATCAACTCGCATGCGGAGATCGTCGTCATGACGACCGAGGTGCTGCGCAACATGATCTACGCCGGCTCCCCGACGCTGGACCGGCTCAGCCACGTGGTCATGGATGAGATCCACTACCTGGCCGACCGGGAGCGCGGGGCGGTGTGGGAGGAGGTCATCCTCAACCTCGACGAGTCGGTGAACATCATCGGCCTGTCGGCCACGGTGTCGAACTCGGAGGAGTTCGGCGACTGGCTGTCCACGGTCCGCGGCGACACGAAGGTCATCGTCACCGATCAGCGGCCTGTCCCGCTGGAGCAGTGGATGATGGTGGGCCGGAAGATCTACCCGCTCTTCGAGCCCGGCACGGGTGGTGAGGTCAACCGGGAACTGGAGCACGTGATCTCCCGCATGCAGGCGGAGGAGGCCGAGGAGGGGCGCGCCGACTACGAGTCCGGACGCGGTTTCCGGGCGCGTGCCGAGGGGCGCCGCTCAGGGATCAAGCGCCCGCAGGACCGGCGCCGCCCGGTGGGTCGCCCGGACGTCATCCGGGTGCTCCAGGGCCGTGAGATGCTGCCCGCGATCACGTTCATCTTCTCCCGCGCGGGGTGTGACGGCGCGCTGCACCAGTGCCTGCGCTCCAACCTGGTCCTCACCGACCACGAGGAGTCGAAGAGGATCGAGGAGATCATCGACCAGGGCGTCGAGGGCATCCCGGAGGAGGACCTCGAGGTCCTGCAGTTCTCGCAGTGGAAGGCGGCCCTCAAGCGCGGTTTCGCGGCCCACCATGCTGGTATGCTGCCGGCGTTCAAGCACATCGTCGAGAAGCTCTTCGTGCAGGGGCTCGTGCGCATGGTCTTCGCCACCGAGACCCTGGCCCTGGGCATCAACATGCCGGCCCGAACGGTGGTGCTGGAGAAGCTGGTCAAGTTCGACGGCGAGGGCCACGTCGACCTCACGCCGGGGCAGTACACGCAGCTGACGGGTCGCGCGGGCCGCCGTGGCATCGACGTCATCGGTCACGCCGTCGTCCAGTGGAGCCCGGCGATGGACCCGAAGGCGGTGGCGGGGCTGGCGTCGACACGCATGTACCCGCTGATCTCCACGTTCGCGCCCGGCTACAACATGGCCGTCAACCTGCTCGCCATGATCGGTTTCGAGCCCTCGCTGCGCCTGCTGGAGAAGTCCTTCGCGCAGTACCAGGCGGACGGGTCGGTCGTCGACGACGTCCGGGAGATCGAGCGTGCGGAGCACCGTGTGCGCGACCTGCGGGAGCAGCTTCTCGACGCCATCGGCACCTTCGCCCCGCCCGCCCGCGACGGGGAGGACCCGGCGGAGATGCTCATGGAGTACATGCAGCTGCGCAGGGATCTCACCGAGGAGGAGAAGTCCTCCCGCGTGCACTCCCTCGAGCAGCGCCAGCAGGAGACCATCACCCTGCTGGGCAAGATGCAGCTCGGCGACGTCATCGTCATCCCGGGGCGCAAGCACCCGGTGCTGGCGGTGGTGGACACCCCGGCGAACCAGACCCGCGACCCGCGCCCCTGGGTGACCACGGAGCAGGGCTGGTCGGGGCGCATCGACGCCTCATCCTTCAACAACCCGCCGCAGACCATCGGCCGGATGAAGCTGCCCCGCCGGGTGCTGGACAACCCGCGGCGCAACACCCGCTACATCGTCGACCAGTTCCAGCGCACCCGCTTCAAGCGGCCCGGGAAGATGCGGGAGAAGGCGCGTGTCCGGGACTCGAAGAAGGTCGTCGCCCTGCGCGAGGCCATGCGCAACC
>NZ_DUOE01000112.1 GCF_012838985.1 Corynebacterium sp. | reverse complement strand
TCGCGTTCGTCGATACGCAGGACGCCGAGCGCCTCCGGCAGTGAGGACGGCGCCAGACCGAAGTTGTGCGGCAGGCGGGCGTCGGCCGTCCAGTCGGTGGCGAATACGGGCAGACCGTCCACCTCGAGGCGGCGGTTCCACACGGACTCCGCCGAGGAGAGGACCAGCCGCCGGGCGATCTTCTTCGCGGCGCGGTTGGCGGCGTTGTCGGCGGGCAGGCGCACCGCGACGTCCGCGAGATAGCGCGCGAGGATGCCCTTGAACAGGCCGCCGTCGCCGTCACCGGTCTGCCAGTCGATGATGCCCGAGGGGGTGGCCATGTGGACCGCCACCGCCTGCACCAGCGCGCGGACGCGCGTGATGTAGGGCATGGACTCGTCCACCGCGTCGGCGTCGGCCATGTCGAGGATGCTGTCGGCGTGCTCGAAGCCGGCCTTCTCCCGCAGGGCGAGGGCGATCTCCAGGTTCGCGCCGAGGGTGACGCCCTGGCAGTACGGGTGGAGGTTCTCCACCAGCTCGGGGCCGTGCATGCGCATGCGGATGCCGTCCATGACCAGGCCGTCGTCGTCGATCAGGTGCTCGTGGATCCACTCCACGATGGTGCGGGCCTCCGCGAGCCGTCCGGTGCGCGCCATCATGATGGCCGCCGGGCCGTTGGAGGGCACGTTGTAGAACGTCTCGCCGGTACGCCACGGCAGGACACCGGTGAGGGAGTCGATGCCGTCGACGATGTTGTGCTCGAGGCGCGGCAGGACAGTCGGCATGGGGACCTGGCTCAGCGCCCCGGCGCGCCGCAGAGCGAGCGCCAGCCACGCCTTGTCGTCGTAGTAGCGGTTCGCGGTCAGCGGGCCGAGGTTACGCAGGCGGATGCCGTTGATGGTGTTGGCGACGATCCGGCGGCGGGCCCGGGTGGGGCGGCGCCTGGTGGCGTCGACGAGGCAGTCGAGGTAGTGCGCCTGCCACCAGTAGTGCCAGTGGTGGAAGAGGCGTTCCTTGGTGGTCGGCGGCCAGCTGACCACGGCCAGGTTGGTACGCGGAATGCCCCAGACACGCGCCGAGTGGCGCTCGTTGATGGCGGCCTCCGCCAGGTCGGCGCGGTGCGCCCAGGTCTCCTGCACGTTCTTCTCGTCGCTCCGTAGCATCCTTGTGTTACACCCCGTTGTGTCACACAAGGATAACGATTTCCTTGCGATTGTGTCACCGTCTCGTCACCAGGCGTGACGGAGATCTCCATGCTGCCGGATCCAGGCGTGCATCGCTATGCCCGCCGCCACCCCCGCGTTGATCGACCGCGTCGAACCGAACTGGGCGATCGAGCAGGTCATCAGCGCCCCCTCGGCCGCCTCCGGGGTGATGCCCGGCCCCTCCTGCCCGAACAGCAGCAGGCACTCCCGCGGCAGGTCCGCGGTCTCCAGCGGCACGGAGCCGGGCGTGTTGTCGATCGCCACGACGGTCAGGCCGTGGCTCCGCGCCCACGCGAGCAGCGAGTCCACGTCCGGGTGGTGCATGAGGTGCTGGTACCGGTCGGTGACCATCGCCCCCCGCCGGTTCCAGCGGCGCCGCCCGACGATGTGCACCGTGTCCACCGCGAAGGCGTTGGCGGTGCGCACGACGGTGCCGATGTTGGCGTCGTTCTCGAAGTTCTCGATCGCCACGTGCAGCGGGTGCCGCCGCGTGTCGATGTCCCGGACGATCGCCTCCCGCGTCCAGTAGCGGTAGGCGTCCACCACGTTGCGACGGTCGCCCTCAGCGAGCAGCTCCGGGTCCCAGTGGTCACCGGTGGGCCACTCGCCCTCCCAGGGGCCGACGCCGTGCCGGCCCTCACCCCACTCGGTCGGGCCCTTGTCCTCCGCCGGATCAGGCGAGACCAAGGTCATCCAGGCCCAGGAGGTGGCGGTACTCGAGGCCCTCCGCGCGGATGACCTCGTCGGCGCCGGTGGCACGGTCCACGACGGTGGCCACACCGATGACGTCGGCACCCAGCTCACGCAGCGCGGCCACCGCGGTCAGCGGGGAGTTGCCGGTGGTCGTGGTGTCCTCCACGACCAGCACCTTCCTGCCCACGACGTCGGGGCCCTCCACGCGGCGCTGCATGCCGTGCTTCTTGGCCTCCTTGCGCACGACGAACGCGTCGATCGGGCGGCCCTCGGCGTGCATGACGGCGGTGGCGACCGGGTCCGCACCCAGGGTCAGACCACCGACCGAGACGTAGTCCCAGTCGGCGGTGAGCTGACGCAGCAGCGCACCGATGAGCTTCGACGCCTCGTTGTGCAGGGTCGCGCGGCGCAGGTCGACGTAGTAGTCCGCCTCCTTGCCCGACGACAGGGTCACCTTCCCGTGGACGACCGCCAGCTCCTTGACCAGGTCGGCCAGCTGTGCGAGCTGCGTCGCGTCGACATCGTTACGGCTCATGGGGTTCTCCTTCAGGTACGGGGATCTACCGGAGACCTTAGTCGTCGAAGAGGGAGGAACCCCCACTGAGATCACGCGGCATCCGCGCGCCGCGTGGCTCCTCCTCCGGCTTCTCGACGCCGTCCGCGATTGCCTCCACCTCATCCGCACCGATGGCACGGGGTTCGACGACACCACGGGCCACCGCCTGGCGACGGCTCGGCAGGTCAAGCGGCTCCTCCGGGCGCTGCACCAGGGGGCGCTCACCGGCGTCGACTCCCTCGCGGGCCACCGCCAGCACCCCGAAACCGGGCTGCGGGGGGCCGGGCATCTGCCGGGTGGGGTCGAGGTCGTCGAGAAGCAGCGTCTGGGAGGAGGTGGCCTTCGGGGGGAGGGCGCGGGCGACGTCGGCGAGCATGGCCAGCGGCGCGAGCATCTGCTCCCAGTCGCCGCGGTGCGACCCCTTCGCCGTCTGCGCCAGCACCCAGTCCGCCTCGATCCACACGGCGGTGACCACCTCGGGGAACACCTCGAAGGCGGTGGTGAAACGCTCGTCGACCAGCCGCTCCGCCACACCCGTGTCCGTGGCGAGGATGCGGAAGTCCCCGAGCGTGAACGCCTCGATGAGGTCATCCGAGGACTCCTGCTCGAGGGCGGCGATGCGGCGGGCGTCGATGACCACGTCCGACCCCGCACCCCGGCGCATCGCCATGACGTTCACCCCGCCGAGATCCATGAGCAGCATCTCGTGGCCGTAGGCCCGGCCACTGACGATGTCACGGGCCACCGCCCCGCTGGCCGCGGCACCGCGGGACCACTCGTCGTTGAGCCAGTCGTCGGTGCGCGAGAAGCCGTAGCCCTTCTCCTCCGCCCAGGCGCGACGCTCCCGGCGCAGCGCACCGGGCAGACTCAGCCCGTGACGGCGCTCAGGGGCCGGCGCCGGGGCGGGTTCCTCCTCGTCCTCCGGCTCGGGCCCGGGTGCCGGTTCAGGTGCGGGGGTCTCCGCTTCCACGGGGGGCGGCGGGAGGTCGGTGGTGCCGGTGGCTCCGGTGTCCCCGGCCTCCGCGGTAGCCGTGGCGTCAGCCTCCTCCATCACCTGCGGCTCCTCCACCGGCGCAGGCGCGACCCGCCGGCGGGCGTCGACACGCCACAGCACAGCAGCCGCACCAGCGGCGAGAGCAGCGAGGGCAAAGGCAATGGTGGACATCATCCTCGACAATAGTTGCCCGGAAGCGTTTTCCTCAGAAGCCCCGCTGGACCGGGTTCTCCGGATCGGCCGCCCACTGGGACCAGCCGCCGACATAATGCGTGGCACAGCCGAGGCCGGCGTGCTCCATCGCGGCCAGCGCCAGCGCCGAGTGGTTCCCGGAACCGGAGTACACGATCACGTTCTCCGGGGAGGTGATCCCCTCCTCCGCGAAACGCGCCCGGATCTCCTCCGGGGAGCGGATCGTCCAGTCCTCGTTGAGCAGGTCACGCACCGGGATATTGATGGCCCCCGGGATATGCCCCGCCTTGAGGTCGAGGATCTCCCGGCGGCCGGCGAAGCGGCGGGCGTCCCGGGTGTCCACGAGCACGCCCCCGGAGGCGACATGGTCCCGGACGTCGTCGATCTCCGCGACGGGCAGCTGACCAGTACGGACCTGCCCGCCGATCGCGGTGGCGAAGTTGCCCGGCCCACCGACGATGGGGAAACCCAGCTCATCCCAGAGGCGGAGACCACCGTCGAGGATCTGCACGTCCGCGATGCCCGCCCAGCGCAGGATCCACCACGCCCGGGCGGCCATGAGGCCCCGGCCCTCGTCGTAGACCACGACTCGGCTGTCCGCGTCGAGCCCCCAGCGCCCGAACCAGTCCTGCAGGTAGTGCGGCTCCGGGAGGGGGTTGCGGCCCTCGTCGGAGCTGGGGATGCCGGCGAGGGCGTAGGGCGGGTCGCAGAACAGGGCCGTCGGCATGTGCTCCGACTCGTACTTCTTGTAGCCCCCGCTCTTTCCCGGGGCCCAGTAGGAGGCCAGGACCGTCTGCGGCTGGCCGTGCCAGATGTCGTCGCGCAGGGAGTGGGGAGTCACGAAGGTGCTCATGTGTCCCGATCCTAGGTGCTCAACGGGCTGGATCCAGCCGAGTTCACGGGCCCGGGTGTAGGCCTCGAAACGGTTGCGCGCCCCCACCTTGCTCATCGCCGCGGACAGGTAGTTGCGGGTGGTGCCCGGCCCTCGTGCATGATGGCGATCCGGTCGCAGAGACGTTCGGCCTCCTCGAGGTAGTGCGTGGTCAGCACCATGGTGGTGCCACGCTCCTTGAGGCCCTCGAGCAGTCCCCACACGTTGCGCCGGGACTCGGGGTCCAGGCCCGTCGTCGGCTCATCGAGGAAGATGACCCGGGGATCACCGACGAGTGCGCACGCCAGATCCGGGCGGCGCTGCTCGCCCCCGGAGAGGGCGCCGACCTTGACGTCCGCGCGGTGGGTGAGGTCGACGTCGACAAGCACCTCGTCGATGTCACGCGGAGTGGAGCAGGTGCCGGCCCACATGCGCATCGTCTCGGCGACGGTGAGCGCCGCGGGCAGGCCGCCGGACTGGAGCATGATGCCCAGCTGCGGGCGCAGGGCCTGACGGTCTGTCACCGGGTCGAGGCCGAGGACGCGGACCTCGCCGCCGTCGGCGGGGGCCAGGCCCTCGAGGATCTCCAGGGTGGAGGTCTTGCCGGCGCCGTTGGTGCCCAGCAGTCCGAAGACCTCGCCCCGTTCCACGTGGAACGAGACGTTGTCGACGGCGACGAAACTGGTCCTGCCGGACGGGTAGTGCCGGTTGAGGTCGGTGGCGGTGATGACGGGTGATGTGCTCATGACCTCATGGTCGCCGATTGACATCGCCCCAGGTAGGGGCGTTTGTCAGGGATCGGCATGACAGATGTCACGGGGTCAGCGCGTCACCCTCGTCGGTGGTGCCGCCGGGCACGAGGACCGTGATGTTGCCGGGGCCGGGCTTCGTCCGCCCGGTGCGCCCGGTGGGGATCGTGGCACCGTGGTCGGCGATGACCGACTCCAGGTGCGCGCCCGCCGGCACGGTGACGTCACCGATGAGGACGCAGCGGCGCACGGTCGCGCCCTTCTCCACCCGCACGCCGGGGCCGATGAGGCTGTGGTCGACGTGCCCGGCGATGTCCGCACCCGGGCAGACCAGCGAGTTGTTGATCTCCGCGTCGGGGGCGATGCGGGCGGGTGCGGACTCGCTGAGGTTGGTCAGCAGCGGCCAGTCGCGGCGGTGCAGGTCGATGCCACCGCCCTCGATGAGTTCCATGTGGGCGCGGAAATAGGCGTCGATCGTGCCGAGGTCGCGCCAGTAGCCCTCCAGCCGGTACTCGTGGACGGTCCCCTCCCCGACCAGGTGCGGGAGGAGTGTCTCGCCGTAGTCGCCGAGCTCGGCGCCGTCGGAACCCGGGGGCAGCAGGGCGTCGCAGGCGCGGCGCAGGGCGGCGACGTCGAAGACGAAGACCTCCGTGGCCACGACGTGGCCGGTGGGAGAGTCCGGCTTGTAGTCGTAGGCGGTGACGCGGCCGCCCCGGGTGGTCACCACGCCGTAGCGCGAGGGGTCCTCGGCGATCTGTGTGGTGACCACCGTCAGGTCGCTGCCCTGCTCCGCGTGCTGCGCGAGTACCGGACGCAGATCCAGCTGGTAGAGGTGGTCGGCGCTGAGCACGACGAGGGTGTCCGCCCCGAACTCCTCGACCGCCTCCAGCTGCTGGTAGAGGGCGTGTCCGTTGCCCTCGGAGAAACCGTCCTCGGTGTCACCCTCCCCGGGCGGGAGGATCCGCAGGCCGGAGCGGGTGCCGTCGAGATCCCACGGCCGTCCGCCCGCCAGGTGCCGGTTGAGCAGCCCGGGGCGGTACTGCTCGGCGATCCACACGTCGCGCAGACCGGAGTGGGTGAGGTTCGACAGGGCGACGTCGATGAGCCGGTAGCTCCCCGCCAGGGGCACCGCGGGTTTCGGCCGCGCGTCGGTCAGCGGGGACAGGCGACTGCCGCGCCCGCCCGCGAGGATGAGCGCGACCGTGGATGATGCGTTGCCGTTCATGCGACCATGTTACGGGCGCCGGTAACATGGCGACATGAAGACGACCGACACCATCCGTGACCTCATCGGCCGCGTCGACCACTCCCTGTCACAGCTCCGCGACCTGTCGCCGCAGGAGCTCAACACCCACCCCGGTGGGCACCCCAACTCCCCCGCCTGGCTGCTCTGGCACGTCGGCCGCGAGATCGATGTGCAGCTGGCGCAGATCTCCGGCGGCGCGGAGGTCTGGGCCCGCCACCGCGACCGTTTCCGCCTCGGGGAGATCGGCGACACCCTCGGGTACGGCCACACCCCCGAGGAGGCCCGCTCCGTGCTTCTCGACGACCACGCGCTCCTCCGCGCCTACATCCGCGAGGCGCTCAGCGCCGTCGCCGCGCATGCCGCGCGGGTCACCGACTGGGATGAGGTGGTCGACACCTACGACGGTGAGCCGGTCACCCGTCAGGTGCGCGTGACGTCCCTGCTTCTCGACGCCCTCGAGCACCTCGCCCAGGTCCACTACATCGCCGGCATGCCGTCAATGGTTGCGTAGTGCCTCGATGAGTTCGGCCTTGCGCATCGAGGAGCGGCCCTCGATGCCGAGTTCCGCGGCGCGTTTCCGCAGGTCCTCGACGGTCCAGTCCTCGTAGCTGCCGGCCTCGCCGCCCTTGCGTCCCACCTCCTCCCGGGAGGTGTTCGCCGCCGCGTTGGCGATGCGGGCGGCCTTCTCCTGGCTCGCCCCGTCCGCGCGCAGGGCGTCGTAGAGTTCACGGTCCTTGATCGGGTCCTGTGCCATGCGCCCCAGCGTAGCGACGCCGCCCCGTCCTCCGGGGAGGAACGGGGCGGCGTCGGGAAGCAGGGGTCTAGCCGCGGGTCACGTCGAGCGACTCGTCGCCCTCGGCGACGTCCACCTTCACGGTGTCGCCGTCGCGGATGTCACCGGCCAGCAGCTCCTTGGCCAGGCGGTCGCCGATGGCCTGCTGGATGAGGCGACGCAGCGGACGGGCACCGTAGGCCGGGTCGTAGCCGCGCTCACCGAGCCAGGACTTCGCCGCGTCGGAGACCTCCAGCACCAGGCGGCGGCCCGACAGGCGGGCGGCCAGCTGGCCGATCTGGATGTCCACGATGTGGGTCAGCTGCTCACGGGACAGCGGGTCGAAGATGACCACGTCGTCGAGACGGTTGACGAACTCCGGCTTGAACGTCCGCTTCACCGCGTCCATCATCTGCTCGCGGGTGCCGCCGGCACCCAGGTTCGAGGTGAGGATGAGGATCGTGTTGCGGAAGTCCACCGTGCGGCCCTGGCCGTCGGTGAGCCGGCCCTCGTCGAGGACCTGCAGCAGCACGTCGAAGACGTCCGGGTGGGCCTTCTCGACCTCGTCGAAAAGCACGACGGTGTACGGGCGACGGCGCACAGCCTCGGTGAGCTGGCCGCCGGCGTCGTAGCCGACGTACCCCGGAGGGGCACCGACGAGACGGGCGACGGAGTGCTTCTCGCCGTACTCGGACATGTCGATGCGGACCATGGCGCGCTCATCGTCGAAGAGGAACTCCGCCAGCGACTTCGCCAGCTCCGTCTTACCCACACCGGTCGGGCCGAGGAAGAGGAAGGAACCGGTCGGACGGTTCGGGTCGGCGACACCGGCGCGGGCACGACGGGTCGCGTCGGATACGGCCTGCACGGCCTCCTCCTGGCCGACGACACGGTTGCCCAGCACCTTCTCCATGGCCAGCAGCTTCTCGGTCTCACCGGCGAGCATCTTGCCCGCCGGGATACCGGTCCACGCGGAGACGACCTCGGCGATGGTGTCCGGGGTGACCTCCTCGCTGAGCATGGCGTTGTTGGCGCCGTCGGCCACCTCGGCCTCCGCCTCGGCGACCTCCTTCTCCAGCTCCGGGATACGGCCGTAGCGCAGTTCGGCGACCTTGCCGTAGTCGCCGTCACGCTCCGCGATCTCGGACTCCTGGCGCAGCTTCTCCAGCTCCTCCTTCGCACCGCGCACCTTGTCGATGCTCGTCTTCTCGTTCATCCAGCGGGCCTTGAGCTCACCGAGCTTCTCGCGCTCGTCGGCCAGCTCGGACTGCAGCCTGGTCAGACGCTCGCGGGAGGCGGCGTCGGTCTCCTTCTGCAGGGCAACCTCCTCGATCTCGAGGCGGCGCACGATGCGCTCCAGCTCGTCGATCTCCTGCGGCGAGGAGTCGATCTCCATGCGCAGGCGGGAGGCGGCCTCATCGACCAGGTCGATGGCCTTGTCCGGCAGGAAGCGGTTGGTGATGTACCGGTCGGACAGGGTGGCGGCCGCCACCAGCGCGGAGTCCTGGATGCGGACACCGTGGTGGACCTCGTAGCGCTCCTTGAGACCACGCAGGATACCGACGGCGTCCTCCACCGAGGGCTCACCGACGAAGACCTGCTGGAAACGACGCTCCAGCGCGGCGTCCTTCTCGATGTACTTGCGGTACTCGTCGAGCGTGGTGGCACCGACCAGGCGCAGCTCACCGCGGGCGAGCATCGGCTTGATCATGTTGCCGGCGTCCATGGCGGACTCACCGGTGGCACCGGCGCCGACGATGGTGTGCAGCTC
>NZ_DUOE01000111.1 GCF_012838985.1 Corynebacterium sp. | reverse complement strand
GGAGATCGGGAAGTTCTCCACGGCACGCTGGGTCTGGGCCTGCCACAGTGCGTTCACCGGGACCTTGACCTCACCCATGGTGTCGTGTTCGATGCGGAATTCCTGCTCGGTCATGGATAACCACCTTTATGTATCTGTAGTTAGGACGTGGGAAACTGGCCCGGCGGGGTGGAACTACTGCGAGGGGTGCCGGGGAGAGTCCCCTCACAGTATGGCCGAAAAGTCCGGACTAGGCGGACGGATCCTTGGAGTAGTCGATCACGGAGTACTCCTGCAGCTTCGCCAGCTGGTGACGGGACTCCACGAAACGGACGGTGCCGGACTTGGAACGCATGACCAGGGAACGGGTCGTCGCACCGTTGGCACGGTAGGAGACACCACGGAGCATGTCGCCGTTGGTCACACCGGTCGCGGCGAAGAAGCAGTTGTCGGAGGAGACCAGGTCGTTGATGCCCAGGACACGGTTGAGGTCGTGGCCTGCCTCGCGGGCACGGCCTGCCTCGGCGTCGTCGATCGGCCACAGCTTGCCCTGGATCTCGCCGCCCATGCACTTGAGGGCACACGCGGTGATGATGCCCTCCGGGGTGCCGCCGATGCCCATGGCGATGTCGATGGAGTTGGAGTCCTGCGCGGCGGCGATGGCGCCGGCGACGTCACCGTCACGGATGAGACGGACCTTGGCGCCTGCGCGGCGGATGTCGGCGATGAGCTCGACGTGGCGCGGGCGGTCCAGCACGATGACGGTCACATCGGAGGAGGCGATGCCCTTGGCCTTGGCCACGGCGTTGATGTTGTGGGCGACCGGGGCCTCGATGTCCACGACACCGGCGGCCTCCGGGCCGACGGCGATCTTGTCCATGTAGAACACCGCGGATGGGTCGTACATGGAGTGGCGGTCAGCGGCGGCGATGACGGAGATGGCGTTCGGGCGACCCTCGGCCATCAGGGTGGTGCCGTCGACCGGGTCCACGGCGATGTCGACCTCCGGGCCGTCGCCGGTGCCGACGTTCTCACCGTTGAACAGCATCGGGGCCTCGTCCTTCTCGCCCTCGCCGATCACGACCACGCCGTTCATGTTCACGGAGTTGATGAGCTGGCGCATCGCGTCCACGGCTGCACCGTCACCCTCCTCCTTCATGCCACGGCCGACCCAGCGACCCGATGCAAGCGCAGCGGCCTCGGTGACGCGGACGAGCTCCATCGCGAGGTTGCGGTCGGGTACTTCCGTACGGGGTGCATTCATGGTCAGTGGCCTCCTGCAGGCGGATTCTTGTATGACAGCGTGCTTCTTCGAGGGCGGTGGATTGTTCATCCGTGCGCCTCTCCGCTATTGTTCCACCGATTCGGGCTGCCCGTGTTGGTTTGACCACCCGAAAGAGGGGGTTGGCTCACACCGGCTGACGCAGATACCGCTCCGGGGGCCCGTCTGACATACTTGTCGGCGTGTCTGCAGCGGAAAAGCCCAGGATCTTCCAGGACGGGCGGGACATGTTCCTGTCCCTGGCCCTCATCGTCGTCCTCATGGTCGTCAGCGTCGGCGCCACCGGACTGTGCTCCTATGAACCCGGCGCCCCGGAGGGCGGCCCGGTCCGCGAGGTCGACGCCCGCACCTTCATGGAGATGGAGTCGAAGGCGGCGGCCTTCCCCGTCCGCATGCCGGACAACCCCGACGGCTGGGTGACCAACTCCGCCCGCCGCGGCCAGGTGAACGGCACCCCCGCCCCGATCGTCGGCTGGGTGACCGCGGACCGCGGCTTCATCCAGTTCACCCAGACCGGTGAGCTTCTCGACGACGCCGTTCGCGGCGTCGACCCCCACCCGCGCGAGCTCGACCGCACCCTCCAGGTCGCCGGCCGGGAGGTGCAGGTGTACCACTCCGACGAGTCCGACGTGCGTGACCTGTGGGTCGTCGACATGGGGGACGCCCGCCTGCTGTTCTCCGGGGCGGGCAAGGACGCGGAGTTCGAGACGATCATCGCGGCGGCCGTCGGGGCGACGCCGCTGCCGGGCGCGCAGGTCCAGCCCTAGGCTCCGGCCTCCGGCTCGGCGGCCCGCCCCAGGGCCTCCTCCACGCGGCGGGAGGCGCCGTCGAGGTGCTCCTCACAGCGGCGGGCCAGGGCTTCGCCGCGCTCCCAGTACTTCAGGGACTCGTCGAGTCCCATCTGCCCCAGCTCGAGGATCTTCACGGTCTCGATGAGTTCGTTGCGGGCCTGCTCGTAGCTCAGGGTGCCCACCTCGGGGAAGGCGTCCCGGCCGGCCTGGCCGCTGCCGATGGTGTTGTCGTTCATGGGGTCTCCTCTAGTCTGCCGGCGTCGCGGACATGCCCGCGGCCGTGATGGAACCGTCCGCCACGCGGATGCGCAGCTGGCTGCCCGGCGGGGCCTGGTCGATGCTCATGACCACCTCGGGCGGTGTGCCGTCGCGCGGGACGACCTGCACCACGGCGTAGCCGCGGGACAGGGTGGCGGCCGGCCCGAGGGCGGCGACCTGCGCACGCAGCGACGCCACCTGCGCCGTCTCCGTCTGCAGGAGGTACTGCACGTCCCGGCGGAGGATGGCCACCGCCCGGTCGATCTCCTCCCGGCGCTGCCGGATCGGGGTCATCGGGTCGGCCAGGGCGGGGCGCGAGCGTATCGACTCCAACCCCTGCCTCTCCCGCTGCACCCAGCCCCGCAGGGCCGCCGCCATGCGGGACCGGCCCTCGGCGATCAGGGCCCGTTCCTCCGCCACGTCCGGCACCACGCGCTTGGCGGCGTCGGTGGGGGTGGCGGCGCGCAGGTCGGCGACGTTGTCGAGCACCGGGTTGTCCGGTTCGTGTCCGATCGCCGAGACCACCGGGGTCCGCGCCGCCGCCACCGCACGCTGCAGCGCCTCCTCGGAGAAGGGGAGCAGGTCCTCGACGGACCCGCCGCCCCGGGCGATGATGATGACGTCGACCAGGGGGGCGTCGTCAAGCACCTGCAGTGCGGCGATGATCTCCGGCACCGCCGTCGCCCCCTGGACGGGCGTGTTGATGACGCGGAAGTCGACCGCCGGCCAGCGGTCCTGCGCCACGGAGAGCACGTCGCGTTCGGCGGCGGAACCGCGGCCGGTGATGAGGCCCACCCGGCGGGGCAGGTAGGGGAGGGGCTTCTTGCGGGCGGGGTCGAAGAGCCCCTCGGCGGCGAGCTGGGCACGCAGACGCTCGATGCGGGCGAGCAGTTCGCCGATGCCCACGGGGCGGATCTCCGTCACCCACAGGGAGAAGGAGCCGCGCCCCTCATAGAAGGCGGGGCGGCCGTGGATGACCACCCGGTCGCCGTCCCGCAGCGGCGAGGGCATGCCCTGGATGAGTGAGGTCGAGGCGGTGAGCTGCACGGAGGTCTCGGACTCGGTGTCGCGCAGCGTCAGGTAGGACAGCCTCCACGTCGGCTTCATGTTCACCTGCGTGAGCTGCCCCTCCACCCACACGGTGCCCAGCCGCTGGATCCAGCCCTTGACCTCGGCGTTGAGCCTTCTGACCGGCCACGGAGCCTCCGACGTGGACTTCCCACCCGTCATGTGACACTCCTGACATTGCATTCCCGGGACAGTGACGAGTCCCCAGTCTAGGCTTAACCGCCCCCGTTGGTTAGGGTGGGGCCATGAGCGAAGCAGTGAAGAAGATCCTCCTCGCCGCCCCCCGCGGCTACTGTGCCGGTGTGGACCGTGCGGTCGAGACCGTTGAGAAGGCGCTGGAGAAGTACGGCGCCCCCGTCTACGTGCGCAAGGAGATCGTGCACAACCGTTACGTCGTCGACTCCCTCGCCGAGCGGGGTGCCGTCTTCGTCGACGAGACCGATGAGGTCCCCGAGGGTTCCCACCTGGTCTTCTCCGCCCACGGTGTGTCCCCGGCCGTCCACGAGGAGGCCGCGGCCCTCAACCTCCAGACCCTCGACGCGACCTGCCCCCTGGTGACCAAGGTCCACAACGAGGTGAAGCGCTTCGTCCGTGACGGCTACCAGATCCTCTTCATCGGCCACGAGGGCCACGAGGAGGTCGAGGGCACCATGGGTGAGGCCCCCGACCACACGCACCTGGTGGACGGCGTGGAGGGTGTCGACACGCTCCCTGATTTCCCCGCCGACCAGCCGCTCATCTGGCTGTCCCAGACGACCCTCTCGGTCGATGAGACCCTCGAGATCGTCGCCGCCCTCAAGCGTCGCTTCCCGGATCTGCAGGATCCGCCGTCCGACGACATCTGCTACGCCACCCAGAACCGCCAGGTCGCGGTCAAGGCCATCGCCCCGAAGTGCGACCTCATGATCGTGGTCGGCTCGCAGAACTCCTCCAACTCCAAGCGCCTCGTCGAGGTCGCCCTGGACGCGGGCGCCGACGAGGGCCACCTCATCGACTTCGCCCACCAGATCGACGACGCCTGGCTCGAGGGCGTCGACACCATCGGCATCTCCTCCGGAGCCTCCGTCCCGGAGATCCTCGTCCAGGACGTGCTGAAGTACCTCGCCGAGCGTGGCTACGGCGATGTCGAGGAGGTCACCACGGCCGCGGAGACCATCGTCTTCTCGCTGCCGCGCGTGCTGCGTCCGGCGCGCACCTAGTCTCCCGCTTATCGACGAACCGCCGGCCTGCGGCCTGTCAAGACTTCCCGTCGGGCTTGTCCTGTGTCTCCTCCGGGCCGACCGGGGTGGTGTGCTCGACGTAGACGAGGTTGACCGGCGGGTCATCCGGGTTGTAGTCGATGTCGTCGTCGGCGAGCAGCTCGGAGGTCATGTCCTCCTCGAGAGCCTCGATGAACTCCTTGTCCGGGACGTTGGACTCCTTGATCAGGCGCTGCAGCTCCCGCTGGTTCTTACGGGTGTAGCGCTTGCGCGGATCGAGTTTGCGGGCCAGCAGCACGCGGGCACGCAGGCGGCGCCGGCCCTCGGTGCTCACCTTCTCCCGTCCGCGCAGCCACGCCACGGAGATGACGAAGAGCATGAGGATACCCAGGTAGCCCAGTACCGGGTACACGTAGGAGACCAGGTCGCGGAAGCCCACGAAGCTGAGGCCGAAACCGATGATGCAGGCGGCGATGAACACCGGGCGGAACAGGGACGGGCGGCGGCGGGTGAGGCGCCTGCCCAGCGCGTAGAACATGCCGATCGCCGTGTTGAAGATCATGCCGAAGACCACGAACGTCATGATCACACCCAGGACCGGGTGGAGCTGGTTGATCAACGCGAGGACGGGCATGTCCTCCCGGCCGACGGTGCTGACGGTGACGAACAGGGCCAGCACCAGCAGCATGAGCATGAGCAGGAAGAAGAAGCCGCCGATGAGCCCGCCGAGGCCGGCGGCGCGGGTGTCGAGGTTCGCGCCACCGATGACGATCGCCATGGACACGGCCGTCATGATCGACAGGCCGACGTAGTTCAGGGCGGCCAGCCACCAGTTGGGCAGTGAGGTGATCACGGTGCTTGACGCCAGGTTGAGGGTGGTCCAGTCGGGGTTGGACGTGGCCAGGGTCCACACGGTCGCACCGACGATGAACACGATGACGAACGGGGTGATCGCACCGATGACGGTGGACACCTTGTCGACGTCGAGCATGCCCGCCACCAGGACCAGCACCAGCATGACCGTCGCGCCTATCCACGTGGGCAGTCCGAACTGCTGCTGCAGGTTGGCGCCGCCACCGGCGAACATGACGAAGCCGATGCAGAAGAGGGTGACGATCGTCGAGATGTCGAGGATCCAGGACGTCACCCGGCTGCTGATCCGCCCGAGGACCGCGGTGTGCTCGGTGGCCTGGTAGTAGCTGCCGAGCTGGAGGACTGCGATGCCGGTGATCGTCATGAGCACGGCGGCGAGCACCGCGCCCCAGATTCCTCTGGTGCCGAAGGCCACGAAGTACTGGAGGGCCTCCTGGCCGGAGGCGAAACCTGCGCCGACGATGAGGCCGATGAAGGCCATCGAGATACCCAGCGCTCTCTTGAACATGGAAAACACTCCCGGGAGATATGATCGTCACTTTCCAGTAAACGCCATCCGGGAGCGAAAGTCATGCGCGGCGCGGCATGCGAGGCGGGTTTCTGCGGGGGTGCCTCAGCTGTAGAGGTCGTCGTCCAGGCGGCGACGGCGACGTGGCGGCTCATGCCGCTCACGCTGCTCCCGCTGCTCCTGCGGGGGCATGGCGCGGCGGGGCACCTGCCGACGGGGCACGTCGCGGGCCTTCTCCGGGCGGCGGCGGGGAACCGGGCGGTCGCGGTTGCGGGCGAGCAGCTCCTCGACGGTGACCTGGTTGGTGCGGAGCCGTGCCCGGGAGACGGTGTCGCGGTTGCGGCGGTCGGCCTCGGCGACGCGGCGGCGGTCCCGCAGGGCGGCGGACTGCGCGGCCCGGCCGGAGCGACGGGAGAACCAGACCCGCAGCAGCGCGATCGCGGTGGCCGCCGAGGTGACGCCCATCAGCACCGGGAAGAACTGGGCGAGGGGGAAGACGGCGGTGGCGATGCTCGTCGTGGAGAAGGCGGACGTCCCCTCGGAGGCGAGGGAGCGGTTCACGGCCCACGCGGAGGCGACGGTCATGACGGCGAAGAGCAGCGGGATCGACGCGACGGTGAGGAACAGTCCCCGCACCTCCGTGAACAACGCGACGACGAGGGCGGCGACACCGAAGCAGAGCAGGTAGGGCAGACCGACGGCCTGTCCGTTGATGCTCAGCAGCAGGCCCGTGATGAGGGCCGCGAGGACGATGGCGATGCCGGACCAGGTCGGCAGACCGGTGCTGCGGGCGCGGGACCGGTTGCGACTCCGGTGGCTGGAGGTGGACACGGGGACCTAGTCTAGCCGGTGTCCTCCCGGGGATGGTCGTCAACAGACGGGGACGGGGTCCGGGGGCGGACGGTGATCTGCTCCAGATCGATGGGGTGACGGTCGGTGCGGGCCGGTACATCCATCTCCGAGAGACGTCGGGCGGTGACCATGACGCGGGAGTCGAGGGAGCCGAGCGTGGCGTTGTACGCTTCGATCGTCTTCTCCAGCTGCCGGCCGACCCGGTTGTAATGGTCACCCATGGTGTTGAGGCGGGTGTACAGCTCACGGCCGAGACGCTGGATGTCGCGCGCCTTGCTGGAGATGTCCTCCTGCCGCCAGCCGAGTGCCACGGTGCGCAGCAGGGCGAACAGCGTCGTCGGGGTGGCGATGACGATGTTGCGGGCGAAGGCGAACTCGAGGAGCTCGGGGTCGACGCCGAGGGCGGCGTCGAGGAAGGGGTCGGCGGGGACGAAGAGGACGACGAACTCCGGGGTGGGGTCGAAGGCGTCGATGTATTCCTTGGCCGACAGCTGCGTCACGTGGGTACGCAGCAGGTGGGCGTGGCGGCGGAGGTAGCCGGCGTGCTCCTCGGGGTCCTGCGAATCCAGCGCATCGAGGTAGGAGGAGAAGGGGACCTTGGCGTCGACGATGATGTGCCGTCCGCCGGAGAGGTTGACCACCAGGTCAGGGCGCACGACCTTGCCGTCCAGCCGGGCACTGACCTGCGAATCGAAGTCGCAGTGACGGACCATGCCGCCGAGCTCCACGACACGCTCCAGCTGGATCTCACCCCAGCGGCCGCGGATCTGCGGGGAACGCAGCGCGGTGACGAGCTGGTCGGTGCGGTCGTTGAGGCGGCTGGAGGTGCGCATCATCGCCTGGACCTGGCTGGCCAGGGAGGCGTAGGTGGCGGCCCGGTCCTGCTCGAGTTCGCGGAGCTGGCCGCCGATCGTGCTCACGGCCTCCTGGAGTCGGATGATGCCGGGATCGGGGGCGGGGGCCGGGAGCTGGGCCGGGGTGGGTGCCGGGGGACGTCGATAAGCATGGGCGAGCCAGCCGAGGACGACGCCGAGCGCAACGCCGACGAGGAGGACAGGCAGGGCGGAACTCATGCGCCCACTGTGTCACACACCCCCGACACGGAACGTCAGCGACGCCCGAATCTGCCGAACAACCGTTCTATCCGGCGGTTGCTCAGGCGGAGGCGACCGAAGTTGGCGCCGCTCGTGGAGGTCGTCGGGGTGGGGGACTCCTCGCCGAGGTCGGCGGCGGGGTCGGACGAGGCCTTCTCCCGCGGCTCATCGACGTAGACGACCGAGTCGCGCCACCGCTGACGCAGGAGACGCCCCTCCTCCTCGGAGAGACGGCCGTTGAGCTCGCCCTCCGGGGTGGCCCACGTGATGTCGGCGGAGAGCTTCTCGCCGGAACGCAGGGAGGTCATGTCCTGCAGGTAGCGGAAGGCGACGGCGATCATCGCGGCGACGGGCACGGCCAGGAAGGAACCGACCAGTCCGAAGAGACCGCCACCGATGGTGACGGACACGAGCACGATGACCGGGTGCAGATTCATCGCCTTGGACTGCAGCCAGGGGGAGAGGATGTTGCCCTCGAGCTGCTGCACGGCGATGACGATGCCCAGCACGATGAGTGCCTGCGTGACCCCCAGGGAGACGAGCGCCACGAGCACCGCCAGGGCACCCGCGACGACGGCACCGATGAGCGGGATGAAGCCGGCGAGGAAGGTGATCACCGCGAGCGCCAGCGCCATGGGCACGCCCACGATGACCAGGCCGAGACCGATGAACACCGCGTCCACGAAGGACACCACCGCCTGCGCGCGGATGAACCCGCTCAGGGTCGTCCACGCGCGGGTGAGGCTCTCCGTGAGGTGCCAGCCGATGCGGCGGCCCGCGATGGTGCGTGCCCACGGCAGGAAGCGGTGACCGTCCTTGAGGAAGAAGAAGGTCAGGACGATGACCACGAACAACGTGAAGATGAGGGAGGTGGCGGTGCCGACCCCCGTCAGGATCCCGCCGGCGATGGCGCCGGCCTGCTCCTGGACCCATTTCGCGGCGTCGTTGAAGAACTGCGAGAGATCCTCGCCGTTGAGGTTGAGCGGCGGACCCTGCGCCCACAGCTGCATCCGTTGCACACCCTCCAGTGACTGGAGGTAGAGGATCTGCGACTGCCGGCCGATGTCCGGCGCGATGAACCAGATGAGCGTGCCGAAGAACCCGAAGAATCCCAGCATCGAGAGGAGCGCCGCCAGGGCGGAGGGCACACCGTGTCTCCGCAGCCACGTGGTGGGCGGGGCGAGGACGGTGCACACGATGATCGCGAAGACCATGGGCAGCACGCCCGTGCCGACCTGCTTGAGCAGGAACCAGCTCCCGTAGAGGAACGCCGCGATGACGAGCATGCGCAGCGCCCACATGGCGAAGGACTTCAGCCACTCCGACAGCACCACGGAGCGGTCGATCTGGTCCCGGTAACCACCGAGCTCCTCCTGCTCGTCCAGGTCCAGGCTGCTGAAGGCGCTGGATCCGGAGTCGCCGGAGGAGCCGGTGGGGGGAGTCTCATCCCCGGCGGTGCGGGAGGTCGGCTGGTCAGTCACAGACTCCATATTGCCTGACATGCCGGTGTGGTGTGATTAGTGGAGTTCCTGCGCGGCGAGGTGCTCGTCGCGCGCATGGTCCGCGACGCCCAGGGCGCCGGAGGTGTCATCGGGGTTCGCCCGCAGGTGCAGTGCGCTGGCGATGAAGCCACCCCAGATGACGACCATGAACAGGACCATCATCATGATTGCGAGACCGCTCATCGGATCGTTCCTTCCTCGGTGGTGTGCTTGTC
>NZ_DUOE01000110.1 GCF_012838985.1 Corynebacterium sp. | reverse complement strand
GTCGGGACTGACGAGCCCGGCGTCGACGAGCCCCCAGATCGCCTCCCGCAGTTCGGCGGTGGTGACCACCTGGGTGAGTTCCCGCTGCAGGTCCGCGAAGAGGAAGCCACCTCCCCGGCGGAGCACGTCCATGACCTGCTCCTGGATGAAGGTCAGCCCCTCCGCCTCCACCCGGGGCACGAGGTCCGCGGCGAGGTCGGCGGGCAGGAGCATGATCCACGGGTCGCGGGCGGCGGCGGTGCCGGCCCCGACGATGAGGATCTCGCCGTTGGCGGTGAGCTCGTCGAGGTGCAGCGGGTCGTAGTCGCGCACGCGGGAGGGCAGGACGAGGGACTCCCAGGCGCTGGCGGGCAGCCGCACCCCGGCGAGCTGTTCGAGGACGTTGAACACGCCGTCCGCGCCCCGCAGGGGGCCGTCGATCTGGTGCCAGTCGACGAGGAAGCGCGCGTAGGTGGCGCCGATGACGGGGCGGGTGGCGGCGCGGGCGGCGGCGAGTGAGCGGCGGCGGATGACGGAGAGGACCTCTGCCGCGCAGTACTCCTGCTCATCGACGCCCTGACGGAAGTGGCCGTCGATGAGGCGGGCGTCGGCAAGCAGGGGTTGCAGGGCGGTGTGGGCGGCGCTGACGGCGAGCCCGAAGGCGTCGGCGAGGTCGCGGAGGACGAAGGGGCCGCGCGTGCGCACCCACCGGGAGACGAGCTGGTCGAGGGCGTCGACGATGGTCTCCACCTGCGCGGGCACGCCGGGTGGGACGGGGATGCCCAGTCCGTCGCGCAGCAGCGGAGCGTCGAGGGTCTGCGCGAGGTGCGGGCGGCCGCCGATGCGGACCTCCATGACGCGGTCGCCGAGGCTGTCCCACGGGACCGGGATCTCGTCGAGGGGCAGCGGGCCGAGGCGGCGCAGGGCGTCGGCGAGTTCCTCCGGGGTGCGTGGGGGGCGGCGCAGCTGGTCGTGGACCTCGGTGATGATCTCCGGGTCGAGCAGTTCCCGCAGCTCCACGGTGCCGAGCAGCTTGGCCAGCAGCGCCGGGTCGAGGGCCAGGGCGGCGGCGCGTTTCTCCGCCAGCGGGCTGTCACCCTCGTACATGAACGCGCCGGTGTAGTTGAACAGCAGCGAGGACGCGAAGGGGCTGGGCTGGTCGGTGGTGACCTCGGTGATGCGGGTCCGGCGGGTCGCCAGGTCGCGGCACACCTCGACGAGGGCGGGCAGGTCGTAGACGTCCTGGAGGCACTCGCGGACGGTCTCCAGGATGATGGGGAAGCTGGGGTATTTCCGGGCGACGTCGAGAAGCTGGGCCGCCCGTTGGCGCTGCTGCCACAGGGGTGCGCGCTTGCCGGGGTGGCGGCGTGGCAGGAGGAGGGCGCGGGCGGCGCACTCGCGGAAGCGGGAGGCGAACAGCGCAGAGTTGCCGACCTGCTCGGTGACCAGGTCGGTGATGTCGTCGGCGTCGAAGAGGAACAGGGAGGCGTCGGGGTCGGCCTCGCCCTCGGGCAGGCGCAGGACGATGCCGTCGTCGCCGGCGACGGCCTGGGCGTCCATGCCGGTGCGTTCGGCGATCCGGGCCCCGACGGCCAGGGCCCAGGCTGCGTTGACCCCGCGGCCGTAGGGTGCGTGCAGCACCACCCGCCAGTCCCCCAGTTCATCGCGGAAACGCTCGAGGACCAGGGTCTTCTCGTCGGGGACCACGCCGGTGGCCTCCTCCTGCTCCGCGAGGAAGGCGATGAGGTTGTCGCGGGCGTGGTCGTCGAGGTCGCGGATGTGGGAGGGGTCGGCGTGGACGTCGCGTCGGTAGGCGCCCAGGGCGCGGCCCAGTTCGTAGGGGCGGCCGGCGGCGTCGCCGGTCCAGAAGGGCAGGCGCCCGGTGTGGCCCGGCGCGGGGCTGACGAGCACCTGGTCGCGGGTGATGTCCTCGATGCGCCAGCTGGAGGCGCCGAGGGTGAACACGTCGCCGACGCGGGACTCGTAGACCATCTCCTCGTCGAGTTCACCGACGCGGCGTGGCGCCCCCTCCCCGCCGACGAGGAAGACGCCGAACATCCCGCGGTCCGGGATGGTGCCGCCGGAGATCACGGCCACGCGTTGGGCACCGGGGCGGGCGCTCAGAAGCCCTGTGACCCGGTCGAAGATCACCCGCGGCCGCAGCTCCGCGAAGTCCGTCGAGGGGTACACGCCGCTGACCAGGTCGATGACGGCGTCGAAGACGTCGCGCGCCAGGTCCCGGTAGGGGCGGGCGCGGCGGACGGTGGCGTACCACTCCTCCACGTCGAGGTCCCGGCCCCGCAGCGACTCCGCGGCGACGGCCGCGACGGTCTGCTGGGCGAGCACGTCGAGAGGGTTGGCGGGGACGTGGAGCTCCTCGATGAGGCCCTCCCGCATCCGCGCGACCGTCACCGCCGCCTGCACCAGGTCGGAGCGGTGTTTCGGGTAGAAGGAGCCGTGGCTGACGGCGCCGACGGAGTGCCCGGCGCGGCCGACGCGCTGCAGGCCGGAGGCCACCGACGGCGGGGACTCGACCTGCACGACCAGTTCCACCGCCCCCATGTCGATGCCCAGCTCCAGGGAACTGGTCGCCACGACGGCCCGCAGCGAGCCCTCCTTGAGCATCTGCTCGGTGAGCGCGCGTTCATCCTTGGACACGGAGCCGTGGTGGGCGCGTGCGATGACCGGTGGGGCCGCCCCGGCGGTGTCGATGGACTTCATCACCTGCGCCGGGTCACGCCGCAGCGGCGGGGACAGGGAATCCGGGTCATGCTCCAGGGCGTGGAGTTCGTTGAGGCGGCTGGTGAGGCGTTCGGCGGTGCGTCGTGAGTTGACGAACACCAGCGTCGAGCGGTGCTCCATGACCTGCGCGTAGACGTCCTGCTCGATGTACGGCCAGATGGACTTCTGCTGCGGCAGCGCCGACTCGACGGGTCCGGCGGGGGTCTCCGGCGCGCTGAGGCCCAGCCGGTCGTCGATGGTGGCCTCCCCGATCGTGGAGCCCATCTCCGGGACGGGCAGGTCGGACATGTCCTCGACGCCGACGTGCACGCCGAGCTCCCATTCCTTGGAGGCGGGCGGGGCGATGATCTCCACGGGGCGGTCGCCGCCGAGGAAGTCGGCCACCGTCGTGAGGGGGCGGACGGTGGCGGAGAGGCCGATGCGCTGGAACCCGCCGGTCAGCCGCGCGAGCCGCTCGAGGCTGAGCGCCAGGTGCACGCCGCGTTTCGTGCCGGCGAGGGCGTGGATCTCGTCGATGATGACCGTCTCCACGCTCTGCAGGACGCCGGCGGCCTTCGACGTGAGCATGAGGTACGCCGACTCGGGCGTCGTGATGAGGATGTCCGGCGGCCGACGCACCTGCCGTGCCCGTTCCGCCTGCGGGGTGTCGCCGGAGCGCACGCCGACGGTGATGTCGGGCACATCCAGCCCGAGGCGCTGCGCCACCCGTGAGATACCGGTCAGCGGCGCGCGCAGGTTGTTCTCCACGTCCACGCCCAGTGCCTTGAGGGGTGAGATGTAGAGCACCTTCACGCCGCGGTCGTCACTGCTTTCCGACGCCCCCGTGTCCCCCACCACCGGCAACGCCAGCTGACCCTCCCGTTCCACCAGGTTGTTCAGCGCCCAGAGGAAGGCGGCGAGGGTCTTGCCGGAGCCGGTCGGGGCGACGACGAGTGCGTGGTCCCCGTCGGAGATGGCCTCCCAGGCGGCCTCCTGAACGGGGGTGGGGGCCGCGAAGACCTCCTCGAACCAGGTGGCCACCTGCGGGCGGAACCGATCGAGGATGCTTCTGGTCATGCCCAACTCTAACCCGCGCGGTATTGTTTTCTGCATGACTGCTCATCTCGAAGATGCCCGACTCACCCGCCTGATCGCACAGGGAACGGGAGAGATCCTCAAGGGTGTCCGCAATGTCGGTGCCCTGCGTGGCCGGAGTCTCGGTGACGCAGGCGATGATCTGGCCCAGAACTGGATCGCCCGGGTGCTCGAGCAGCACCGTCCGGATGACGGCTTCCTCTCCGAGGAGATGGCGGACAACCCCTCCCGCCTGGAGAAGGACCGTGTCTGGATCGTCGATCCGCTCGACGGCACCAAGGAGTTCGCCACCGGTCGTCAGGACTGGGCCGTGCACGTCGCCCTCGTGGAGAACGGCTTCCCCTCCCACGCGGCCGTGGGTCTGCCGGACCTGGGTGTCGTGTTCAGCAGCGATGAGGCCCGTGCGGTGACCGGTCCCTTCTCCCGCAAGATCGCGATCTCGCACAACCGCCCGCCGGCGGTGGCCATGCGCATCGCCGACCGCCTGGGTTTCCAGACCGCCGCGATCGGCTCCGCCGGTGCCAAGGCCATGCACGTCCTGCTGGGTGACTACGACGCCTACGTCCACGCCGGTGGCCAGTACGAGTGGGACTCCGCGGCGCCGGTGGGTGTCGCCACGGCGGCGGGTCTGCACTGCTCGCGGCTGGACGGCTCGGCGCTGACGTACAACAACAAGGACACCTACATGCCGGACATCGTCATCTGCCGTCCGGAGCTCAAGGACGAGATCCTCGCCCTGGCCGCCGAGTACTTCCGGGACAACGGGCACTACTAGTATCCCGCGCGCGGTGGGGTGGGTATCGTGGCCTCCATGAGCGCTTCGATTTCCACTCCCTACGAGGACCTCCTGCGGGAGATCCTCGACGAGGGGGCCCCGAAGGGTGACCGCACCGGTACCGGCACCCTCAGTGTGTTCGGCCGTCAGCTGCGTTATGACCTGGCGGACTCGTTCCCGCTGCTCACGACGAAGAAGGTGCACCTGCACTCCGTCGTCGGTGAGCTGTTGTGGTTCCTGCGCGGCGACTCCAACGTGAGGTGGCTGCAGGAGAACAACATCCGCATCTGGAACGAGTGGGCTGATGAGGACGGTGAGCTGGGTCCCGTCTACGGTGTGCAGTGGCGTTCCTGGCCCACGCCGGACGGGTCGCACGTCGACCAGATCGAGCAGGCGCTGACCACGTTGCGGGAGAATCCGGATTCGCGTCGGAACGTGGTGTCCGCGTGGAACGTCTCGGAGCTCGATGAGATGGCGCTGCTCCCCTGCCACCTGCTGTTCCAGCTCTATGTCGTCGACGGGAAGCTGTCGTTGCAGGTCTACCAGCGTTCGGCGGACATGTTCCTGGGTGTGCCCTTCAACATCGCCTCCTACGCGCTGCTGGCGCACATGTTCGCGCAGCAGGCGGGCCTGGAGGTCGGGGAGCTGATCTGGACGGGCGGTGACTGCCACATCTACAACGACCACCTCAACCAGGTGCGTGAGCAGCTCTCCCGTGAGCCGCGCCCGTATCCGCAGCTCAACCTGCGTAAGGCCGCGGGTATCACGGAGTACACCTTCGAGGATGTCGAGGTCGTGGGCTATGACCCGCACCCGGTGATCAGGGGCAGGGTCTCCGTCTGATGCCTGTGCTGGGCGCCATCTGGGCGCAGTCCCTCGACGGCATCATCGGCGACGGTGCCGGCATGCCCTGGCATGTGCCGGAGGATCTCGCGCATTTCCGTGAGGTCACCAGCGGTCACCCCGTCATCATGGGACGTCGTACGTGGTTGAGCTTGCCGGAGCGGTTCCGTCCGTTGCCGCAGCGGGAGAACCTCATCCTCAGCACCCGCTCCCCCGGCGACTGGTCCGCCGGCGGCACGGTGGTCTCCGAGATCCCGCTTATCGACGCACCCGAGGCATGGATCATGGGCGGCGGCCAGGTGTACGCCGCGACGATCGAGGACTGTGACGTCCTCGAGGTGACCCTCATGGGGGTGCAGCTGGGTGATGCGTTGGGTGATAGGGCCGTCTTCGCCCCCACGATCCCCCACAACTTCGGGCTGGTGTCCGACACCGACTGGCTCGTGTCCGACAATGGACGTCTGATCCTGGACGACCAGCCCAGTGATCTTCCCCTGCGCTACCGTTTCCTGCGGTACGAGAGAAAGGAAGCCGCCTGACATGGCCGAGAATCACGTGACGATCTACGCGACGACCTGGTGCCCCTACTGCATCAACCTGCAGAAGCGCCTCGACCGCACCGAGACCCCCTATGAGCTCATCGACGTCGAACTCGACGCCGATGCCGCCGCCTGGGTCGAGTCGGTCAACGACGGCAACCGCGTCGTGCCGACCGTGAAGTACTCTGACGGCACGCACGCCACCAACCCGGAGGCCTCCGCGGTGCGCCGCAAGCTCGAGGAGCTCACGGCCTAGAGGGAGCGGCTAGTCCTCGTCCTCTTCGCCGAAGAGGGCGACCATGTCCTCCGGGGACAGGGAGGCGTTGAGGCCGGCCAGCTCCAGGGAGTAGACCTGCTTGAGGTAGTGCTCGAGAACGTCGGAAAGCTGCTTGGCGTCGACCTTGTTGAGCAGCAGCAGTCGCTTCGAGGAGCCGCCCGGCACCTGCTTGTCGATGGACAGCACCGGGACACCATCCTTGGTCACGATCTCGGCGACGATGTCCCGTCGCTGGACGTCGATGAAGGTCGGCTGGTTCTGGGCCACGGCGTGGTCCTTTCTGACAGGAATAATGTGTTCCCTCCCAGGATAGTTGGCCCGCCCCGGTTTCCGACATTTCCCCCTGGTGCGGTACCCTCACCTTTGGTGAACGTCACGTTCCCCGCCCATTTCTGCCCCTGTAGCTCAGTGGATAGAGCACCGCTCTCCTAAAGCGGGTGTCGGAGGTTCGATTCCTCTCAGGGGCGCCGAAACGGCCCTGGTCTGCGGTTGCAGGCCGGGGCCTTCTGCGTGCCGGAGACATGGATTCCCCCACCCACCTGTTGCTAGTGTGGCGGATGTTATCAGCGTGATTATCGTGGTCACTCTGCCCAGCTCACCCCGGGAGTTTCCCATGTCCTCCACCATGAACCGGCGCGGTTTCCTCCGTGCCTCCGCACTCGCCCTGGCCGCCGGTGCGGTCGGTACCGCCGCCACGGCCCCGCAGGCAGCCGCCCAGGGGCGCATCCTGGGCACCGTCATCGATTATGCGGCCGGAGTACCTTCCGCCGCCTCCATCCGGGCAGCGGGCCACCTGGGTGCCGTGCGCTACGTCTCCCAGCGCCGCCCGGGAACCGAGAGCTGGATGGTCGGCAAGCCCGTCACCCTCGTGGAGACCGTCTCCCTGGCCCAGCACAACCTGCATACCGCCTCGGTGTACCAGTTCGGCCGCGCGGAGACCGCTGACTGGCTCCGGGGCGCCGCCGGCGTTCTGGAGCACGCCCCGCAGGCCATCGCCCTGCACGTCGCCGCCGGCGGGCCGACCGGCCGCCCGATCTACATCGCCATCGACGACGACCCGACCCGCGCCCAGTACGAGAACCAGATCCGCCCCTACCTGCGGGCCTTCAGCGCGGCGCTGCAGGCGGCGGGCTACCAGACGGGCGTGTACGGCAACTACCACGTCGTCGAGTGGTGCACGCAGGACGGCATCGGTGAGTTCTTCTGGATGCACGACTGGGGCTCCGGCGGAAGGATCCACCCGCGCACCACGATCCACCAGCTGCCCCAGAGCCAGCAGCGGGTCATCGACGGTGTCACCGTGGACATCAACCACGTCTACGCCACTGACTGGGGCCAGTGGATCCCGCACGTTCCTCACGTGCCGGTCCCGCCCGCTCCCCCGGCGACTCCGGAGGTCCCGGCACCGTCCACGGACCAGCTGACCCAGCTGCTCAATCTGCTGCGGACGGCGTCGAGCCTCTAGCCTCCTCCACCTCGTCGGTGAGCTGGAACTCGACGAGGTCGGTGAGTTCGTCGGCGCTGCCGGTGACGGCGGCCGCCACGACGAAGTTCTCCCCGAAGGACACGGAGGAGTGCAGGTCCTTCTTGTCCGACCATCCCCACTTGGTGCCGATCACCCCGGGCAGCACCGAGGTCCCGAAGTCCTGTCCGTAGCCGTCGGCGGCGATGGGGGTCGCCTCCGCCATGGCCACCAGGATCGGGTGCGTGGGGTCCTCCTCCAGCAGCTGCGCGATGAAGTTCACCGCGTCATAGGTGGATGTCACCGAGAAGCCCCACCGGTCCGCGGCCCGCGTGGACAGCAGCCCGTACTTCTTCGCCACGACGTCGATGGAGTCCGGGTACTTCCGGTACAGCACCCCCGCCGACTTGTCGTCCGAGGAGCTGATCATGTTGATCGCCTCGTACTGCTCGACCAGGGTGCCGTGCTCGATGACGTATTCCGCGATGTAGAGCTTGATCAGGCTCAGTGCCGGCCGCGCGAATCGCTCCGTGGCGGTGCCGGTGCGTTTCCCGTCCGAGATGCGGTAGAAGCTCACCTGGGAGCCCGTGGAGTTCTCCACGAATGACTCGAGGTCCGGTCCGTCGACGGTGACGGACCGGACCTGCTGCTTGTCGACGGCGGAGGCCCCGG
>NZ_DUOE01000109.1 GCF_012838985.1 Corynebacterium sp. | reverse complement strand
CGACGATCTGCCTCGGCGTAGCGGGCCTCCCAGGCCTGACGCTGCTCGTCGAAGCCCTCGAGCCACTCGTTGGTCTCCGGGTCGAAGCCCTCCGGGAAGATGTAGTTGCCCTGCTCGTCGTAGGAGTCGGCCATGCCGTACTTGGACGGGTCGAACTCGTCGGTGTAGTCCTCGTCGGCCTGCTTGAGGGACAGGGAGATACGACGACGCTCGAGGTCGATGTCGATGACCTTGACCATGGCCTCCTGGCCGACGGTGACAACCTGGTCCGGAACCTCGACGTGGCGCTGAGCCAGCTCGGAGATGTGGACCAGGCCCTCGATGCCCTCCTCGACGCGGACGAAGGCGCCGAACGGGACGAGCTTGGTGACCTTGCCCGGGACGATCTGACCCACAGCGTGGGTGCGGGCGAAGACGCGCCACGGGTCCTCCTGGGTCGCCTTCAGCGACAGGGAGACGCGCTCGCGGTCGAGATCGACGTCGAGAACCTCGACGGTGACCTCATCGCCGACGGTGACGACCTCGGACGGGTGGTCGATGTGCTTCCAGGACAGCTCGGAGACGTGAACCAGGCCGTCGACACCGCCGAGATCGACGAAGGCGCCGAAGTTGACGATGGAGGAGACAACGCCCTTGCGGACCTGACCCTTCTGCAGCTGGTGCAGGAACTCGGAGCGGACCTCGGACTGGGTCTGCTCGAGCCATGCGCGGCGGGACAGGACCACGTTGTTGCGGTGCTTGTCCAGCTCGATGATCTTGGCCTCGAGCTCCTGGCCGATGTACGGATCCAGGTCGCGGACGCGACGCATCTCGACGAGGGAGGCCGGCAGGAAGCCACGGAGGCCGATGTCCAGGATGAGGCCGCCCTTGACGACCTCGATGACGGTACCGGTGACCGGCTCGTCCTTCTCCTGCAGCTCCTCGATGGCGCCCCAGGCGCGCTCGTACTGTGCGCGCTTCTTGGAGAGGATCAGGCGACCCTCCTTGTCCTCCTTGGTGAGGACCAGTGCGTCGATCTCGTCGCCGACCTCGACGACCTCGTCCGGGTCGACATCGTGCTTGATGGAGAGCTCGCGGGACGGGATGACGCCCTCGGTCTTGTATCCGATGTCGAGAAGAACCTCGTCGCGGTCGACCTTGACGACGGTGCCTTCGACGATGTCGCCGTCGTTGAAGTACTTGATCGTGGCGTCGACTGCTGCGAGGAAGTCCTCAGCGGAGCCGATGTCGTTGACGGCAACCTGAGGGGTAGTGGTGTTGGGCATGTGTTCAGTTGCTCCGGGTTGGATAGGAGATAGAAAGTGGACAGGAACGTGTCTCTCGGAAATCCGATCTCACCCCGCGCATGCGCGGACCCTCCTATTACAGCCCACCGCACCACAAGACACAGACACGCCCATAACACACTAGTACCCAGCCACGCCAAGGGCAAATGCCCCCGGAAGGAAAATCACGCCGTGACCACACCAGAAACAACCGCCTCACAGGCCGCCTCCGCCAACCGGTTCTGGTGGGACCTTGACGCTGCCGACTACCACGAGCGCCACGCCTCCTACCTCGACGGATTCCACTGGTGCCCGGAGATGCTCGCCGAATCCGAGGCCCGCCTCCTCGGCGACGTCACGGACGCCGCCGTCCTCGAGATCGGCTGCGGCTCCGCACCGTGCGCGGCCTGGCTGCAGGCCGACGGCGTCGGCTTCGTCACCGGTTTCGACCTCTCCCGCGGCATGCTCTCCCGCGCCGACGGCACGGTCCCCCTCGTCCAGGCCGACGCGCAGGCGCTCCCCTACCGCGACGCCTCCTTCGACGTCGCGTTCTCCGCCTTCGGTGCGCTGCCCTTCGTGCCCGACGTCACCGCGGTGCTTGCCGACGTCGCCCGGGTCCTCCGCCCCGGCGGCCGCCTGGTGTTCTCGGTCAATCACCCCATGCGGTGGATCTTCCCGGACGATCCGACGGCCTTCGAGGCGCAGATCAGTTACTTCGAGCGCGAGTACACGGAGACCACCGAGGACGGCACCATCATCTACGCCGAGTTCCACCGCACCCTCGGCGACTGGGTGCGCGCCCTGCACGACGCCGGCTTCCACCTCAGCGACCTGCTGGAACCCGAGTGGCCGGAACACCTCACCCAGACCTGGGGCCAGTGGTCGCCGGAGCGTGGCCGGATCTTCCCCGGCTCGGCGATCTTCGTGGCCGGGAAACGGTAGTGTGGCGCACACCACACCAGCCATCAGGCAAGGAGAACTCCATGTCCACCACCACCGACATGATTGATGCACACCCGGATCTCGGGGGCGTCGACAAGCAGAAGCTCGCGGCCGCCATCGAGGCATGCCTTGAATGCCTCCAGGCATGCACCACGTGCGCCGACGCCTGCCTCGCCGAGCACTCGGTCGCCGAGCTGCGGGACTGCATCCGCACCGACCTGGCCTGCGCGGACATCTGCGCCGCCACGGCGACCGTCCTCTCCCGTCCGGGCACCCCCGTGGAGATCCTGCGGGCCCAGCTGGAGGCCTGCCGCGTCGCCTGCGCCGCCTGCGCGGAGGAGTGCGAGGCCCACGCCCACCACCACGGGCACTGCCGCGTGTGCGCGGAGGCGTGCCGCCGCTGCGAGCAGGCGTGCTCCGACCTCCTGGAGTCCCTGTGAGCAGGCAGAATCTCAGCCCCGACATCACCCCGGCCGGCGCCGGCTCGATCTCGGAGGGCGTCATCCGTTTCGACCGCACACTCCACGGCTCCGTGCAGGAACTCTGGGAGGCGGTGACCACGACCGCGCGTGTCGACGCCGACCGGGTCACCTACGACTTCGGCGCGGAGGGTGCCGCCACCGGTGAGGTGACGCACTCCGATCCGCCGCGGGCGCTGGTCCACACGTGGAACTGGCCGGGACTGCCGGAGTCCTACGTCACTTGGAAGGTCGGCGAGGGCAACCTCCGCCTCACCCACCAGGGACTGCTCGGCGAGGAGGCCGTGGACTACGCCCTCGGCTGGCACCTCATCCTCGACGAGCTGGAGGGGGTCACCTCCGATCCGGCGGCGTTGCGCACCTACTACTCCGGCCTGCTGCCCCGGAACAGCTAGTGGGCGGCCTCGTCCCAGTCGGCTCCTGAACCGGCGGAGACCTCCAGCGGGACGCGCAGGGAGATGGCGGAGTCCATCTCCCGCTCGATGATGCCGCGGACCTCGTCGAGCTCGCCCGGGGCGATCTCCACGACGAGCTCATCGTGGACCTGGAGGAGGACGCGGGACCGCAGGTCGGAGTCGCGGAGCACGCCGTCGATGCGGATCATGGCGACCTTGATGATGTCCGCGGCCGTGCCCTGGATCGGCGCGTTGAGTGCGGCACGCTCGGCGTTCTCACGGGCGACGCGGTTGTCGGAGTTGAGCTCCGGCAGGTAGCGGCGGCGACCGAAGAGCGTGGAGGTGTAACCGTCCTTGCGGGCCTGCTCCACGACCTCGGCGAGGTAGCGCTTCACGCCACCGAAGCGCTCGAAGTAGTTGTCCATGATGCCCTTCGCCTCCCCGGCGGGGATCCTCAGCTGCTGGCCGAGGCCGAAGGCGGACAGGCCGTAGACCAGTCCGTAGGACATGGCCTTGACGCGGCGGCGCAGCTCGGGGGTGACCTCGTCGATCGGCACCTCGAACACCCGGGAGCCGACGTAATTGTGCAGGTCCTCGCCCTGCTGATAGGCGTCGATGAGGCCGGGGTCCTGCGACAGGTGCGCCATGACGCGCATTTCGATCTGCGAGTAGTCGGCGGTGAGCAGGCACTCGTAGCCCTCCCCGACGACGAAGGCGGAGCGGATCTTGCGGCCCGCCGGCGTACGCACCGGGATGTTCTGCAGGTTCGGCTCGGTGGAGCTGAGGCGGCCGGTGGACGCGACCGTCTGGTTGAAGGTGGTGTGGATGCGGCCGTCCGGCTGCACCGTCTTGATCAGGCCCTCCAGCGTGGTCTTCATCTTCTGGTACTCGCGGTGCGCGAGCAGGTGGTCGAGGAAGGGGTGCGGGTTCTTCGCGGCCAGGCCCTCGATCTCGGCGGCGGCCGTGGAGTAACCGGTCTTGGTCTTCTTCGTCTTGGGCATGCCGAAGGTCTCGAAGAGGACGACCTGCAGCTGCTTCGGGCTCGACAGGTTGAGGGAGGGGTCACCGGCCAGCTCGCGGGCGGCGGCCTCCTCCTCCTTCACCTGGTCGAGGAAGGTCGCCAGCTGCTCCTCGAGCGTCCCGACGTCCACCGCGATGCCCGTCGCCTCCATCCGGGCGAGGATCCGGGCGAGCGGGATCTCCAGGTCGCGGTAGAGCTCGTAGGCGGAGATCTCCTGCAGCTGGACGGTCAGTTCCTCGGCGAGCTCGAGCACCGCGGCCGCGGAGTCCACCAGGGAGGTGTCCCCCAGCAGGGAGAGCTGGTCCTCCGGCTCCGCGAGCTGACGCTGCAGGTGCCGCTGGTAGATGTCCTTGAGCTCGTAGGTGCGCTGGCCCGGGCGCAGGAGGTAGGCGGCGATGGCGGTGTCGTGGACCACGCCCTCCAGCGGCATGCCGCGGCCGGCGAACATGTGGAACGCCGCCTTCGACTCATGCAGGTACTTCGGGTCCTCCGACGCCAGCCACGTGGCCAGGGCCTTCTCATCGGCCGGGGAGAGATCAGCCATCTCGGCGCTCACGGCGTGCCGTTCCGTGTCGATGATCGCCACCGCCGACACGTCACCCTGGTTCGGGGAACCGTCACCGACCACGTACATCGCCAGCCCCTGCCCGGCGCGGGCGGGCAGCCACTCGGCGAGGGGTGCGGTGTCCACGGTGACGTCGACAAGCTCCCGGGCGGTCTCCTCGACGGTGCCCTCGGTGGGGACGGCGGCCAGCACGCGCTCCCGGAGGTTGGCGCCGAACTGGAGGTCGTCGAAACGGGCGGCGACCTTCGCGACGTCCGCCGGACGCAGCGTCAGCTGATCAGGGCCGACGGGCAGCTCCATGTCGGTGAGCATGTGGGTGAGCTCGCGGTTGAGCTTCACCTGGTCGAGCCGCTCCCGGAGGTTGTCGCCGACCTTGCCGCGGATCTCATCGGCGTGGTCGAGGAGGTTGGCGAGGGTGCCGTACTGCTGGATCCACTTGGTGGCGGTCTTCTCGCCGACACCCGGGATGTTGGGCAGGTTGTCGGACGGGTCGCCGCGCAGGGCCGCGAAGTCCGGGTACTGCTGCGGGGTGAGGCCGTACTTCTCCTCCACGGCCGCCGGCGTGAAGCGGTGCAGGTTGGACACGCCGCGCATCGGGTAGAGCACGGTGACGTTGTCGTTGACCAGCTGGAGGTAGTCACGGTCACCGGTGATGATGAGCGTCTCGTAGCCGAGGGGCTCGGCTGCGGTGGCGAGCGTGGCGAGGATGTCGTCGGCCTCGTAGTTCTCCATGCTCAGCGTCTGGATGCCGAGTGTCTCCAGCACCTCCTGGAGGATGTCCACCTGACCCTTGAACTCCGGCGGGGAGGCCTCGCGCTGGGCCTTGTACTCCGGGAACATCTCGGTGCGGAAGGTCTTGCGGCCCACGTCGAAGGCGACGGCGACGTGGCCCGGCTGTTCCTCGGCGAGAATGTTCGCCAGCATGGAGAGGAAGCCGTAGACGGCGTTGGTGTGCTGGCCCCCGGTCGTCGAGAAGTTCTCGGCGGGGAGGGCGTAGAAGGCACGGAACGCCATGGAGTGGCCGTCGATGAGCAGCAGGCGGTTGTTCTCAGTCACGCTGTCCCAGTGTAGCCAGCCCGATTCCCCGGGCGGGCGCGTGTGGATTAAACTGTTCTGACATGCCCTCGTAGCCCAATTGGCAGAGGCAGCGGATTCAAAACCCGCACAGTGTGGGTTCGAGTCCCACCGGGGGCACTGTTCACGCAACTTTGCCCCCTGGTCAACCACCGGTTCACCAGGGGGCAAAGGCTTTGTCACCTCAGATACCTAGGGTGAGGACGCTTCACGACGGGCCGGTGTGGCCCACAAGCACCACAGCATCCCTAGGAGAAGAGACATGTCCACGCCCACCATGGCGGATGTCGCTGTCGAGTCCCGTCCGGAACCGGCGCGCAGTCCCCTGGAACGGTTCGGCCTCGGAGGCCGGGCTCTCGACGCAGCGAACTGGGTCGCCGTCGCCGTCGGCATCTACCTGCTCATCACCGCCGTCAGCGTCATCGGTGACGGCTTCAAGCTGGCCACCCGGGGACAGGCGGAGGAGCTCTTCGCCTTCGCCTCCAACCCCCTCATCGCGCTGATGATCGGCGTGCTCGCCACAGCGCTCATCCAGTCCTCCTCGACGGTCACCTCCATCACCGTGGGACTCGTGGCCGGCGGTCTGCCCATGGCCACGGCGATCCCCATGCTCATGGGCGCCAACATCGGCACGACGCTGACGTCCACGCTGGTGTCCCTCGGCATGGTCCGGCAGAAGGAGGATTTCCGCCGGGCCTTCGCCGCCGCGTCGGTGCATGACTTCTTCAACCTGCTGGCCGTGGTCATCTTCCTGCCGCTGGAGATGATGTTCGGGGTCCTCGACCGGGTGTCCGGCTTCTTCTCCGATCAGCTGGCGGGCTCTGACGGCGGTCTGTTCGCGACCGTCTTCGCCGGCATCGGCACGGCGGTCACCACCGTCACCGACCCCCTGGCCGATCTCATCGGGCTCCTCGGCGGCGTCCTCCCGGCCCCCTGGGGCGGCATCGCGCTCATCGCCATCGGAATCGGCCTCATCCTCGCCGTGATCAACTTCATCGGTGTGCTGCTCAAGGTGGTCATGGTGGGTAAGGCGAAGCAGGTCCTGCACAACGCCATCGGCCGGGGCCCCCTGTCGGGCATCCTCTCCGGCACCCTCATCACGGTGATGGTGCAGTCCTCCTCCACCACGACGTCCCTCATGGTGCCGCTGGCCGGATCAGGCACCTTCTCGCTGCGCCAGGTCTACCCCTTCACCCTCGGTGCGAACATCGGCACCACCATCACCGCGCTCATCGCCGCCTTCGCCTTCACCGGCGTGGAGGCGGAGCTGGCCCTGCAGGCGGCCCTGGTGCACCTGCTGTTCAACCTCTTCGCCACGCTCCTCATCTACGGGCTGCCTTTCCTGCGCAACATCCCCGTCCTGGGGGCCACCACCCTGGCCCGCCTGGGAGCGGACAACAAGCTCTACATCGTCGGCTGGGTGCTGGGCGTGTTCCTGGCCCTGCCCGCCCTGCTCATCTTCCTCACCGTCGTCCTCTAAGGAGCCCACCATGAACAACGATCCCCGGCTCACCCTGGAGGAGCAGCTCGAGGAGATCCTCGCCGACACCGAACGCCGCCTGCAGGAGCTGCAGGAACAGCGTCAACGGGAGGAGATCGAGCGGCTCCCGGAGCTCTTCGCCGCCACCAGCCACCGCTGGAACAACATCCGCGTATTCATTGACGCGCTCATGAGCGACCTGCGCGGTCGCGGGGAGGATGAGCAGGCATGACGCTGCGTCGACTGGCGATGCTCACGACCGCGTGCGGGCTGCTCCTCGCAGGCTGCACCCCGGTGGGCGACGACCCGATCCGGGTGACCGGTTCCGCCACCGTCGCCCCGGTCACCGCCCACATGGCCCTCAAGACACGCACGGCCATCGAGCAGACCAGCGAGGGCACGCTCGACGGTTTCGGGCGGTTCTGCCGGGGTGAATCGCAGATCAACAACGCCTCGGTCCCCATTCCCCGGGAGCAGCAGGAGCTGTGCGCGGAGAACGACGTGGAGTTCATCGAACTGCCCGTCGCCGTGGATTCTCTGAGCGTGGTCCGCAACTCCGCCAACGGGACCGTCCGCGACCTCACCATGGAGGAGCTGCGGAAGATCTGGTCCCCGGGCTCGGAGATCAGCACCTGGGCCGACATCCGCCCCGAATGGCCGGAGGAGGAGATCGTGCTCGTCGGCCGTGGGGCCGGCTCGGGCACCTTCGACTACTTCAGTGAGGCGGTGACCGGCCAGGCGGGTTCCCTGCGCGAGGACTACCGCACCACCGATGACATCGAGGAACTCACCCGCTGGATCGCCGCGGACCGGAACGCGCTCGGCTTCATGGGTGTGGGCAACTACCTGGCCTCCGACGAGGGGCACCGCAACGTCATGGCCACCGTGTCCGTCGACGGCGTGCAGCCGACGCTCGCCGGCGTGCAGGACGGGACCTACCGGGCCCTCACCCGGCCGCTGTTCCTCTACGTGTCCGTCGCGGCGCTGGAGGAGCGGGAGGATGTCCGGGAGTTCATCGGGACGTATCTGGACAAGGTCCACGATGAACTGCCGTTGGTGTACTACTACCGGCTCCCGGATGAGGCTTACGCGGCGGCACGGGAACGACTGGACAACCGTGTGACGGGGCCGGCGGAGGGCATCGAGGGCCTCTTCTAACAGGTTCCCGGTGCGCTGCAACTCGAGGAGGGCGTTTTCAGGGGGAGTTCTTTGTGAATTGCCCCACGATTCCCATTCAATTCACCGTCCGTTAACCGAACGGTACCGAAGTGGTCATGTTGACTTCCTAAGTTAGGGCCGTCCCCTGGGGCACACGGTGCCCGCGCTTCAGACTTCAGGAGAACCCTGCATGTCCACCACGACACCTCCGGTCCTTCCGCCGATGGACACCACCCCCGACATCCCGGCGGAGCGACCGAGTCCCCTCGCACGACTCGGTCTCCGCGGGAAGCCGCTGGCGATCGCCAACTGGATCACCGTCGCCGTCGGTATCTACCTGCTCATCACCGCGGTCAGCGTCATCGGTGACGGCTTCAAGCTCGCCACGAGCGGCCGCGCCGAGGAGCTCTTCGCCTTCGCCTCCAACCCGCTCATCGCCCTGATGATCGGTCTGCTCGCGACGGCACTCATCCAGTCCTCCTCGACGACCACCTCCATCACCGTCGGACTCGTCGCCGGTGGTCTGCCCATGGCCACGGCGATCCCCATGCTGCTAGGCGCCAACATCGGCACCACACTGACCAGCACGCTCGTCTCCCTGGGCATGATGCGCGACAAGGCCTCGTTCCGGCGGGCCTTCTCCGCGGCCTCGGTGCACGACTTCTTCAACCTGCTGGCCGTGGTCATCTTCCTGCCCCTGGAGATCATGTTCGGCCTGCTGGAGCGCACCTCCAGCTTCCTGGCTGAGCAGTTCGCCGGCTCCGACGGTGGCGCACTGACGTTCATCTTCGGTGGACTGGGCAACGCGGTCACCGCCGTCACCGATCCCCTGGCCGGCACCATCGGCCTCATCGGCAAGGCCATCGACCACCCGTGGGGCGGCATCCTGCTCATCGCCATCGGCATCGCTCTCATCCTCGGCGTGATCAACCTCATCGGCAAGCTGCTCAAGGTCGTCATGGTCGGCCGCGCGCGGAAGATCCTCCACGCCGCCATCGGCCGTGGCCCGCTGTCCGGCATCGCCTCCGGCGCACTGGTGACGGTCATGGTGCAGTCCTCCTCCACCACCACCTCCCTGATGGTGCCGCTGGCCGGCTCCGGCACGTTCACCACCCGCCAGATCTACCCCTTCACGCTGGGCGCCAACATCGGTACCACCATCACGGCCCTCATCGCCGCCTTCGCCTTCACCGGCATGGACGGCCAGCTGGCCCTGCAGGCGGCCCTGGTGCACCTGCTGTTCAACACCTTCGCCACGATCCTCATCTACGGTGTGCCGTTCCTGCGGGAGCTGCCCGTCCACGGCGCCGAGCTGCTGGCCCGCCTGGGAGCGGAGAGGAAGATGTACGTGGCCGTCTGGGTCCTCGGTGTCTTCGTGGCGCTGCCGGCCACCCTCATCCTGCTGACCGTCCTGCTCTAGGGAGATCCTGCCCTCCTCCAGTTACCGCACATTCAGGGGTCCGTGCTCTTAGAGTGGAGGGCATGGTCGAAGTACGTATTCACGGTCGGGGCGGACAGGGCGTGGTCACCGCGTCCGACCTCATAGCCATGGCAGCCTTCGAGGAGGGACGTCACGCGCAGGCGTTCCCCTCCTTCGGTTCGGAACGCACCGGAGCGCCCGTCGTGGCGTACTGCCGGATCAGCGACACCCCGATCCGTACCCGGGAGCCGGTGCTCAATCCTGACCTCGTCGTGGTGCAGGACCGCACGCTGCTCCCCATCCTCAATGTCTTCTCGGGGCTCACCGAGGACGGCTACGTGCTCATCAACTCGTCGAAGCGCAGCGCGGAACTGGGGCTCAGCGAACTGCAGGCCCGCCAACCCGCCGGCCACTTCATGACGATCCCCGCCACCGACATCGCCCGCGAACACACCGGCCGTACCGTGCCGAACGCGGTGCTGCTCGGTGGCGTCGCCGCGCTCACCGGTCTGTACCGGATGGAGTCGGTGTCCCACGCCATCATGAACCGTTTCCCCGGCCGGGTCGGGGAGATGAACGTCGCCGCCGCGCAGGCCGCGTACGACCTGGTCATGTCCAAGCAGGAGGAGGCAGCCAATGCTTAAGCAGATCGAGGGTTCCCAGGCGGTGGCGCAGGCCGTGGCGGCCTGCCGTCCGGAGGTGATCTGCGCCTACCCGATCTCCCCGCAGACCCACATCGTCGAGGCCCTGAGTGCCATGGCCAAGAAGGGCGAGCTGGGTTCCTGCGAGTACGTCAACGTGGAGAGTGAGTTCTCCGCGATGTCCGCCTCCATCGGCGCGTCGGCCGCCGGTGCCCGGTCCTACACAGCCACCGCCTCCCAGGGTCTGCTGTTCATGGTGGAGGCCGTGTACAACGCCTCCGGCCTGGGTCTGCCGATCGTCATGACGGTGGCCAACCGCGCCATCGGCTCGCCGATCAACATCTGGAACGACCAGACCGACTCCATGTCGCAGCGTGACTCCGGCTGGCTGCAGCTCTACGCCACCGACAACCAGGAGGCCGCGGACCTGCACGTGCAGGCGTTCAAGATCGCCGAGGAGCTCTCCCTGCCGGTCATGGTGTGCATGGACGGTTTCATCCTCACGCACGCCATGGAGCAGGTGGATGTGCCGGAGGTGGAGGACGTCGACAAGTTCCTGCCTCCCTATGAGCCGCGGCAGGTCCTCGACCCGGCCGCCCCGATCTCCATCGGCGCGATGGTCGGTCCGGAGGCGTTCACCGAGGTCCGCTACCTCGCCCACCACAAGCAGCTGCAGGCCCTCGACGTCATCCCGCGGGTGAGCGCCGAGTTCGCCGGGATCTTCGGCCGCACCTCCGGCGGTCTCATGCACGAATACCGCACGGAGGACGCGGAGACGATCATCGTGTGCCTGGGGTCCGTGACGGGCACGTTGCGTGACGTCGTCGACGAGCGTCGGGAAGCAGGCGAGAAGATCGGCGTCCTCTCGCTCGTGTCCTTCCGCCCCTTCCCCACCGCAGCCGTGCGCGAGGCGCTGAGCAGGTGCACCCGTTTCATCGTCCTGGAGAAGGCCTTCTCCGTCGGCATCGGCGGCATCGTCTCCTCCCACTGCCGCGCCGCCATGCGCGGAAAGCGCTTCATCTGCCACGAGCTCATCGCCGGTCTCGGCGGACGCGACATCACGAAGGCGTCGCTGCACTCCTACCTGGACAAGGCGGTCGTCGATGAGGTGGAGGACACCACGTTCCTCGACCTCGACAGGGAGCTTGTCGACGCCGAACTCGCCCGCGAGAACACCCACCGCCGCTCCGGTGCCATCCCGGAGAACATGCTGCGCGATCTGGCAGCCAGGGAGAACTAGACATGTCTGATTTCCGCTACACCACCGCACTGCCCACGCCGAGCTTCCCCGCCACCGAGATCCCCGGGGCGGAGGAGACGAAGTTCTACCAGGTGGGTTCCTTCGCCATCGGCAACCGCCTCATCGAGGACAAGCTGCTGTCGATCCAGTCGGGGCCCGACCGCTTCAACTCGCTGACCTCCGGCCACCGCGCCTGCCAGGGCTGCGGTGAGGCGCTCGGAGCCCGCTACGCCCTCGATGCCGCCGTCGCCGCGACGGACGGCCAGCTCATCGCCTGCAACGCCACCGGCTGCCTCGAGGTGTTCTCCACCCCGTACCCGGAGACCTCGTGGAATCTGCCGTGGATCCACTCCCTGTTCGGTAACGCCCCGGCCGTGGCCACCGGTGTCGCGGCCGCGATGAAGGCGAAGGGGCGTACCGACGTCCGCGTCGTCGCCCAGGGCGGTGACGGCGGCACCGTCGACATCGGTTTCGGTCCCCTGTCGGGCATGTTCGAGCGCAACGACGACGTCCTCTACATCTGCTACGACAACGAGGCGTACATGAACACCGGCGTGCAGCGTTCCGGTGCGACGCCGCCGGCAGCCCGGACGGCCACGACCCAGCCGGTCGGCCCGGAGCCGGGCAACGTCTTCGGTCAGGGCAAGGACCTGCCGCGCATCGCGATGGCGCACGAGATCCCCTACGTGGCCACCGCCACCGTCGCGGACCTCCACGACCTCGAGTACAAGGTGACCCGCGCGATGGAGTTCCGCGGTGCCCGCTACCTGCACGTGTTCGTGCCCTGCCCGCTGGGCTGGGGTTCGGCGTCGAAGGACACCATCAAGCTGGCCCGCCTGGCCACCCAGACCGGCCTGTTCCCCGTCTACGAGGCGGAGTACGGCGAGGTCACCTCGGTGAAGAAGATCCGCCGCCCCGCCCCGGTCGAGGACTACCTCCGGCTGCAGCGCCGTTACGCGCACCTGTTCCGGAAGGACGCGGACCCCGCCGTCATCGGACGCATCCAGGCGCTGGCGGACCGCAACATCCGCCGCTACAACCTCATCGACGAGGAGACCCTCGACGAGTTCGTCAAGTACGAAGGAGACGACGCACAGTGAGCCCCGACAGGAACGTCAACATCGGCATGCCCTTCGCCATCACCCTGCAGACCGGTTCCTCCCTGGCGAACAAGACCGGCTCCTGGCGCAGCGAGCGGCCCGTCTACGTCGATCTGCTGCCGCCCTGCAACAAGGCCTGCCCCGCGGGGGAGAACATCCAGGGCTGGCTGTACCACGCCGAGGAGGGCGACTACGAGGCTGCCTGGCGCGAGATCATGGTGGATAATCCCCTGCCCGCCGTCATGGGCCGCGTCTGCTACCACACGTGCCAGACCGCCTGTAACCGTGCGGAGGTCGACGAAGCCGTCGGCATCAACGCCATCGAGCGTTTCCTCGGTGACCGCGCCATCAAGGAGGGCTGGCAGGTCGCACCCGTCAAGGATCCCTCAGGCAGGAAGGTCCTCGTCGTCGGTTCCGGGCCCTCCGGCCTGTCCGCGGCGTACCACCTGGCCCGCCTCGGCCACGAGGTCACGGTCCGTGACCAGGGTGCCCGGCCCGGCGGCATGATGCGCTACGGCATCCCCTCCTACCGCCTGCCCCGCCACATCCTCGACGCCGAGATCGCCCGCATCGCGGCCCTGGGTGTCACCTTCGAGCAGGGCGTCACCGTCACCGACGTCGACGCCGAACTGGAGCTTTTCGACGCCGTCTTCACCGCTGTCGGCGCCCAGCTGGCACGCAACGTGGAGGTGCCCGCAGGTTCGGCGGCGACCATCATGAACGCCGTCGACCTGCTGCGCGACACCGAGGACGGGGAGGCCCCGCTGCTGGGGCGCCGCGTGGTGGTCTACGGCGGCGGCAACACCGCGGTCGACGCGGCACGCACGGCCCGCCGACTGGGGGCCACCGAGTCGGTCATCCTCTACCGCCGCACCCGCGACCGCATGACCGCCCACGACTCCGAGGTCATGGAGGCCGAGGAGGAGGGCATCACCATGCGCTGGCTGTCCACCGTCAACCACGTCGACGAGGGCTCGGTCAGGATCGAGAAGATGGCCATCGACGCCGAGGGCAACCTCACCCCGACCGGCGAGTACGAGGACCTCGCCGCCGACTCCCTCGTCATGGCGCTGGGCCAGGAGTCGGATCTCTCCCTGCTGGAGGGCGTCGAGGGCGTGGAGATCTCCCGCGGTGTGGTCGCCGTCGACGGACAGATGATGACCGGGCGTGCGGGGGTCTTCGCCGGCGGTGACATGGTGCCGAGCGAGAAGAACGTCACCGTCGCCATCGGCCACGGCAAGAAGGCGGCCCGCTACATCGACGGTTGGCTGCGCGGCCAGCCCTATGTGCCAGCAGTCAAGCCTGCAGACGCGACTCTCGACCGTATGGAGACCTGGTACTACTCCGAGGCCCCGCACCAGGTGCGCGAACGCCTCGAAGGGGCACGTCGTGCCTCCACCTTCGACGAGGTCGTGCAGGGCCTCGACGCCGACTCCGCCCTCCTCGAGGCCCGCCGCTGCATGTCGTGCGGCAACTGCTTCGGCTGCGACAACTGCTTCGGCGTCTGCCCGGACAATGCGGTGACCAAGCTGGCGGCCGGCGAGTACGAGTTCAAGTACGACTACTGCAAGGGCTGCGGTATCTGCGCGGAGGAGTGCCCGTGCGGCGCGATCTCCATGATTCCGGAGGAGAACTGAACGGACGCGACGCGTTAAAGTATGGGACCAGTACTGTCCCCTCCATGAGTTAAGGATCCCCGTCATGCGCCGCACCCTCATCGCCCTCGGCACCGCCACCGCCCTCACCCTGGGGGCGGTCCCGGCCGTCCACGCCCAGCCCGCTTCCCCGGTGAATGCCGTCACCTCCCAGATCGAGGAGCTGCCGGCCGACATGCGGGCCGGTTCCACCGGTGCACAGAAGCTCTCCTCCGCCTCCACCGAGGCCGAGAAGCAGGAGGGTGCGCTGCTGCTGGGGCGTGACTGGCTCATCGGTTTCGCGGCCGTCGCGGTGATCGGAACCATCATCCAGGCGGTCATGTCGGCCATGCGCTAGTGCCGTAAGGTGAGTGGTCATGACGACCACCCATCATTACCCCGCCAGGACGCCGCGCACCCCGCTGCATGTCCTGGCGAATCTCATCCGTGGTGCCCTCATCGGCATGGCCGAGCTCGTACCGGGCATCTCCGGAGGCACCGTCGCGCTCGTCGTCGGTGTCTACGAACGCGCCCTCAACGCCGCGAACCAGCTGCTGCGCCGCCAGTTCGCGAAGGTGGACTGGCTCCTCCTCATCTCCATCGGGGTCGGCATGGTCACCGCCGTGTTCACCATGTCGACCGTGCTGCACAACTTCGTGGAGAACTCCCCGGAGTACGCGCGCGCCCTCTTCCTCGGCATGGTCGCCGTGTCGATCTGGGTGCCGCTGGCCATGATGGACCCCCGTGATCTGCGCCGCCGCGCCGGCATGGTCATCCCGCTGTTCCTCGTCGCCGCGGTCGTCGGCTTCCTGGGTACCAGCTTCGTCTCCGCCCCGCGCGAGGACCCTGCCCTGCCGATCATCTTCCTCGCCGCCGCCGTCGCGGTGTGTGCGCTCGTCCTGCCGGGCATCTCCGGCTCCTACATGCTGCTGGCCATGGGCCTGTACGCACCGGTCATCGGTGCCGTCTCCGACCGGAACTGGACCGTGATCCTCACCTTCATGGCCGGCGCGCTCGTCGGCATCGCCCTGTTCATCAAGGTGCTCACCTGGGCCCTGGAGAAGCACCGCACCGTCTCCCTGACCCTCATGGCCGGCCTGATGCTGGGTTCCCTGCGCTCCCTGTGGCCCTGGCAGGACGCGGACGCGAACCTGCTCTCCCCCGGCGGGAACGTCCTCGCCATCGTCGGCCTCATCGCCCTGGGCGGTGCCGTCGTCGCGGTGTTCATCATCGCCGACCGCGTGGCCACCACCCGCCGTGAGTCAGAGGTCATCACGGCATCGCTGCCCGCATGATCCGCGGACCGCGGACGCTGGCGCTCGCGGTGATCACCGCGGCGTCGATAAGCATGACCTCGTGTGTGACCAACGTCGAGGAGGGACGTCCCGCAGGATGGACCCCCATCGTGCCGGAGGCTGTTCCCGCGGTGGCGGAGCTGGTGCCCGCCGACATCGCCGCCCGCGGTGTGCTGCGCGGCGGCACCAACCCGCCGTTCGCCCCCTTCGAACTCAAGGACTCCGACGGCACGATCATCGGCCTGGAGATGGATCTCGCGGCCGCGGTCGCCGGCGTGATGGGGCTGCGTTTCGAGCCCGTGGAGCAGGACTTCTCCCTCATCCTCCCCGCCGTGCAGGCGGGCACCCTCGACGCCGGCGCGTCGGGTTTCACGGACAATGAGGAGCGGCGGAAGAACTTCGACTTCGTCAACTTCCTCTACGCCGGCATCCAGTGGGCCGCCCCGGTGGGCAGCGACATCGACCCGGAGAATCCCTGCGGGCTGACCGTCGCCGTGCAGCGCACGACCGTCTCGGAGACCGACGATGTCCGCCCCAAGGCGCAGGCCTGCGAGGACGCCGGGCTGCCGCCGATCACCGTCCTCTCCTACGACACGTCCGACAATGCCGCGCTGGCCGCCCTCATGGGACGTGCCGACGCCATGTCGGCCGACTCCCCCGTCACCGCCTGGGCCGTCGCGCGTTCCGACGACCGCCTGGCCCTCACCGGCCGCATGTTCGACGCCGCGCCCTACGGCTGGGCCGTGCCGAAGGACTCCCCGCTGGGCCCCGCGATGGCGGCCGCCCTGCAGCACCTCATCGACACCGGTGACTACGAGCGCATCCTCGCCCAGTGGGGTGTGGGGACCGGGCTCATCGACACCGCCATGATCAACGAGAAGGAGATCGCATGAGCACTCCCGCCACCCCCGCCCCCATCCAGGCGAAGCCGCTGCGTCACCCGGGTCGCTGGGTCCTCGCGGCGGTCGTGCTGGGCCTGTCGGCCTGGTTCGTCATCGGGGCGCTGACCAACGAGGCGTACGGCTGGGACACCTACCGCGCGTACCTCTTCGACACCCGCGTCGCCACCGCCGCCCTGCACACCCTGGCGCTGACGGTCCTGGCGATGCTCATCGGCGTCGGTCTCGGCGCCACGCTGGCGGTCATGCGCATGTCGCCGAACCCGGTGCTGCGCGGCGTCGCGTGGGTGTACCTGTGGATCTTCCGCGGCACCCCGGTGTACGTGCAGCTGGTGTTCTGGGGGCTGCTCGGCTCGCTGTACCAGAGCATCAACGTCGGTTTCGCGGAGATCGACCTGCAGTCCCTGCTGAAGAACGCCTTCCTCCTCGCGGTCCTGGGACTGGGTCTCAACGAGGCCGCCTACATGGCCGAGATCGTCCGCTCCGGCATCTCCTCGGTCCCCGAGGGACAGATGGAGGCGTCCAAGGCGCTCGGCATGAGCTGGACCCTGACGATGCGTCGCACGGTCCTCCCCCAGGCGATGCGCATCATCATCCCGCCGACCGGCAACGAGCTCATCTCCATGCTCAAGACGACCTCGCTCGTGGTGGCCATCCCCTACACCCTCGAGCTCTACGGCCGCTCGATGGACATCGCCGCCGCGCTCTTCGACCCGGTGCCCATGCTGCTGGTCGCCGCCACCTGGTACCTCGCGGTGACGTCGGTGCTCATGGTCGGGCAGTACTACCTGGAGAAGCACTTCGAGAAGGGTGCCCGCCGGGAGCTCACCGGCCGCCAGCTCGCTGCCCTCGCCGACGCCGAGGGCACCGTCCCCGGCAACGTCTCGGTCGTGAAGGAGAACTAGACATGACCAACCTCATGATCAACGCCCAGCAGGTGTGCAAGTCCTTCGGCCAGCTGGAGGTTCTCAAGGGCATTGACCTGCAGGTTCCCCAGGGCGAGGTGGCCTGCCTCATCGGCCCCTCCGGCTCCGGCAAGTCCACCTTCCTGCGCTGCGTCAACCACCTGGAGAAGGTCACCGCCGGCCGCCTCTACGTCGACGGCGAACTCATCGGCTACCGGGAGCGCGACGGCGTGCTCCACGAGATCTCCGAGAAGGACGCCGCCCGCCAGCGCGCGGACATCGGCATGGTCTTCCAGCAGTTCAACCTCTTCCCGCACCGCACCGCCCTGGAGAACGTCATCGAGGCGCCCGTGCACGTCAAGGGTCAGTCCGTCGTGGATGCGAAGAGGCGCGGCCTCGAGCTGCTCGACCAGGTCGGCCTCGCCCACAAGGCAGGCGCGTACCCGGTGCAGCTCTCCGGTGGTCAGCAGCAGCGCGTGGCCATCGCCCGCGCCGTCGCCATGGACCCCAAGCTCATGCTTTTCGACGAGCCCACCTCCGCCCTCGACCCCGAGCTCGTCGGGGAGGTCCTCCGGGTGATGAAGGAACTGGCCCAGGACGGCATGACCATGCTCGTGGTCACCCACGAGATGGGCTTCGCCCGGGAGGTCGCCGACAAGGTCGTATTCATGGACGGCGGCCGCGTCGTCGAGGCGGGCCCGCCGGCTGAGGTCCTGGACAACCCGCGTGAGGGGCGGACGCGGGCGTTCCTGTCGTCGCTGTTCTAATGCCCCCGGCGGAGGTCGCGGGAGTCGAAGATGTTGCGCTGGTCGAGGAAGTCGAAGACGAAGCGCACCGCCGACTCGCGGTAGTTGATGAACTCGTCCGCCCGCAGCAGTTCCACCACGTCGTCGAGGTCCGCCCAGCGGACCTCGGCGACCTCGTCGTTGGGGACGGCCGGGAGGGGCAGCGCGACGTCGTGACGCAGCAGGTAGAAGTCGTCGAAGCCGTACTGGAAGTTGAACGTGAAGCTCGGGCGGCCGAGTGCGACGTCGAGCCCCAGTTCCTCCCGGACCTCCCGCTGTGCTCCCTCGCGGCTCGTCTCCCCGGCGTGGATGCTGCCGCCCACGGAGAAGTCCCACAGGCCGGGCCAGTCCTGTTTGGTGTCGGCGCGGCGCTGGATGAGCATCTGGTCGGCCTCGTTGAAGATGCAGACGTGGACGACGACGTGCAGGTCACCGTCGATGAGCCCGTCCTGGCGGGGCGCGGTGCGGCCGGTGGGCTGGCGGTTGTCGTCGAGAATGTCCCAGAGTTCGGTCACGGGAGCCACTCCGCTGCGACCTCCCCCTCGTAACCGGCGTCGCGCAGCTGCGTGATCCACTGCTCCAGCGGCAGGCTGCCGGTGCCGGGGGCGCCGCGGCCGGGATTGTCAGCGATCTGCACGTGCTCGGGCATGATGCTGAGGTCAACGGCGTCGTTGACCGCCAGGTGGTAGAGATCGAGCAGCAGGCCGCCGTGCTGCAGGAGCGGCACCGCCTGCGCGACGGTGGTCACGGGGTAGTCCGGGGTGGCGGAGATGGGTTCCACCATGGCCACTCCCCCGAAACGCTTCTCGACGTCCCCCGCCACCGCCCCGAACCTGCGCTCCTGCTCCGCGGTGAGCTCGGTGCCGCCCCGCCCGAGGAGCAGGTTGAAGCGGCGGACCCCGGTGAGCTCGTGGAAACGCTCGACCGCGTCGAGGTGCGCCTCCGGCAGGTCCTGCTCGTGCAGGATGCCGCGGTCCCCGGCCGCGAGGTCCCCTCCGAACATGTTGAGGGCGATGAGCTGCAGGTTCCTCTTCTCCAGCTCGGTGACCACTCCCCTGATCTCGGAGTCGGTGGGGTCCGGGTGGGCGAAGGGCCACCACAGTTCGACCCTGGGGGTGGTGGAGGCGTCCAGGCCCTCGGTGAGGCTGGCACGGCCGATGGAGCAGTTTGTCGCGGTGATCATGAGCACCACTCTACGATGGACGTATGGACAAGAAGGTAGCTGTTGTGACCGGTGCCGGCGGTGGCCTCGGGCGGATGTTCGCCCGGGCGCTGGGGCGTGACGGATGGGCGGTGGCCCTGCTGGGCCGCACGCGGGAGACGCTGGAGGAGACGGCCACGGACATCGGGGACGCGCTGGTCGTCGTCTGTGACGTCAGTGACGAGGCCAGCGTCGCGGACGCCTTCGCCGAGGTGACCGGGTGGCACGGCCGCCTGGATCTGCTGGTCAACAACGCCGGAGTGCCCGGGCCCACCGGGGAGCTGCACACCATCGACCCTGCCGAGTGGCGCCGCACCTTCGAGACGAACATCACCGGCACGTTCCTGTGCACGCAGCAGGCTTTCGCGTGGATGGCGGACAACGGTGGCGGGCGCATCATCAACAACGGTTCCATCGCGGGCCACTCGCCGCGCCCGGGGGTGGGCGCCTACGCCGCCTCCAAGGCTGCGGTGGCGAGCCTGACGGTCTCCACGGCCCTCGACGGCCGCCCCTACGGCATCACCGCCACCGAGCTGGACATCGGCAACGCCCGGACCGCCCTGCTGGGTTCCTTCACCGGCTCGGAGCCCATGTTCGACGCTTCCGAGGCCGCCCGTCTGCTGGTCGCCGTGGCCGCGATGCCGGCGGATGTGAGCGTTGACCAAGTGACCGTGACTGCCGCAGGAATGCCCTACCTGGGACGCGGATAGCCGCAGGTAGAGACCCACTTTCCCACCCCCGGGGGTGCTCATGTCGGGGTGGCGTTCTAGAGTGCGGATCGAACACTCTAGCGACACCTGCGGAGGTGAGCCTGATCCCCCACTACTTCACCGTCAACAACCCCTACGACCCCCTGGCGGTGACAGCCAACGCCGTCACCCGTGCCAACCACCACCTGTGGCGCACCCTGGCCTCACGCGTCGACGAACAGCTCGACAGTGAGGCCGTCTACGCCCCTCTCGTCCGGTCCACGGGCCTGTCCCGGTGGATCATCGAGAAGAATCTCTTCGCCATGGCCACGCTCGATGAGCTGCCCCGTCTGCGGGAGCTCGTCGAGAAACTCCACCACCTCGACATGAAGCGTCTGCGCGCCATCGAGTCCGCCCTTGCTCTGGCTGACCGGCAGTACTTCCCGCTCCTCGACGAACAGATCACCGCCTTCCTCAGCCCCACGCGGGCCAACCAGCCGCTGCCGTCCCCGAAGGCGATCACCAGACGAATCCGGGCGATGGTCGTCGAACTCGACGCCTCCATCGCCACCGACGAGGAGGACGCGGAGTTTCCGCAGCTCACGTACCACATGCAGTTCAACGACGACGGCACCGCGGATCTCTCCGCGCGGATGGACGTGGCGATGGCGGCGGTCGTCGAGAAGCGGGTGCGGGCGCTGGCCGCCCGCCGGGGCATCGGCCTCGCCGAGGCACATGCCCTGCTGGTCACCGGCGAGGACGAGGGGGTGAAGGTGAACGTCAACGTCTACCGCGCGCACGACGTCCCCGGAGCCCCGACCTACATGCCACGCGCCGGCTGGCTCAGTCCACAACGGGCGGCCGAATGGGAGGCGAAGGCGGCCACCATCCGGGACATGGATGAGATCTATGGGAAGGTCAGCAAGAGCTACTCCACGCCGGAGGACATAGAGGCCTGCGTGGAAGGATTCGATGATGAATGCGGATTCCCCTGCTGCGATGAGCCCGGCGAGTTCTGCGACAACGACCACGTGGTCAACCACGCCGACGGCGGCCCCACCACCGCCCGGAACCTGCGGAAGCTGTGCCGCACCCACCACAATCTCAAGACCGCGGGGCACTTCCGCTACATCATCTGCCCGGTGACCGGCAACGCGATCTTCCTCTTCGCGGACGGCTCCTACGTGGAGAACCGCTCCGACGGTCCGCTCACACCGGAGAACCGCCGGTGGGTGCAGACCTTCGTGCAACGCCGTGACGCCCGCAACGAGCGCGCCCGGCAGGAGGCGCAGGAGCGGCGCCGCCGCCTAAACGAGGCCGCTGATGCCGCGGACCAGCGCGGTGACTCCACCGGCGGTGGCCAGCAGGAGGGCGAGGGTGCGTGCCCGTGGTCGGGGGACCTTGGTGCTCAGACGGACGCCGATCCACAGGCCGAGCGCCATGCCGACGATGCCGACCGGCCACACGAGCCAGTCGGTGTCCGACAGTGACCCCGCCCCCATGAGGATCTTGATTCCGAAGGAGATCGCACCAGCGACCATGAAGATCGGCTGCAACGTGGCAGCGAAGGACTGCTGCGCCCACCGTGAGGCCTGCGCGTACACGGTGATCGCGGGACCCGCGATACCGGCGAGGGTGTTCATGAACCCACCCGCGATGCCGGCCACCACCGCCGGGACGTTGCCGGTGACCTGCGGGATGCGCTTCTGCCCGAACGTCGTCACCGCCAGAGCCAGCAGCAGGAGGGCACCGACGATCGCCTGCAGCAGCGAGGGCGAGACCTCCCGCACGAGCAGCGCACCGGGGACTGCCCCCAGGATGAGCACGGAGGCGATGAGGGAGAACTTCCTCCAGTCGACGTACTCCCGGACGGTGGCCGTCGTCGCGGCGGCGTTGAGGAAGGCCAGCACGTTGACCACGAGGATGCCCTCGACGGGGCCCATCGTCACGGCGAGCACCGGGCCGGCGACGAGGCCGAGCCCCATCCCGGAGATCCGCTGCAGTGCGGATCCGACCAGGACGATGAGGAGAATCAGCAGAAGTTCGAGCACCGGCTCAGACTACTCCCCCGGCTTCGCGTACTTCTCCTTCACCGCATCCACGACCTGCTCGGGCAGCAGGCCGGAGATGTCGCCGCCGTACCTGGCGACCTCCTTGCACAGCGAGGAGGAGATGTAGCCGTACTTCTCGTCGGTGAGGAGGAAGAAGGTGTCGATGCCCGACAGACGGCGGTTCATCTGCGCCATGGGCAGCTCGTACTCGTAGTCCAGCGCGGTGCGCAGACCCTTGACCAGGGCGGAGATGCCGTGCTCGTTGGTGTAGTCGACGAGCAGGCCACCCCACCAGTCGACGCTGATGTTCGGCACGTGGGCGGTGGCCTCACGGATGAGGTCCATCCGCTCCTCAATGGTGAAGAGGCCGGAGTGCTTGTTGGGGTTGGCGGTGACCAGCACGACGACCTCGTCGAAGTGGCTGGCCGCCCGGGTGAAGATGTCGAGGTGACCCATGGTCACCGGGTCGAAGGAACCGGGGCAGACGGCTTTCATTCAGGAGTCCTCTCGGTGGAACACGGCCATGTCCATGCGGGCGGTGCCGTAGGTGCGCTTCTTCAGTTTCTGGGTGGTGGGCACGAAGTCGGCGGGCCACGCCGTCTCTGGGGAGGCGACGTGACGTTCGATGACCACCGCGGCGCCGTCGACGAGCGTGGGGCGCAGGGCCTCGAGCATCTCGACGACGGCCTCATCCGTGAGCTCGTACGGCGGGTCCGCCAGCACCATGTCGAAGTAGTCACGTGGTGCGTGGGCGAGGTAGGTCGACGCCTTCATCTCCTCGATGCGTACGTTGGGGTGCTTCACGACGCCCGCGTTGTGCTCGATGATCTTCACCGCGGCGGGGTTGTTCTCGACGAGGACGACCTCGGAGGCACCGCGGGAGGCAGCCTCCAGGCCGAGTGCCCCGGAACCGGCGAAGAGGTCGAGGACGCGGGCGTCGGTGAAGCCGAAGCGCACCTGCAGGGAGGAGAAGAGTCCCTCACGGGCGCGGTCGGAGGTGGGACGGGTGCCGGTCGGCGGCACCTTGATCTTCCGGCCGCGGGCCTCTCCGGAGATGATGCGGGTCACTCGCTGACCTCCAGGAGCAGGTCGCCGCCGAGCACGTCGCTGAAGTCCTCGACGGCGAGGGAGGTGACGGTGCCGGGGCCGGGTGCGAGCACCGGGGCCTCGAGTTTGACGGCCTCGACGGTGGCGAGCGGGTCGCCGGTGTCGACGGGGTCGCCGGCCGACACGTGGAAACGCACGATGCCGGCGAAGGGGGCGCAGATATCCATGCCCTACAGACTAGCTTTTCTCCAGGAACTCACGGTCCACCCGGTCGATCTCCAGGACGAGTCGCTGGGCGAGCAGCGGGTGCCGCTGCACGAGGGCGGCGGCGTCACCGGTGGCGCGGTCGATGATCGCGTAGTCCTGCAGGAGGTTGAGCAGGCGCACGGTGCGGGCGGAGCCGGACTGGCTGGTGCCCAGGACGTCACCCTCCTGGCGGTGCATGAGGTCGAGTTCGGCGAGGGCGAAACCGTCAGCGGTCCCGGCGACGGCGTGGATGCGGAGGTCGGCCTCGGAGTCGGGTTCGGCGAGGGTGTGGAAGATGCACAGGGAGGAGTGTCCGCCACGGCCGACGCGGCCACGCAGCTGGTGCAGCTGGGAGACGCCGAACATCTCGGACTCGCGGATGAGCATGACGGTGGCGTTGGGGACGTCGACGCCGACCTCGATGACCGTGGTGGACACGAGGATCTGCACCTCCCCGGAGGCGAAGCGCCGCATCATGAGGTCCTTCTCCTCCGCGGGCATGCGGCCGTGGAGGTAGCCGACGTGGAAGTCGCGGAACGGGCCCTGTCCGAGGGTCTCGAACACCTCAAGGACACCACCGGGGCCCTCGATGCGGGGGCAGACGACATAGGCCTGCCTCCCGGCCACGACCTCCTCGCCGATACGGAGGATGGCGCGGCGGACCCAGGTCGGCTTGTGCTCGGGTACGACGAAGGACTCGATGGGCTGGCGTCCGCCGGGCAGCTCCCGCAGGGTGGACACCGCGAGGTCGCCGAAGACGGTCATGGCGATGGTGCGGGGAATGGGGGTGGCGGTCATGACGAGCAGGTGCGGGGTCATCCCGTCGCGGCCCTTGGAGCGCAGGCGGGCGCGCTGTTCCACGCCGAAGCGGTGCTGCTCATCGACGACGACCAGCCCCAGGTCGAAGAACTCGACGGTGTCCTGGATGATCGCGTGGGTGCCCACGACGATGTCGGCCTGGCCTGAGACGATGTCGAGCAGTGCCTGTCTCTTGACGGGGACGGGCATCGAGCCGGTGAGGGGGACGACGGAGACGGGGAGGCCGGCGTCGGTGAGCAGGGCGGTGAGGGTGCGTGCGTGCTGGAGGGCGAGCACCTCGGTGGGTGCCAGCAGGGCGCACTGGTGGCCGGCGTCGACGGCCTGCAGCATGGCGACCAGCGAGACGACCGTCTTGCCGGAGCCGACCTCACCCTGGAGGAGGCGGCTCATGGGGTCGCCGGCCGCGAGGTCCCGGGTGATCTCGGCGATGACGTCGAGCTGCCCGGACGTGAGTTCATAGGGCAGGGCTCCGAGCAGCCCGGCGCGGTGGGCGTCGTCACGCGGTGGCATGGGGGGTGCGTCGCGGCGGAGGGTGTCGAGGCGGCGCAGCGCCATGACCAGCCCCAGGGTGAGCGCCTCGTTGTACTTGAGGCGTTCGAGGTGGGGTTCGGGGCCCTCGGGTCCGGGGAAATGGACGCCGCGGAGGGCGTCGTCGAAGCTGACCAGGCCTTCGGGGACCTCGCCTAGGGGTTCCGGGACGGGGTCGAGGGTGGCGAGGATGTGGCGGATGGCGGCCATGATGCGCCAGGAGGCCAGGGCGGCGCGGGCGGGGTAGATGGGGATGTGGTCGAGGCCGTCGAAGAGTTCGTCGGGGTCGCCGTAGAGGGCGATGGTTTTGAGGGAGCCGGAGCCTGTCATCTTCTCCCCCGGTCCGGGCAGGACGAGGAAGTCCGGGTGCTGGAGCTGCGGGGTGCCGCGGTAGAAGTTCAGCTTGCCGGAGAACATGGCGCGTCTGCCGGGGGTGAGGACCTTGGGCAGCCAGCGGGAGTTGAAGAAGGACGCGGTGAAGCGGTTGTGGCCGTCGGTGATGGTGACGCGGGTGATGTGCGTCTTGTCTCGCTGGAAGACGTTGACGTCGAGGACGCTGCCTACGCAGGTGATCATGTCGCCTTCGACGGCGTCGTCGGCGAGCACGTCGGAGCCGTGGCGGGACCAGGCGCGGGGTGTGTGCTGCAGGAGGTCCATGCAGGTGGTGTAGCCGAAAGCCTTGCGCAGGGCGGTGGCCTCCTTCTTGGGGAGGACCTCCGTGAGCGGTCGGTCGTCGCTCCAGCCGAGCACGTCTACTCGACCCCGATCTCCACGAGGTGTCCCAGCCCGTCGGCGGGGAAGGCGAGGACGTCGACGCCGAGGTCCGTGGTGAGCTTCTCGACGTCCACCTCCGTCCCCGTCCCCGTCAGCAGGATGACGTGCTCACCGCCGGTGGCGAGCATGTCGCGGCACACCCCGGAGACGGCGTCCTCGACGGAGCCGTTGAGGGTGGTGGGGATGATGTCGGTGCGCATGGAGGCGGCGGCCTCGGTCATGGTGTAGGCGGCGACGCCGATGGGGGCGTCGGCGTCGTGGACGCTGAGGGCGGCGATCCCCGTGATGAGGCGGCCGGTGGGCACGATGATGAAGGTCTGCTCGAAGGCGTGGGTGGCGCGCTCCACGGAGACGAGCTGGCGGCGGTCGAGCAGTCCGTTGGGCAGGAGGATGAGTTCCTGGGCGCGGGAGGAGCGGACCTGCGAGAGGATCCGGGAGACGACGTCCTCGCCCGGCGCTACGACGATGGCGCCGGCCTCGCGGTAGAGCTCGGCGACGGAGCCGGGCGGGGTGACGGCGACGATGACGCGGCGGGGGGCGTCGACCCGGGGGGCGTCGGGAAGCACCTCGAGGCGCAGGTCACTGACCTGGCCGGTGGCGTAGGAGGTCTCGATGACACGGCCGGCGTCGCGGGAGTGGATGTGGACGCGGCCGGAGGTGTCGTCGGCGCGGGCGATGACGAGGCTGTCGCCGAGGGGGCTGATGCGGGACTGCAGGAGGTCCAGGTCGCCGGAGAAGAAGAACGTGACCTCGAGGTCGGCGGTGGGCATGGCCGGGGTGACCGCGGTGGTCTCGTGGACGGCCGTGCCCTCGATCTCCGCGAGGAGGGTCTCCAGGAGGACGAGGAAGCCGGTGCCGCCGGCGTCGACGACCCCTGCCTCACGGAGGACGTCCAGCTGGGAGGGGGTGTTCGCCAGGGCGGTGCGGGCGGCCTCGACGGCGGCGGTGACCACCTGGTGCAGGGTTCCCCCGGCGGCGTCGCAGGACTCGGCGGCGACGGCCGCGGCCCGCAGGACGGTGATGACCGTTCCCTCCACCGGTTCCGCGATCGCCCGGTCGACGAGCTGGACCGCGAGGATGAGCGAGCGGGCGATGCTGCTCCCGTCGACGCGGCCGTGGGAGGCGGAGTCGGCCACGGCCCGCAGCACCTGGCTGAGGACGAGGCCGGAGTTGCCGCGTGCCCCGCGGACGCTGCCCACGGCCAGGGCGCCGGTGACGGCGGCGGCGTCGGGGTCCCCGGTGAGTTTCTCCACCTCGGCGAGGGCGGCCTCCATCGTGTGGGCCATGTTGGAGCCGGTGTCGGCGTCGGGGACGGGGAAGACGTTGAGGGCGTTGATCTCCGCGCGGCGGGCGGACAGCTCGGCGACGGCACGGGTCGCCCAGTCGTGGAGTCGGCTGCCGTCTAGCTCACGCGGATGGGACATAAGGCCGTAGTCTACAGCCGCCAGTCCACCGGTTCGGCCCCCGCCGACACGAGGAGCTCATTCGCCCGCGAAAAGGGGCGGGAGCCGAAGAATCCCCGGGACGCGGACAGCGGGGAGGGGTGCGGGGACTCGATCCGCGGCGTGTCGCCGAGGAAGCGGGCGGCGGTCTGTGCGTCGCGTCCCCACAGGATCGCCACGAGCGGGGCGTCGCGTTCCGCCAAGGCGCGGATGGCGGTCTCGGTGACGATCTCCCAGCCCTTGCCGCGGTGCGAGGCGGGCTTGCCGGGACGCACGGTGAGGACCCTGTTGAGCAGGAGCACACCCTGCCGCGCCCACGGGGTGAGATCGCCGTCCTCGGCGACCGGCAGCCCGAGGTCCGTGTGCAGCTCCCGGTAGATGTTGCCGAGGCTGCGTGGGAGGGGGCAGACGCCGGGGTGCGTCGAGAAGCTCAGTCCCATCGCATGCCCGGGCGTGGGGTACGGGTCCTGCCCCACGATGAGCACCTTCACGTCCTCGAAGGGGTCCTGGAAGGCGCGGAGGATGTCGTTGCCGCGGGGCAGGAAGGCGGGTTCGGCGCGGAGGAAGTCCCCCAGGTCGTGGATCTGCTTCTCGACGCCCGCCAGCACCGGCTGCCACGACTCATGGACGGGGAGGGCCATCAGAAGCTCACCCACCCGTGTCCGTAGCGCGGGGGCTGGCCGTCGATGGTGACTCCCTCGCCGCGGCCGACACGCCCGATGACGCGGAAGCCGGAGGGCGGTTCCCCGGCGGTGGTGGCCAGGAGGGTGTGGTCCTCCCCGCCGGTGAGGACCCACTCCCAGGGGTCGGCGTCGAGGATCTCGGCGGCCTCGTAGATGATCGGCGGCGGCGTGATGTCCGCGGAGTGCAGGTCGATGCTCACGGACGAACGGCGGGCGATGGTGGACAGGTCGACGATGAGGCCGTCGGAGTTGTCGGTCATGCAGGTTGCGCCGGTGGCGCGGGCCACGACACCACGCCCGGGGTTGAGGCGGGGGGTGAAGTGGGCGTCGAGGAGCGGGATGAGGTGCTCCGGGATGCGGCGCAGGTCACGGCCGAAACGCTCCAGCAGCGCCAGGCCGGCGGCGGACCAGCCGATCTGTCCGTGCGCGACGACGCGCTGCCCGGGACGGGCCCGGTCGAGGGTCAGTTCGGGGCGGGAGCCGCCCAGGGAGCCGATCGCCGTGACCGAGAGGACGAGGTCGTTGCCGGAGGTGAGGTCACCGCCGACCAGTTCCGCCGAGTACTCCCCCACCTTCTGGTGGATGCCGGCGGCGATGCCGCGCAGGTAGGACACCGGCGTGTCCGGCGGGGCGGAGACGGCGAGGAGTGCCGCGATCGGGCGGGCTCCCATGGCCTCGATGTCCGCGAAGTTCTGCACGATCGACTTGCGGCCGATCTCCTCCGGGGTGGACCAGTCGACCCGGAAATGACGGCCCTCGACGAGCATGTCGGTCGTGGCCACCGCCCGGGAGTTCGGGGAGGCGTGGTTGAGGACGGCCGCGTCATCGCCGTTGCGTCGCGACGGGGCCGCCGCGACGATCTCCTCGATGGCGCGGTGTTCACCCACCTCACCGAGTGTCGGGCCCGAATAGCGGGCGGGAAAGCTGGTCACGCCGACCCTTTCGATAGACTTCAGATTCATGAGCTCCGCTATCCAAACTAGCCGTTCCAGCCGGACCGCCATCTATCTCTCCCTGGTTCTGGCGGTGGCACTGGTCCTCGGTGTCGTCGTCGGTGCGAAGGTTGTGTTCGAGCGGGCGGCGAAGCAGCCCGTGCCGATGAGTGACCTGCCCGCCCCTCTCGCCGACTCCCCCGAGTGCACGGCCTTCCTGGAGACCCTCCCCGACAAGCTCATCGGCCACGACCGCGCCGAGATCCTCGAGCCCGCCCCGGACGGGGTCGCCGCCTGGTCCTCCAGCTCCGTGGAGCGCGTGACCCTGCGCTGCGGCGTCGACCTGCCCCTGCAGTACACCCCCTACGCCCCCACCGAGACCGTCGACGGCGTCGAGTGGCTGCGCATCACGGACGCCACCCCGGGCTCCACCCTGCAGACCTGGTACACCGTCGACCGGGAGCAGATCGTCGCGGTCACCGCTGACGGGGAGTCCCTGGGCCGCCACGACGAGCCGGTCTCCGCGCTCTCGGAGGCCGTCTCCGGTCTGCCGGCCGCCGACCACGAGCCCTTCCCGGCCCCGCTCTCGCAGCTGACGGCCGCTGAGGGCGGTGCCCCCGAGGTGTGCGGTGACTTCCTGGAGGCCCTGCCGGACACCATCGCCGACGACGACTACCAGCGCACCGAGGTGCCTGAGGCGGACACGGTCGCCTGGATCGCGAACGGCCGGGAGCCGGTCGTCCTGCGCTGCGGCGTCGCCCCGCCGGAGAACTACGAGCCGGGCATCCAGCTCAACCAGGTCGACGACATCGTCTGGTTCGAGGACACCATCCTCGCCACCGGCACCACCGCCGCCACCTGGTTCGCGCTGGGCCGGGAGACCGACATCGCCGTGAGCGCCCCGCAGGACGTCAGCAGCGAGGTCCTGGTCCGCCTGGGACGGGTCATCGCCGCGGAGACTGCAGAGCAGTAGTCACGAGGACGTCGAGAAGCTCCTCGTAGGGGACGCCGGAGGCGGCGAACATCTGCGGGTACATCGAGATCGGCGTGAAGCCGGGCATCGTGTTGATCTCGTTGAGCACGGGGCCCTCGTCCGTGAGGAAGAAGTCCACGCGCGAGAGGCCCTGGCAGTTCAGCGCCCGGAAGGTGCGCACGGCCAGTTCCCGGATGTGGTCGTTGACCTCGTCGGGGAAGGGCGCCGGAATGGTCGGGGTGACTACGTCGTCGAGGTACTTCGTCTCGAAACCGTAGAATCCCTCCTCCGAGTCGCCGGTGCCGTTGAGCTTCGCCGGGACGGAGGCCACGAGCGTGCCGTCCGGGTACTCCAGGACACCAACCTCGACCTCGGAACCGACGATCTCCGCCTCGATGATGACCTTGTCGTCGGACTCACGCGCCACCCCGATGGCCGCCGGGAGATCCGCCCAGTCGGTCACCCGGGACACGCCGATGGAGGAACCACCGCGTGCCGGCTTCACGAACACCGGGAGCCCCAGGCGCTGCTTCTCGACGTCCGCGATGTCCGTCTCCCCGTCCCGCAGGATGAGCTCCGCCGTGATGGGCAGCCCCTCGGCGGCGGCGAGCTTCTTGGTGAACTCCTTGTCCATGCCGCACGCGGAGGCGAGCACACCCGCGCCGACGTAGGGCAGACCGATGAGTTCGAGCATGCCCTGGATGGTGCCGTCCTCACCGTAGGGGCCGTGGAGCACCGGGAAGAGCACGTCGATGCGTGCGTGCGGCTGACCGGAGTCCAGGTTGAGGATGAGGCCGTTGTCGTCCGGGTCCAGCGACAGTGCGAGTTCCTCCCCCTCCCCGACGCTCGGCAGCTCCCCCTCCCGGATCTGCAGACGGCCCGGATCGGACTCACCGACGGTCCACATGCCGTCCTTCGTGATGCCGATCGGGACGACCTCGTACTTCTCCGGGTCGAGGTGACTCATGACCGCTCCTGCGGACACGCAGGAGATCTCATGTTCGGTGCTGCGGCCGCCGTAGACGACCCCCACTGTGATGCGCTGTTCCATAGGCAGGAAGCCTACCGCGCGGTCACTCCGCCTTCCGGGACCGGCCCATCAGTGCCGCGATCATGTCCCGCACGTCCAGTCCGCGGTGGCACACGGCGTACACGGCCTGCGTGATGGGCATCTCCACCTTGTTCGCCTCGGCCAGCTGGAACACCGAGTTCGAGGAGATCACGCCCTCGGCGACCTGCCCGTGGGTGGCCTTCTTCGCCTCCTCCAGGGTGCCGCCCTCGCCGAGACGCACACCGAAGGAACGGTTACGCGACAGCGGGGAGCTGCACGTGGCCACCAGGTCGCCCAGACCGGCCAGGCCCGAGAAGGTGCGCTGGTCCGCGCCGAGGGCCGCCCCCAGGCGGGAGATCTCCGCCAGGCCGCGGGTGATGATGGTGGCCAGGGTGTTCTCACCGAAGCCGAGGCCGGTGGCCACGCCGCAGGCCAGGGCGATGACGTTCTTGCAGGCGCCGCCCAGCTCCACGCCGACGACGTCGGTGTTGGTGTAGGGGCGCAGGTAGGGCGTGGCGACGGCGGCCTGCACCAGCTTGGCGCGGTTCTCGTCGACGCACGCGATGACGGTGGCGGCCGGCTGCTCCTCGGCGATCTCCCGGGCCAGGTTCGGACCGGAGAGCACGGCGATGCGGGTCGGGTCGGCGCCGGTGATCTCGGCGATGACCTCGCTCATGCGCAGGTGCGTGCCGGTCTCCACGCCCTTGGAGATGCTCACCAGCGTCGAGTCCGCCGGCAGCAGCGGCGTCCAGGCGGTGAGGTTGTCGCGCATCGTCTGGCTCGGCACGGCGAAGACGACGATGGTGGCGCAGTCGAGGGCCTCCTCGGCGGAGGAGGTGGCGACCACGGAGTCGGGCAGGCGGATGTCCGGCAGATAGTCCGGGTTGGTCCGGGTGGTGCGGATCTGTTCGGCCAGCTCCGGGCGCCGGGCCCAGAGGGTGACGATGTTGCCGGCGTCGGCGAAGACCTTCGCCAGGGTGGTACCCCAGGATCCGGCACCCATGATCGCTACGTTGACCACGCGCTGCTCCTCCACTTTCTTTCGTTTGCAAACCAGCTTAAAGGATGGGTTGGTGCTGCGAATCAGCCGGAGGTGGGTGAAAATGAGGGGAACCCCATCCGCAACCGAGGTCCGAGGAGAAACATGGCGAAGAAGAACAGGCCGCACGAGGTGGACAAGGATCAGGTTCCGGAGTTGCTCGTCAACGGCCGTCACCAGGTCATCCCCGCGGATCCGGCCAAACAGTTCCGCCGCGCGATGCTCGCCGCGGGAGCCGTCCTGTGGCGCGGTGACCTCTCCGACCTGGACAACGTCGAGGTGGCGCTGATCCACCGCCCCGCCTACGACGACTGGTCCCTGGCCAAGGGCAAGGTCGATCCGGGCGAGTCACTGCCGACGACCGCGGCCCGCGAGATCCTCGAGGAGACCGGCTTCGAGATCCGCCTGGGCAAGCTGCTGGGCAAGGTGACCTACCCCGTCCAGAACCGCACCAAGGTGGTCTACTACTGGACCGGGGAGGTCCTCGGCGGTGAGTTCACCCCCAACGGCGAGGTCGACGAGCTGCGCTGGCTGCCCATCGCGGAGGCCCGTGCCCTGCTCTCCTACGAGGTCGACCGCCTCGTGCTGGACAAGGCGGAGAAGCGTTTCCGCCTGCCCGCCACCTCCCGGGTGCTCTACATCCGGCACGGTCGGGCACACCAGCGCCGCAACTGGGACGGCGACGACTCCCTGCGTCCGCTGGACAAGAAGGGACGCCGCCAGGCGGAGATGCTCGTGCCCATGCTGCTGCCCTACAAGCCGGTGGCCGTGTACTCCGCGGAGCCCGACCGCTGCCAGTCGACGGCTGCTCCCCTGGCGGATGAGCTGGGGCTGGAGGTGGTCGTCGACAAGCTCTTCGGCGATGAGGCGTGGCTGGAGAACCAGGTCGCCTGCCAGCGGCGTTTCCGGGAGCTCATCGACGCCGGCGGCACCTCCGTCGTCGTCTCCCAGGGGGAGGCGATCCCGGGGATGATCGCCTGGTTGAGCGCGAACGGACGCCTCCCGCTCGATGAGATCAAGGCGAAGAAGGCGTCCGTGTGGGTGCTGTCCTTCAACGACGGACAGCTGACGGGTGCTGACTACCTGACTAGTCCGCTTCCGGCGAAATAGGGCCCAGCTCGGCGACGAGCACCTCCTGGGCGACCTTCATCGCGGAGAGGGCGGCCGGTGCGCCGCAGTAGCCGGAGGCGTGGATGATCGCCTCGGTGATCTCCTCGCGGGTCAGGCCGTTACGCAGGCCGCCGCGGACATGTCCGCGCAGTTCCTCGGTCGCGCGCAGGGCGACGAGCATGCCGATGTTGAGCAGGCTGCGGTCACGCTTGGACAGGCCCTCGCGGGTCCACACCGAACCCCAGACGGTGGCGGTGATGTGGTGCTGCAGGTCCTCGCCGTCGGTGCCGGCGTTGCGGGTCAGGGCGGCGTCGACGAAATCGTCGCCCATGACCTCGCGGCGGATGCGGATTCCCTCGTCGAAACGGTTGTCGGACATGACTCACACCTCCGCGGTGATGGTCGGCTTGTACACGGGGCGCTTCGCCTCGTAGTCGGTGATGGCCTGCTCGTCGCGCAGGGTCAGGCCGATGTCGTCGAGGCCCTCCATGAGGCGCCAGCGGGTGTAGTCGTCGACGGAGAACTGGTAGGTGTTCTCGCCGGCGGTGACGGTGCGGGACTCGAGGTCGACGGTGATCTCCAGGCCCGGCTCAGCCTCGAGCTGCTTCCACAGCAGCTCGATATCGGCCTCCTCCATCTGGGCGGCCAGCAGGCCGGCCTTGCCGGAGTTGCCGCGGAAGATGTCGGCGAAGCGCGGGGACAGCACGACGCGGAAGCCGTAGTCCATGAGGGCCCAGACGGCGTGCTCACGGGAGGAGCCGGTGCCGAAGTCGGGGCCGGCGACCAGCACGGAGCCGTTGCGGTAGGGCTCCTGGTTGAGGACGAAGGAATCGTCCTTGCGCCACTCGGCGAACAGGCCGTCATCGAAGCCCGTGCGGGTGACGCGCTTGAGGTAGACGGCGGGGATGATCTGGTCGGTGTCGACGTTCGAGCGGGTCAGCGGGACGCCGACGCCGGTGTGGGTGGTGAACTTCTCCACTGTTTTTATCTCCTTGGTGGTCGGCGTGGTCAGAGGTCTGCGGGGGAAGCCAGGTGGCCGAGGACGGCGGTGGCGGCGGCGACCGGCGGGGACACCAGGTGGGTGCGGCCGCCCGGGCCCTGCCGGCCCTCGAAGTTACGGTTCGAGGTGGAGGCGGAGCGCTCGCCCGGGGCCAGCTGGTCCGGGTTCATGCCCAGGCACATGGAGCAGCCGGCGGTGCGCCACTCGGCGCCGAAGTCGGTGAAGATCTTGTCCAGCCCCTCCTCCTCGGCCTGCTGCTTGACCAGCGTCGAGGACGGGACGACGAGCATGCGGGTGTCCGGGGCGATGGTGCGGCCCTCGACGACCTCGGCAGCGGCGCGCAGGTCCTCGATGCGGGCGTTGGTGCAGGAGCCCAGGAAGACGGTGTCGATCCTGATGTCCCGCAGCGGGGTGCCCGGGGTGAGGTCCATGTAGGCCAGTGCCTTCTCCGCGGCGGCCTTGTCGGCCTCGTTGGTGAAGTCCTCCGGGTCCGGGACGTTCGCGGACAGCGGCAGGCCCTGGCCCGGGTTGGTGCCCCAGGTGACGAACGGGGTGAGCGCGGAGCCGTCGATCTCGACGACGGTGTCGAACTCGGCGCCCTCGTCGGTCGGCAGGGTCTTCCAGTACTCGACGGCGGCGTCCCAGTCGGCGCCCTTCGGGGCGAACTCGCGGCCCTCGACGTAGTCGAAGGTCTTCTGGTCGGGGGCGACCATGCCGGCGCGGGCACCGGCCTCGATGGACATGTTGCAGATGGTCATGCGGGCCTCCATCGAGAGCTTCTCGATGGCCTCGCCGCGGTACTCGATGATGTGGCCCTGGCCGCCGCCGGTGCCGATCTTGGCGATGATCGCCAGGATGAGGTCCTTGGCGGTGACGCCCGGCTGCAGCTCGCCGGAGACCTCGATGGCCATGGTCTTGAACGGCTTGAGCGGCAGCGTCTGGGTGGCCATGACGTGCTCGACCTCGGAGGTGCCGATGCCCATGGCGATGGAACCGAAGGCACCGTGGGTGGAGGTGTGGGAGTCACCGCAGACGATGGTCATGCCCGGCTGGGTGGCACCGAGCTGCGGGCCGACGGTGTGGACGATGCCCTGCTTGACGTCACCCATGGGGTGCAGGCGGATGCCGAACTCCTCGCAGTTCTTGCGCAGGGTCTCGACCTGCGTGCGGGAGGTGGCCTCCTTGATCTCCAGGAGGGAGCCGGTCTGGATGCCCTCGGTGGGGACGTTGTGGTCCTCGGTGGCCAGGTGCAGGTCCGGGCGGCGCAGCTTACGGCCGGCCAGGCGCAGTCCGTCGAAGGCCTGCGGGGAGGTCACCTCGTGCAGGAGCTGCAGGTCAATGTAGAGGAGATCGGGTTCGCCGTTCTCGCCCTTCGCGACAATATGGTCGTTCCACACCTTCTCGGCCAGCGTCAGCTTCTCGGCCATGGATGCCACCTTTCCATCTGTGTAAATCTCACTGGGTGAGATGTTAGTATCGTGGTATGGGACAGTATAGCGCAGTGTCAGGCATCAAGGTGCTGGATCGTTCGGTCGCGATCATGATGGCCGTCGCCCCGCATCCTCTCTCGCTCACCGAGCTCTGCGAGACCACCGGACTGCCGCGCGCCACCGCCCACCGCCTGGCCACCGCCCTGGAGACCCACCGCATCCTCGCCCGCGGCGAGGACGGCCGCTGGACCACCGGCCCCGCCCTCACCTCCCTGGGCACGGGCAGCCGCGACCAGCTTCTCGACGCCGCCCGCCCCATCATGGCCGCCCTCGTGGACACCACCGGCGAATCTGTGCAGCTCTACCAGCTCACCGGCACCTCCCGCACGTGCGTGGCCGCCCAGGAACCGCCCGTCGGCCTGCAGAACACCGTCCCCGTCGGCTCCCAGCTGGCACTCACCTCCGGCTCGGCCGCCAAGGTGTTCCTCGCCTTCGGCTCACCCCAGCTTCGCGACGCCATCCTCCCCGACGTCACCTTCGATCCTTCCGATCTCGCGCGCGTCGAGGCCGAGCGCGTCAGTGAGTCGGTGGCCGAGCGCGAGGTGGGGCTCGCCTCCCTGTCCGCCCCGGTGTTCACCCCCGCCGGGCGCTTCGTCGCGGTGCTCTCCGTGTCCGGGCCGTCGGAACGCCTGCGCCCCCACCCCGCGGAGAAGTGGGGCGCGGCCCTCACGGACGCGGCCGAGGCCCTGTCGCGCTCATTGTAGCCCCGCATACCCCGGTGGTAATTTTTGCGGCCCGGGCGGTGTTGCACCGGATATGAGAACCACACTGCTCCCCGCCCTCGTGCTCGTCCCCGCCCTCGCGCTGGGCGCGTGCACCGACACGCCCGAGACCACCACCGACACGTCCGTGACCACCGAGGCCACCGAGGCCACCGAGGCCGCTGACACCGACGACCGCGACGCCCTCCTCCAGCGCCTCATCGAGGAGGAGAAGGTCGCCCATGACCTCTACACCGCCTTCGACGAGAACTACGGCACGCAGGTGTTCTCCAACATCACCCGCGGGGAGGTCGGCCACCAGGACGCCGTGCTCCGTGTGCTCGACGCCGCCGGTACCGACGATCCCCGCACCAGGGTGCCGGGCGAGTTCACCGACCCGGAGCTGCAGGAGCTGTACGACGACCTCCTCGCCCGCGGCCTGGAAAGCGAGACCGCGGCGTACCAGGTGGGCGTCGACTTCGAGACCTGGGACATCACGGAGCTCGAGAACGACCTGGCTGCCACCCCGGAGGATGACACGGAGCTGCGGGAGCTGCTCCAGTTCCTCATCGACGGCTCGCAGCGCCACCTTGCGGCCTTCGAGCGGCAGCTGGACCGCCCGCGAGGCCGTTAACGGTCGATGTCGTCGAGCGTGCCGGGGTACACCACGTTCTTCGCCAGCGGGATCTGGTGCGAGGCGCTCTCGAGGATGTGCATGAAGTAGCCGGCGGCGTTGGGGATGGCGATGACGTCGCCCGGCTCCACACCGTACGGGAAGCGGATGCGGCGGCGCAGGATGAGCTCGTCCTCGATGCAGTAGGCGCCGACGAGGAACGCCTCCACCTCCTCGCCTGTCGTGCGGTCGGTGACCAGAAGCGGGTCGATGAGGTAGTCGTCGGAGGTGGTGCGGCACTGGGTGCGGTTCATGGCCAGCCCGACAAGGGGCAGACCGTCGGAACGCTCCTTGACGAAGGCCACCTCCGCCAGGATGACGCCGCACCCGTCGAGCAGGCTGCGGCCCGGCTCGAGGTGCAGACGCAGGCTGCGCTCGCGGAGCATCTCCGCCACTCCCCCGGACAGCACGTCCTTCAGCCACTCCCCGCGCACCGGGGACTGGTGGAAGGGGTAGGTGGTGTCCAGCGGGTCGGCCTTCCACGTGAAGGGCCGGGCGTAGCCGTCGACCATGGCGTCGCGGGCGGCGTGGTAGTCGCGCCACTGCTCCGCGTCGTCGAGGTAGCTCATGGGGACGCCGCCGCCGAGGTCGATGAAGGTGGGGTGGTGGCCGGCGTCGATAAGCAGGTCGACGAGGCGGCAGCACTCGCGCAGGGCGGTCGCGCGGTCGGCGGCGGAGTAGCCGTGGAGATGGACGTGGAGGCCGACGATCTCCACGCCCGGGACCTGGCCGATCTCGGCCCACTGCTCGACGCGCTCACCGAAGCGGGTCGGCGGGAGAAGGTCAGGGTCGGGGGCGACGCGCGGGGCGACGTGGGCGGTGCGCTCCCCCGCCAGCCGCGAGATGCGGGCCAGTTCGGCCCGGGAGTCGGCGGAGATGGTCACGCCGTTGGCGATGGCCAGCTCCAGCAGGCGGTCCGGCTTGATGGCGGCGGAGAGGATGATGCGCTCGCCGGGCACGCCGCGACCCAGTACCTGGGAGAGTTCGCGCTCGCTGGCGACGTCGACGCCGTGGCCCGCGTCCCGGACGGTGTCGACGAACACGAGGCCCTTGTTGGCCTTGCGGGCGAAGAAGATGCGGGTGTCGATGCCGCAGGAGGCACCGGCGTCGACCAGTTCGGTGACGTTGGCCAGCATCGGCCCGGGGTCGAGGACGTTGACGGGGCTGCCGAACTCCTCGAGCAGGGAGCGGCACCGGGCGGGGTCGGTGGTGAGCTCGGCGGCCCACGGCTCGAGACGGGCGGTCAGCGGCGGGATGCCGTGGACGTGGTCGGGTCCGGGCACGAGGCGGCGGGCCCAGCGCGGGATGACGTCGTGGAGGGTGCGGGAGAGGGTGTCGTTGCCCAGGACGACGTCCTCGGTCATGCGTCCCACCGCGGCGAGGTTCGTCTGGCCGACGACCGTGCCGTCGGGGGCCACGTCGAGGCCGCGGGTACCGGGGCGCACGCGCGCCAGGCCCTCATCGACGAGCCAGGCCTCGAGGGTGCCGTCGACGACGCCGGGCGGCGGGATGACCGCGTCGATGACGACCGTGACGTCGAGCTCGCGGACGAGGTCGGCGAGGTCCTCGTTGCCGCGGCCCAGGTGGGTGAGGTCGACCTTCCCGGACTCGACGAGCTGCTCCAGGTGGGCCACGCTCTCGGGCGGCGGGCCGAACGCGACGCGCTCGAGGCGGCGGCACAGCTCCCCGAAGCCCGCGAGACTGTCGCGGCCGTCGTAGGAGGCACGCCCGACGATGGCCGTGTAGCACTCACGCCACGCCAGGCCGACGGCCCAGGCGGCGTCCGGGTCGTCGCGGTCGGTGCCGGCGAGCACGGCGTCGACATCGCCGTCCCGGCCGGCGCGCTCGAGGAGGCGGCGCGCGGTGACGGCCAGGGCATCGACGAGGGCGGCGATGTCGGGGGCGTCGATAAGCAGGGCCTTCCCGGCGGCGATGATGTCGTCGGCCTCCACCCCGTCGAACTCGGGCTTGACCTCCATGAGGCGGCCCGTGCGGGTGACGGGGATGAACACCTCCGGATCGCACGCGCGGATGACGTCGATGAAGGTCAGCGCGGCACCGCGTACGAGCACGCGGTCCTGAGGGCCGATGGCCTGCAGATTCGAGGCCGGGTACGGCATGACGACGGGCACCGGCAGGTCGGCGTGCTCCAGGGAGCCGGGCCAGGTGGCGGCGTGGCCGGTGGCCAGCAGGACCTCGTCGACGAGCAGGCCGCCGACGGCCCAGCCCTCGT